>CAZMSE010000023.1:0-55053 GCA_964568865.1 uncultured Saprospiraceae bacterium
TAACATCCAAATATACGCAATATTGCGTTAAAAATCATACGTGCGAATTAAAAGCGTATGTCCATATCATCCAGCGGATTATTTACTTTCCGGTAATCCATATCCGTAATGTGGGTGTAAATTTCAGTGGTCTTGATAGACCCATGCCCCAATACTTTTTGAATAAACCTCAGGTCAATCCCGCTCTCCAATAAATGTGTCGCAAAGGAATGCCTTAAGGTATGTACCGTAGCATATGCATCTACCCCTGAACGTTCCAGCTGTCGGTGAAACATCACTTGAATACTCCGCACACTGTATTGACCTCCATGAATCCCTTCGAATAACCAGTAGTCACTTTTATAAACACTTAGATATTCCTGAAGCAACTCCGAAATCTTTTCACTCAAAATTACATATCGGTCTTTCTTTCCTTTGGCAGCCACTATAAACACCCTTCTGGATTCAAAATCAATATCTCTTACACGCAGTTTGATTGACTCACTAATCCTCAGTCCACACGAATAAATAAGGGCCAAAATGGTTCTATGCTTTAGGTTTTCAGTGCAATTGATCAATTTGCTGACTTCCTGTTTACTCAATGTTCCTGGCAATTTTTTGGCCTTACGAGGCCTTATCTCCCAAAACTCTTTTTCTATACCAAGACACTTTTCATAGTAAAACTTTAATGCATTGATCATAGAATTTTGATGCGATTCTGACCACCCATGCAATTCCAATTGGGACCTCAACCATAATTTGATATCTTCAATTTCCCACTCATGAGGATGTCGTTCGGAACAATGTCTCAAAAAATAATGAAAACAATGACCATATGATTTAACGGTATTTAAACTATAACGTCTCACCATCAGGTTGGTATACATTTTGTCCCAACACTCACTCAATTCTTCCGATAATGGATCTGCTTCCGTGCTGCCTTCTTTGATGACTAAAAGTTGATAATCTTTCAACAATGATTGACATCTCTTCCAATGTATGACGTCCTTAGGAATATGCCAACATTTGTTTTCAGGATTCCAAAGAGCATGACCAATTTGCCGGATCAAATTATTGCACTGAATATCAAATTTATCAGGGCGAAGCCCGATTCTGTCTTCTTTTTGAAAGACAAAAGGAAAACATAAAACTTTCATTATAGGGTGTTTTAAATAGTGTTCTCATGATTCAAATTTTTATAATCGACTATGATTAACACGGCTTCGCCGCAGCGAGTCCCATAAAATTTGCAGACCCACCGATCTCAATAAAAAAAAATTTGATTCCTAATAAGCCATCACCTGACTCACCGGCATCTCTATCACACGAAGATTTTGCAATCCTTCCAATTCTAGTTTGATTCTCCTACGACCCATCACTTCCAACGTTCGGGCCCGGTATCCCGAAAATACTCCGGAAGTGATCGCAACTTTACTTCCTATCTCCAGCCGATAGGTCACTTCCGGACTCATGCCGCGTTCCATCTGTTTCACCTGATGAATAATATCCTCCGCCACCACAGCATCGTCCTGCCCTACCCTCACGTAATGCGAAATTCCATTTGCTCCAAATACAGCATTCCGGTCTTTAGCATCGACACATACAAAAATATAAGACGGAAAGGCCGGAAGCGTAAGGCTTTTAACTCGATCCGACCATTGGCGCAGGACTCTGATTTTAGGCATGTAACAGACTATTCCTAGGTCTTGCAATTCGCGTTCTGCCTGGAATTCTTTCCTGCTTTTTGTAAACAAAAGTTTCCAAATGGCCATGTGGGGTTCGGCTGGTTTGAAACAAATATAAACCTATTAAGCCATCGTCTCAAATTTTTTGCTAATTATTTTAAGTTTTTTTTTAAAAAAAACTTAATGCCCACCCGTTAAGCAGTGTCACTTCTCCAGGTCCCCAAAAGCCTTCCCCGCTCCCCATTGGCCGTTGCCGCCGCCTTAAGTTTCTTTTAAGGGTATGTGAAATGTTCCTTATTTTATAGCTAGCCCTTTATCTATCTTTCCAATGCAAAGCCCTGATTCAGGAGCTATTGAGCATTGAACTAACGAACGTTCGTAAGGTGGCACTATTTACGGATCAGCTTCCCGGTTCCCAGCATTTCTCCGGTTTCACTTTGCAATACCAGATAATACATCCCTTGCGGCAATTGTGCTACATCAATGGACTTTGCAATATCCAACAGTTTTCGTTCTTCCACTTTTTGAAAGTGTTCGTTATAGATGTGCACATAATAGAAGGATGCCTGTTGCGTTTGATTCCACTGAATCCGAACTTCAGAAGTCGTAGGATTGGGGTTTAACACGAGTTCGTTGATGGATAGCTGAGGTTCGTCTTTGGTATTGACTTGCACCGGAAATCCCAACGTATGAAATTCCACATTGGTGTTGACGCCATCATTGAAATCAAAATAGATGGTCGCGTCGTTATACACTTTGGTGCCTTTCAACAGTTTCTGAACCGGCCTGATGCGGTATTGCACAAATCCATGCGATGCTTTTTCGTTAATGTTGGAATCCGGTAATTGAATGTTGCCGAAGCTGAACATCAACTTCCCTTCCGGTGTGACGAGGTAGCGGTAAGGATGTGAAGATGCTCCGGGAATAAAAGTGCTTAGATCCAATTGCTCTCTGCGGATCTGGTTTTCTACACGCACTGTAAATGCCGTATCGGTTCCGGTATTCTGAAAGCGAATAAGGTACTCCAACTCTTGTTCGGCGTCAATGTATTTTCTATCAGTGAGTCCTTGTGGAAATCCGGTAATGTCGTTCGGATCAAAACTGCCGCGGTTCTGCAAACAGAATTTCGAAATATAGGGTTCTTCCTCATCCTGATTCGTTATGCGCAGTGGGGGCAATCCCGGTGCCGGATTCAGTGCACAGGAAATAATTTCCGTAGTAGAAGATTGACTGCTCGGATACAGCTCATCCTGCTCTGCACTGAAAATCACGCGACCTCTCGCCAATATCGTCTTACTATACTCCTGTCCTGCATCCAGAAAAAATGTTCCCGAATCAAACACATCCAGTTTACTGGAAAGTTTGCTCACATCTGCCACCCACCAGTTTTTCGCAGCACTCATGGCTCCGTTCCCTACATTGCGGATGATTAGTCTTATGGAGTCTCCCAGACATTCTGCACTCGTTCTGATTTTAGCAAATGAAGAGGGCACACACAAACTGT
Source organism: uncultured Saprospiraceae bacterium (assembly GCA_964568865.1). GTDB lineage: Bacteria > Bacteroidota > Bacteroidia > Chitinophagales > Saprospiraceae > Vicinibacter. The sequence continues at coordinate 3,169 of CAZMSE010000023.1, forward strand.
CCGGATAAATATGAGCTTCCACACAATGGCCATCGCCCAATTTGGCATCACAGTTCACCTTCACTTTGATGGAAAAATTTCCACCGGTAAACCGCTCCAGATTTCCCAAATCAAATCTGAAGATGCGCCCGTTCTGACTCACTAATGGAATACTACTGCTCACATAATCTAAAAATTCATCCAGTGTAATATCCACATAGGCATTTGAGGCAATGGCGGTTCCTGAATTGTAGTAATGAACGGATATATCGGATTCAAAACAGCGACGGAAGAAGCTGGCCTGCGCATCAACTTCCAAGTAAGGACAAATTTTTTCTTCAGTGACTCCTAAATCCAGGATGTTGCTGAAATTGTATTGTGACGCATTTACGTTTATCTTGCAGGATTTCCAGTAATGATTATTAGTCATAATTTCTAAGCTGTAATCGCCAGAATTCAAAGGCAGATAAAAACGACCCAGTGCATCCGAAACTCCAGCAAGGTTCTCGCTGGCATTGGATGCACGGACCAAAGCGCCACCCACACTCAATTCCCCTAAATCCAGCTTGCAATTTTTATTGTCATCGCTAAATGCATGTCCCTGTAAAACTTTTGTCGAACTCACGGGCAGTATTGAACGGAATAATCCAACGGAAGTCACATACAATTTTTGATCCGACCCAACATAAGCCCCATAAATGTCTTCTATCACATCTCCAAAAGCCCGAAGCCCTTTGCGATCCGCCGTAGAAGCATAAATCCTATCGGATGAAAGCGAGTAAGGCAAAAACAACTGTCCTGTGTTGGAAGAAGCAAACCGAGAAAGATTCGCCAGTGATAATGGATTTCCATTGAGTATTGAACTCAAAGTCCAGCTTTGTCCATTATCGTCTGAATAATAAAGCTGATTTCCTTTAGGACTTGCAACTTGTATATAGGCAGTGTTAAAAGCATTGCCTACTATAGTAAACAATGAAACATTCTTGTCTGGAAACTCAAAAACCTTCATCCAACTTGAACCGTCATCTTCTGACCGAAAAACTGAAGTCTCTGATGCTGCTAATAAATGTCCATTCGGAAAACTGTAAAGTTGATGGACACCCGGTAATTGAATATTTGTCCAGCTTATCCCTTTGTCCTTAGACCGGTGCATTCCGGAAATATCATATACGAAAAGACTGGAGCTAACGGCATTGCTATGAATGTTAAAACTTTTGCCCTGATTTAAAATCGCATGTGTTCTTTTGATCGGACCCGATGTTGGATTGGACAAATAATACAAATCAGAACCATCCATGTAATACAACTCATTGCCAAGCAATGATACATTATTCTTGTTCAGGTCACTTAAGGTGCTTTTACTTCGGGCAATCAATTCCCAGTTTTTTCCATCGTCCTCGGTAAAAAACAATCCGTCATTCGTCAACGCAGTAAATTGCCGGGGAGCGATAAAATCCAATTCTATTACTTTTGCTTCCTGCATTCCATAGGCTGAAAAATTCCAAGTCAGTCCATTGTCGGAAGTTTTATAAAGACTGCCGTATTGTCTAACACCGAAAATCGTATTTCCTGAAGTAGCAGCCAGTGAATGAAAAACGAAAGGATACGCAGGATTCGTTGGAAATGCTTTCCATTGCACTCCCAGATCATCTGAATAATACGTTCTGTCGTATTCATAAGCGAACAAACGGCCTGAAGTGGCCAATGCCATGTGGACATCGCTGTTGGTTGTTCTGAGTACATTACTCTTTACGAGAAGATTACCACTGGTATCCCAGCGCCAGATAAATTCATTGGCAGCAATCAATACATTTGTATTGGATGCTTCTGCAAAACAAAATAAATCAACACCAAAAGCGTCAGCATAAAATTCATTCCAGTTGGTTCCTTTGTCTTTCGATAGCCATAATTTTTGAGTACTTATCGCAAATACCCAGTCCTGATTTTTAGAAGGAAAAAATCTTTTCACCTCACCATTAAAACCTGTCAATGTCCACGACTGTCCGTTATTTGCGGAGGTAAAAATTTGATTTTCGCCATAAAGTATTAGTGTCCCATCTTTTAACACTGTAATTTTTTCACCTAATGTGTTTGCCGGCAGCGATAATTTTGACCATGACATTCCGTCGTTGGTTGATTTATAGAGATCGCTGAACACCAGATAATATAAATTTCCATCACCTCCAATTTCCACCTTATAGTAAGTGGCATTGGTCGGAAAACTAAAATATCGCCACGTGGTTCCGTTATCGGTAGATCTGTAAAATAATTTGTTCCCTTCTAAAAACTGGAAGAGTACACCACCTTTTCCTTCATACACTTTTGTTCCTCCTCCATAGGGTCCGTTTAATTTTTCATAATTCTGTGCAACCAATAAGTGGCTGGTCACCACCATTAAAACAAGGTATAGGTTTCTCATAATCTAAAATTTTAAAGAGTGATACCCAAAGTTAAATAAGATATAACGATTCTATAAATATTTAGCCAATTTAATGATATAACATTAAATTGGTCAATCCCGACAAGCCTTATTTTATAAGTGCTTCGTCGGCCTTTCAGGCAATCCATGCTTTGCAAATGCATGGATTGGGTTTAACAAAGAATAGCTTTCCCGTATAACGATCGTGAAGGTCAACCGATGCATTGCTGGCCTTAGACTATCCGCCTGTGCAGAACCGGAGAGGTTAACGGGTTGGGTTAATTTTGCCCATGAAGATGCCAGCGCTACGCTCTAGAATCATATTATTTATTTGTGATGAAAAAAGATGCCAGGGCTACGCCCTTAGTTTATTTAGTTTACATTTGAATTTGCCTTCGACGAAGATTTCAGGTCTACACGACTGAATGTTACATTTATTTTATTTTGATTGAAGATATCAGGGCTACGGCCCTGACATCTTCACAGGGCAGAGCCCTGACATCTTCACAGGGCAGAGCCCTGACATCTTCACAGGCCAGAGCCCTGACATCTTCAATCCCGATAACATCCATCAAACATAATGGGCTCATACCAGATACTTCTACCACATAATACCTAAAAAGCCTTTGCCCCAACTCAGGGTAAACCCTGAGTCAACCAGGCAATATCCTCAGGGAATACCCTGAATTTTTCAACTACCCTCCATGATTTGAAGATCTTTCCTTTTAGAAAACTTACTTTTACTGCACAATCAAACCGGTGCATATGAAGCATCTCAAGAAAATGAACCTCCTCGCCGGACTGCTGGTGCTCTCACTCCAGAGTCATGCACAAACGGTAATTTTGGGTGGACACGCCAATCCAAATCCCGTAAAAGTATATTCCAGCGACAACTGGCATCCCAACAATCGTAAAGACAGCTGCAAAGCCAGTTCCTCATTCAATGGCGATGGATTGGTCGGACCCTATTACGATGCCAGCCGTTTTCTTTATCAAGCCACGCTGGGATCCAGTCTGGAAGAAATCCGGCAACTGGCATACGGAGACTTTGAAGAATGGATTGATCAACAAATCCAAATACCTGGAAATAGCTTGCTGTCAGACACCCGCAATATTTTAAAAGAAGTCATTGACTGGCATTTCATTACCGGTGGCGATTCAGCCGATGCTCCCAGTTATGCCAATTGGCTGCATTTTCAATATGCCTGGTGGACGCAGCACATGACGCAAAACGACCGTTTGAGACAACGCATAGCGCTTGCCCTCAGTGAAATATTTGTCATCTCCATAGAGTCTGATTTGCAGGGTTATGGTGAAGGTCTGGCTTCTTATTACGATATCCTCAGAAGAAATGCTTTTGGGAATTATAGAGATTTACTAACGGAAGTTAGTCTCCACCCTACCATGGGATTTTACCTCAGTCATTTGAATAACCCTAAAACCGATACGGCTGAAAACATCCGGCCTGACGAAAATTATGCCCGGGAAATCATGCAATTGTTTTCCATCGGTTTACTCGAACTGAATCCAGACGGAACTCCCAAACTCGATTCTGCCGGAAATACCATACCCACGTATTCCCAAAAAGAAATTCAGGAAATGGCCAAGGTATTTACAGGATTAGGCATCGCTAAAGTTGTCCCTAATATGTACCTTGACACTGCGGTGTTTGGCATGGGCATTTATCTAGCCGATATGACAGTTCCCATGCGCCTTTATCCAAGACATCATGAACCTGGAGAAAAATTTCTGGTAAACGGCGTGACAGTGCCCTCAGGTCTTTCCGGAATGGAAGACATTCAAATGGCCATCGATGCGCTATTCCGCCATCCCAATACCGGACCCTTTATTTGCAAACAACTCATTCAACGATTGATAAAATCCAACCCAAGTCCAGCCTATGTCGAACGGGTAGCAAAAGTATTTGCTGCTGATGAAAAAGGCCAGAGAGGAAACCTTGGGGCAGTCATCAAAGCCATTTTGCTGGATCCTGAAGCCAGAACCTGCGAATGGTTGTTGGACCAAAGCAACGGACAACTCCGCGAACCCCTTACCCGATATTCACATTTCACCAAGGCCATGAATATCGAACAATTTTATGGCCGTTATTGGAACAATGGTTATTACCAGTGGTTAGGTACCGGCCAGATACCCCTGGCCTCTCCAACCGTTTTCAATTTCTTTTCACCTTTTTATCGTCCAAAAGGAATGTTAGACCAAATGGGTCTTGCCGCTCCCGAATTTCAAATTCACAACTCCAGAACGAGCATTGGTTATATCAATCAGGTCAACAATTGGGCCATTCACGATTATGTGATGACCAGCTGGGAAACCGATGATCCGTATGCGGTCATCAATACCAACGAACTGGAAGAACTTGCACAGGATCCTGAAGTTTTACTCAATCGCCTGGATGTTTTGTTGACACACGGGCAACTCAGTGATCGTACACGAAAAATCGTTACAGAAGCCATCAGTCCATTTAAATTTGGCGATTACCGCGAAGATCGAGTGCGGATGGCCATTTATCTCATCATGGTATCTCCCGATTACGCAATTTTTAAATAATCAGTCATGAAGAAATTCTCAAGACGTCAATTCATTGGCCAGGCAAGTTGTGCAGCCATTGGTTCCACCTCCCTGATCAATGCCTTGCTAAACCTGAAAGCCATTAATGCATTGGCTATTTCAAATAGCGCCTTGGATCCTGCGTATAAAGCACTCGTCTGTCTGAATTTGTCTGGAGGTAACGATGCATTCAATATGCTGGTACCGATGAGCACCAAAGAATTCGGGGACTATCAATTATCCCGCGGTAATCTTGCCATTCCTAAAGCTGATTTGCTTCCGTTGCAGGTTGGAAATACTCCCGGGCGTACCTTTGGAGTCAATCCCTACATGCCGGAAACACAACGTTTGTATAACGACGGCAAACTAACATTTGTTAGTAATGTGGGAACATTACTCGAACCCGTCACTCAAAATGCCTTTTATGATGGCTCTGTAAAATTGCCTTTGGGTTTGTTGTCACATTCTGACCAGGCGCAACAATGGCAAACTTCTCTGGCAGATCAACGTGCCACTGTTGGGTGGGGAGGCCGGTTAGCAGACTTAATCCGGGACATGAACAGTTCCGACAAAATTTCAATGAACCTTTCACTCGCCGGAACGAATTTGTTTCAAACCGGAAATGAAACCATAGAATTCGCTATCGACCCTTACCAGGGAAGCATTGGCATCGAAGGTTATGGTTCTGACAATATGTACGACCAGTTTAACATCATTCGCGGACGCGCTTTGGATTCCATTATCGACCACGCTTATGCGGATCCATTCCAGAAAACCTATATTGATGTTATAAAAAGTTCTCGCGATGGCCATCGTCAATTTTCCGATGCCCTGGAATCTGCTCCTGAATTGCAAACCAGTTTTACGGACAACTACATCAGCAATGCTTTCAAAATGGTTTCCAGAACTATTTCAGCGCATGAGCAACTAGGATTTAAAAGACAGATTTTCTTTATTGATTTTCAAGGCTGGGATCATCACGACGAAGTGCTACAAAATCAGGGACAAATGTTGGAAGTCGTCGACAATGCACTTTCTGAATTCAATAAGGCCCTTGAAGAATTGAATTTGTTTCAACAGGTAACAACTTTTACGATGTCCGAATTTGGTCGCTCACTGACCTCCAATGGAAATGGATCTGACCATGCGTGGGGCGGAAATGTCATGGTGATGGGTGGTGCTGTCGTCGCGAAAAAGATGTTTGGACAATATCCTCTGTTGGGACCAAAGTCACCTTTAAATGTTTATGATGGTGTGATTATTCCAACGACTTCGGTCGACCAATATTTTGCTGAATTGGCCTTGTGGATGGGCGTTTCTCCAAGTGATTTAAATTATGCATTGCCCAATATTGGAAATTTCTACAATCCTCAATCAGGAAAAAAACCGATTGGATTTCTCAATTTTTAAACAGTAAACCATGAAAAATTTATTGATCGTTGTATTTGCTGCTCTTCAGTTAAGCGTAAGCGCACAATGCTTTCCTGACCGGCACAGCACCAATTGGAATGATTCGTGGATCAGTTGTAAATTAAAAGAAAATCCGAATCCAGCACACCCCGCCAGTCACTGGATATTGTTTGATCTGAATCGCAATTACCGGATTGATCAATTTAAAATCTGGAACCTGAATGATCCTGGACGACTGGATTGGGGTATGTTAAAAATTGCCATTGATTATTCGATAGACAGTATCGTCTGGAACCATGCCGGCGAATTTCAACTTCAACCAGCGGAAGGTAACAATCGATACGAAGGGATGCCATGGACGGATATCATCATACCCAAAGCCCGTTATGTTTTGATCACCGATGTGGATGACCAGCCAAAAGATTGTGCAGGTCTATCTGAAATATTGTTTTCAGCAGAAAAAGTTCAAAATCCCGTCAGTACCGAACCTGAAATCGTATCAGAAGGATTTACGGTAACAGCCAGACCTAATCCATTTTCTGAAATATTATTCATTGAATTTGAATCTTCCACAAAAAAGGATATTCACTATCAACTGGTGGATGTATATGGTAAAATTATTGAGTCCGGTACCGTCCAAACGCAACAAGGCTATAATTTCGTAAAATGGGCTTCTAGAAAATGGCTTCCCGGCGCATATTATTTGATGACCTCGGATGGAATCAGCCAACAAAGAACGTTGTTGTTCAAAATTTAAGATGACCATTTAATCTGCGGACAAACGCGCAAACCCACAAGCATAAAGCATAAACTTGTGTTATGGTGACGAATGTTTTTCGCCGATTTCTAAAAAAAGATTTCACCCACTTAAATTCAGCCAATAGCCTTATCGATAAGGATTTGGGTTATTGCTCATTTAAACGCAAGAAGAAAATCCGTTGCAATTTCTCAACGTAAATTTTCCGAAGGATCATAAACGTTTTCATTGCCCATGAATAAACATCACTGAACCTGTTGATGGCCTGAGCCCCTCAAATAATTTGATATTTAGAAACTAACAAATGTTAGTTTATCATAAGGTAACATCCAGAATTAGACCATGACGGCCTCTTCCAATAAGACTGGATGAATCCAGCCATGTGTGTCCTGCAAACGGCCGGAACGAATTCCGTTGATTTCCGCTTTCAAGGATTGGGAAAGATTCCAGTTTTCGGGTGACATGATGAGATCTCTGCCCTTGTACCCAATGCGATCCACGTTGGCCACTACCGCAGCAGTCCCTGCACCAAAAGCTTCCAATAACTGTCCGGAATCATGCGCTGCAGCAATTTCTTCCATGGTCACAGGCCTTTCTTCTACCGTATAACCCTTTTCCTGCAGCAAGGTGATCAATGATTCGCGTGTAATTCCGCGGAGAATGGTACCACTGAGATTTGGTGTAATGACCTTATCCTTGAGGACAAAGAAAATGTTCATGGTCCCAACTTCCTGTACATATTTAAACTCGTGCGCATCCATCCAGATGACCTGATCATAACCTTTTTGTTTAGCCAATTTTGTCGGATACAATGACGCCCCATAGTTTCCGGCAGCTTTAGCCTCTCCCACTCCACCATCCACGGCGCGAACATATTTTTCTTCTACCAAAAGGGAGACGGGTTTAGCATAATAAGGACCTGATGGGAGGTTCATGATCATGAGTTTAAAGGTATCGGAGGATCTTACTCCTACAAACTCATCTGTGGCCATCATCACAGGACGTATATAGAGTGCGCTTTCTTCATTGCGGGGTATCCAATCCCTGTCCAACCAAACCAACTTGCTCAATGCTTCGACAAATAAATCTTCAGGAAATTCGGGCATGCACATCCTTGATGCAGACACATTCAATCGTTTAGCATGATCCTCAGGTCTGAATAACAGGGGTACACCTTCTGATGAGATGGATGCTTTCATGCCTTCAAAAATGGCTTGTCCGTAATGCCATGCCATGGTTGCAGGATGAAAAGGGATTCTTTCCAATGGTCGAATTTCAAAATTTTTCCATTGTCGGCCATCAAAATCAGCAATAAACATATGATCTGCAAAGACTTTACCAAATGGTATGTTGTTAAAGTCAACCGTAGAAATTTTTGAATTCCTAGTCTTTTCAATGCTGATGTGATAAGCCATAGTTTCTGTTTTGTACAAAGTTAAGATAATGTCTGTAGAATGACTAATTTTAAGGTTTATTTGCAGAAGGTTAATATTAATTCTCCATCGTTTGGAATACATCTCAGCCAAAAGACCCGCGTACCAGATTCCTGAACCCGAAACACTTCTGACTTTTGTCCAAGGGGATATTCAAAATTATGCTATAGTCAATGAGGAGGATTACCGTTTGGATAACCACAAACTATTTCTGACCAAAGTTCTGGCAGCGGTGGGATTAACCGATGGAAATAATGTTCGGGTAGCTATAATTTCCGCTCATCAGCGTATTGGCCTTTCAAAAAATCTGTCAGAAAAACCGATGAACCTGATCTTGTTTGGAATTCCTATGGACCACATTCATTTTCAAGGTGAACTACCTTTACACAAGATCACAACGCTTCTTGATTGGAAGATCCTCAACGCACATAAACTAGGACAATATCAAAATGATGCGGAGAAAAAAATGTTGTGGCAAGCCCTGAAGTCCATGTTTAATTCATAACAATCATGGAATTTCATTTTTCAATTCATTCTTGGATTCGATGGAATTAATTTTTGCCAGCTCAAATACCTCTAAAACAAAAGAAATCAAGGCCATTCTCCCTGAAGGTTGGACATTAAAGAATCTGGATTCACTGAACCTAAACATTGAGTTACAAGAAACCGGTTCGACCTTAGTGGAAAATGCTCTTCAAAAGGCTAGGCAGCTGTTTGAGCTTAGCGGTAAAGCGTGTTTCGCTGACGACTCAGGATTGGAAGTGGATGTTTTGCATGGTGCTCCGGGTGTTTATTCTGCACGCTATGCGGGGCCGGAAAGAAATGCACAAGCGAATATGGATAAGTTATTGACCGAGATGTCAAATGCAACAATGCGCACAGCAAGATTTCTTACGGTAATTGCTTATATAGATATCGATGGACGTCATTATCTTTTTGATGGCAAGGTGGAGGGTCGAATTGCTTATCAGCAAAAAGGTCAACACGGCTTTGGTTATGATCCGTTGTTTATTCCGGAAGGATTCGATCAAACATTTGGAGAATTACCGTTGGAAATTAAATTTCAATTGAGTCATCGCACACGTGCCTTTGAAAAATTTCTTCAGCATCTTTTACTGCACCAGTAGGTGTTAGGGTGATTGTAAATTTATTATTTGTATCATTCTGTGTCTTGTCTTAAAATAACTGACCCTAGTTATCTTTTGCATCATTCGTAAAACGAAGATTTCAGGGCTACGCCCCTACCAATATTTTATTCCGCGTTGCTGCGAAGATGTCAGGGCTAAGCCCCTACCAATATTATGTTCCATGTTTCTACGAAGATGTCAGGGCTCTGACCTTTACCTTTCTGTAAAGCCCCCGTTCAAAATAAAATATAATTGTAATCTAGAGGCATAGTCCTGACCTCTTCATTCACAACAAATAAAAAATGTAATTCAGAGGCTGTGCCCTGACATCTTCTTTCATAACAAATTAATAGGGTAATTCAGGGGCAAAGCCCTGACATCTGAGTAACCAACAAATTATTATCCAAATAAATGCATTCAATGCTTAACAATAAAAATCGAAAACGATTCCTACCGCGAGCGCAACACTGGCAAAACCATTGGCTGTAAAAAAAGCAAGATTAATTTTGGATAAATCTCCTTGCGAGATGATTCTGTGCTGGAATACCAGCATGCCAATAAATATTGCGCTTCCAAAATAAATGCCACCGCTTAATTGATATCGCATGTGAAGCAGGTAGGTAGCATACATAATGCAAATTGCACAAATGACATGCAAAGCAATGGAAATGCCTTGTGCAGCTTTTCTTCCAAATCGGGCTGGTATGGATTGCAATTGTTGATCCTGGTCAAACACAATATCCTGGAGCGCGTAAATGATGTCAAATCCAGCAACCCAGGTCAATACGGCAATTGCATATAACAGAGGGAGCCCGTCAAAGCTGGCTTTGACCGCCAGGTAAGCCCCCAAAGGTGCCAATGAAAGACCCAGACCCAGAAACAAATGACATAACCAGGAATACCGTTTGGTATAAGAATATCCCAACACCACAGCCAGCGCAACCGGAGATAAAATAAAACACAATGAATTGATTTGAAAAGCGCTGATCAAAAACACTACACTGTTGATGATGACAAAAATAAGTGCATGACTGGATTTAATAGCTCCTGATGGAATTTCCCTCATGCGCGTTCTTGGATTGAGTGCGTCTATGTCGCGATCTGCCCAACGGTTGAAAGCCATTGCTGCATTCCGTGCGGTAACCATGCAAATTAAAACCCACAACAATAAAAAATAATCAAAGGATGATGTGGGTGCGTTGTGCAGTCCAATGACAAAACCAATCACTGCAAACGGCAATGCAAATACCGTGTGGCTGAATTTGACTAGGGAAAGATAAGATCGAATGGTTGACATGAACGATTACAAAACAAAAAACCCGTACTGTAGTTCAGTACGGGTTGATGATAGATTTATCTTGCTTTCCTATTAATGGGTTGGAGCACCAGCAGCTGGTTTAGCATTAGGATCTTTTCTTACTACACCAGTGATGGTAAGATAAGTTTGAGGAGGATTGGTGTTAGCCGTAACGGTAACTTTTTTGGTTTGTTTTGAACCATCATCACTACCCTTTCCTTTAGAATCAAATTCAACTTTGATTTCTCCACTTGCACCTGGAGCAATTGGCTCTCTTGGCCAATCTGGAACTGTACAACCACAACTACCTTTTGCGTCAGAGATGATCAAAGGCTCAGTACCTGTATTCTTAAATTTGAAAGAATATTTCATGTGCTCGCCTTCTTTAATTTCTCCCCAATCATGCACCATATCCGCGAATTCAACGGTAGTGGTTGGACCGGTTGGAGCGGCTTCAGCCGGAGCAGCAGCAGCAGCACCTGGATCAGTAATTGAAGCATCTGTTGCAGGAGCTTCGGTAGATTCCGCTGCTTTATCAGATTTACAGGCAGTCACTGCAAGTAAACCTGCAAATAATACATAAGAAAATAATTGTAATTTTTTCATGATGAATTAATGATTTAAATAATTTTTTTCAGCAAATAGACTGTAAAATTAAATCAATACTCATCGAACCCATTTATTCTATTTCAAACATAATGTTAACGATTATTAAAAGTTGTTTTTTTCTAAAATCCAAGATTTAAATTCTGTAATATTCATGGAATTCAAACATAAATTTTTTAACAACCCGCCTTTTCTGGCGGACAGCAAACCAAAACGGATGTCCTGAATCCCTTTTAGATTGTGAGCATCAGGATTTATTGACACTTTTACACCTCGCTCCATTGCATAGGGTATCCATTGCCAATCGATGTCCAGGCGTAGTGGATTTGCATTGAGTTCCACCACCACACCATTTGCTGCACAAGCATCCAATAGCACCTTATGGTTTACCGGATATCCGGGTCTTGACAACAAAATGCGCCCAGTTGGATGTCCAAGAATTCGTGTATAAGGATTTTCAATCGCCTGAATCAGACGCTTCATGGCTTTAGCTTCTTCCATTTTTAAATTGCTGTGGATTGAAGCAATCACCAGATCAAAACCCTGAAGTATTTCGTCCGGATAATCCAAAGATCCATCATTCAGAATATCCGATTCAATGGATTTAAAAATATGAAAACCAGAATGGCTTTTATTCCACTGGTCAATTTCGCGCCACTGTTGTTCGATGCGTTCAATACTTAATCCATTTGCATAAAAGGCTGAACGGGAATGATCTGATATCACCAGATATTGGTAACCTAACCGGATGCATTCTTCTGCCATAGCTTCAATAGAATACATTCCATCGCTATAAGTCGTATGGGTATGAATCACCCCATAAATGGCTGATTGTTCTATTAGATTCTTTTCATCAAATTCCGGTGAGAAAAAAAGATCTCTACATTCCGGAGGACGGTAACCCATTCCTGCTTGTTCAAAAAGTTCCTGTTCGGTATTGCCCTGCTTTCCTATTAATCTTCCGGTAATGGTGGTTAAAAAGTGTTCGTTGCCACCAGTTGTAACTAACAGTTGTATGTTCCAGTCTGCCGGGTCGCAAAAATAAATCCTCACCGGAAATGAATCTTTCCATATTCCATTTTCAAGGTCACTAGGAACATACTCAACTGGATATATGATTTCCCTGGCATCGGTTAGAATTTCAATTTTTTCCAATACAGGATTTGCACGTCGCAGACTACCTGTCTTCACAAAACGGCAACCGGGATTTTTGTGCATCAGCGCCTCGATCAATTCTTTCGCTTCTTCAAAGAGTTTATAATAGAGAAAAAGTGATTTTTGATGGTCAAAAAACAAAATACTGTTTCGAATTTCTTCCTGGAGCTTCGGGCCAAAACCTTTTAATTCAATCAAACGGTTTTCACCACACGCATAAGCTAATTCACCAGGGCTTTCGATATTGAGTTCCTTCCAGATGCTTCTGACTTTTTTTGGACCGAGTCCTTTTATTCGCAGCATAGTGCGTACACCTTCCGGAGTTTTATCTCGAAATTCGTCCAGGCTCTTAAAACTTCCAGTAACTTTTATTTCTTTAAGTTTCTCTGCAATAGCCGCCCCCACGCCCTTTAATTGTTTCCATTCATCGTCACTCATTTCCAATAAGGGCAGGTCCAATTTTCGAAGGGCCAAATAAGCATTTTCGTAGGATCGGATTTTAAACGGATTCTCTTCATACAACTCCATCAAGGAGGCCAACTCATGAAACAAACCCGCGATTTCTTTATTGCTCAACATTTCTATCAACTGTATCGTTTTTCCATCCGTTTCACCCTGATCTGCCGGTTTCGGTTAAACCGGAAAATACCATATAAAATGGCCAGACCAATAGGCATCAGGAAATTCAGGTATTTCAGTGTGTTTCGTGTTGCATCATCCAACTCTTTTATGGGCCGGGTCTCGACTGATTTAGTCCGCAAATCAATTAAGCCGGTATCATCGCTTAAAAAATCGATACTATTGACCAGAAGACTGATGTTGTCTTCATTCAGACGACGTTGTTCGCTTCCATTCACCGCAAAATCTCCATCTGAAAAAACAATGAGTGAGCCACCATTGCCCGATTTATTTTTCAGCACTCCACCTACTGCAATATTTTTCTCATTAAAATCAGCATCGGTCCAATTTCTTTGAACATCAAATCGCAAAGGAACGGCTTCCCTTGAAGAGTGATCTGAAGTCATGATGAGGGGTGTAAAATCATAGTCAGGATGACCCTTAAATTGCAATGGACTTGCAAATTCCAACAGGATCTGTTCGATCCCTTTGGTGATCGGATGGTTTGTAAAGGATTGGATCAAGGGCAGATACGGAAATTGAACGGGTGTGGAAAATGAGAAAAAGCCTTGCTGCTGGGTAACATTTACCTGACCACAACGCGCATCCCGCACCAGAGCATCGTCCACCTGCAATCCTTTGGATTCCAACCATGTTTTAATTCCCGTATTCATGGCAGTAGCCATACCGTATTGAATATTGGCATCCACCTGATTGAATGCCAGCACCACTTGTCCACCATTCGAAAGGTACTGATCCAGGCGATCAAATTGAGCCGGTGAAATACTGTCTTTGGGTCTCACCATGATGAGGGTTTTAAATGCGGACAAGTCCACGGTATCGTATTGGGTGTAGGTGGAAGCCAAATCATATAAAATACTCAGTGATTGGTAGGCTTGAGGCATTTCCTGTAGTGTCGCTTCGCCATGACCCTGGATGAACCCTAGTTTTGGTTTATTCTTTCCTACCAGTTTTTTGATTCCAGTGGTAAAGGCATATTCCATGGCAATTCCCGGCTGAATGACGGGAATGACTTCTGTTTTTTCGTCTACTTTAATCACAGCCCCTAAAAATGCTTTCTGCTGTTTTGCCTGGTCTTTTTCTCTAACATTGATCATAACAGGTCGTATGCCTGCTTTTCCTGCTTCTTCTTCGAGTGCCGGGCTTTCATTTGGATCGACAAATTGATAAGAAAGATTTCCTTTGGACAAACTGGAATACTCATTCAATAGATGGTCGAGTTCTTCACGTGACTTGGCGATATCGATCGGAAGGTCTTTTGAAAAGTATGCGGTTATTTCCACTTTACCGTCCAGACTTTTCATGACATCCTTTGTTGCCTTGGACAGAGTAAATGCTTTGTTTTCAGTTAAATCAATTCGCAAAAACAAATATTTTCCAAAATAATTGATCGCAACAAATCCTAAACATATCAGCAGAATGATATTGTATTTTGATTTCAACATAATTCACTTACTTTAATCGTTTAGTTACAAAAAGTTCAGAAAAGTATAAACCGCAAAATACCAAGCCGGTAAAATAGATCAGGTCCTTGCTATCCAATACACCGCGGGATATAGCATCAAAATGTCTGCTGGCACTCAGACTACTCAACAATTGCCCTGTCCACCCTGATGATCCGAATGACAGCATATCGAAAATAAAGTGAAAGAAAATTCCGATCAGCAGGGCAATGAGAAAAGCAATGATCTGATTATTGGTAACACTGCTCGCAAATAAACCAATAGCGATGTATCCGGCACTCATGAGCAACAGCCCAATGTATCCACATAAAGTAGCACCATGATCCATGTTGCCCAGTCTGCTGATGGTAATATAATAACTGATGGTAAACAATAAGGTGATGGCAATCAAGAGCCAGCATGCAAAGAATTTACCCAGTACAACTTGCCTTGCGGTGACGGCTTTGGTCAACAGCAGTTCAATGGTTCCGCTTTTATTTTCTTCTGCCAACATTTTCATTGTAATGGCCGGGATGAAGAAAAACAATGTCCACTTTGAAACACTAAAAAAAACTGCAAGGTCTGCTTCTTTGCGAAGAAAAATATCCGAACCTGAAATCCAGGTAAAAAATCCGCTGAAGCCCAAGAACGCAATGATCAGGATATAAGCAGCCAGGGAATCAAAAAATGTGTTCAATTCCTTTTTGGCAATGGTCCAAACAGGTGAGTTCATGATGATGTTAGGTTAAATTAGTTCAAGGTTAGATCTCTGAATATATCTTCCAATTTGGTTTCGAATGGGATAAGCTCAAGCAACTCCATACGATGATCGACACAAGCATGAAAGAGGGATCGATTGGAAGTTTCGCCTGTACGGCTTTGTATTTCAAACATTCCCCGTGATGGGTCTACCCATTTAAACACTTCGACTGTAGAAATGGATGAAATAATTTGTTGAATTTTTTCAGCTTCAGCACCTTCAATCCGGGCATGTAAAACCTGCCGGCCCTCTGAGCGCGACCTCAGCTCATCGACGCTGCCATTCGCCACAATTTTCCCTTTGTTGATGATCAATATCCTGTCACAGGTAGCCTCAACTTCAGGCAAAATATGGGTACTTAATATGACCGTTTTTTCTTTGCCCAATTTGCGGATGAGTTCCCGAATTTCAACAATTTGATTAGGATCCAGTCCTGTAGTTGGTTCGTCCAGAATCAATACTTTCGGATTGTGTATGATGGCTTGTGCCAATCCTACGCGTTGTCGAAAACCTTTTGACAACTCTCCTATTTTCTTATGTTTTTCAATATCCAGTCCGCAGGTTTTGATCATTTCACGGACCCGGTCCGAAATAAGATGTTTATCCATTCCCTGCAAAGATGCCATGAAGTGAAGGTAATTGATGACCGGCATGTCTTCGTACAAAGGGTTGTGTTCAGGTAAGTAACCGATTTGCCTTCGAATGTCTGTATGGACAGCACTACTGTTGTCGTACCAAATGGTGCCTGCATCCGGAGCCAGATACTGTGTCAACATTTTCATGGTGGTGGTTTTTCCGGCTCCGTTAGGACCTAAAAAACCAACGATTTCCCCTGACCTGATTTCAAAGGAAATACCATCCACGGCCTTTTGAGGGCCGTAATGCTTGCTTAAGTTTTCAATTCGAACATCCATAAAAACAATTATTCAACAAAAATACACGTCTCTCACACTTTGACAAAAAGCGGACAAAGTCCCAAGCTCAAAAATTATCTTTTCTTTTGATTTTCAATATAAAAGAATACGTTAAAAAATTTTAATGACCAGAAAGTCACATTCATTTAGTAGCCTTGAATTCATGCCATTGCAATTCTGTACAAATTGTATTTTCGCTCCCAGCTGATGTTCATGTCAAAAGACTCCCCTCATATTGCTTATCTTGTATCCCATGGCTTTGCAGCTAGAATGCTGATGCAAACCAATCTTTTGGGAAAGCTGAGAGACCAGGGATTTGCGGTGAGTATTATTACGCTTGACGTTCATGATCCTGTTTTACAAACTTATGGTAAACAACATGATATTTCATTGCTCGCCTTCCAATCCAGAAAATGGATTTGGAAGTCACACTATGGCTTATATCGGAGTTATTTTCTGGAAAATTTAAAATCCAATCCGGCTTTGTATGAAAAACATTATTATGAAGTTCACAAACTCAAGCACAGGTTTTTTATTCAGAAAGTAATCCCATACATCCTGTGGGTTTTTCAAAAAATTTTCTCCCGGTCAAAAATTCTGAGGCAAATGTATCATTCGCTGGAGGGTCTCATGTTGAAGGATGCAGAAGCGGCAGAATTATTAAAACGTCAATCCATTGACCTCCTTGTTTCCACTTATCCTGTAAATGTGCATGAAGGCATCCTACTTCATCAGGCCAAATTACAGGGCATTACACGTTGTATCCATTTGTTGAGCTGGGATAACATTACCTGCAAAGGAAGATTTTATAGCTTGGCAGACTGGTATCTTGCCTGGGGGCCTGTCATGCAATCCGAATTGTTATCGCATTATGGCATTTCATCCAATCGAATTGTGGCAACTGGTGTCCCACATTTTGACCTGCACCATAAAGTAAAAAATGAACCAGATCAATTTCTTTCATTGGAACGGTTTGGTTTACCCGATGACTGTTCTTTTATTTTATTTGGCATGAGCAGTCCGCGGTTTGTTCCATACGAAATCGAAATCGTTGAATGGCTCGCACAAATGATCGAACAAGGCCGGTTTGGCAGTAACTTACACTTGTTAGTACGTCCGCATCCTCAAAACGTAAAGGGTGGTTTTGCAGATCAAACTTGGGTTACAAGGTTAAATGTGCTGAAAAGTCAACGGGTGCATCTTATGTTTCCCTTACTTGCCGAAAGCAAACTTCCTTGGAGCATGGAATTGGAAGATATGAAAATGCTCTCCAATGCATTGAGCCGTTGCCTGGTCTGTATCAACTCTTGTTCGACCCTTTCCATAGATGCTTTAATGGCCGGAAAAGCAAACATCGCGCCGATGTTTGACGGAGGACATTCATTGCCTTATTGGGAATCGGCCATCAGGTTATTGGATTATACCCATATAAAAAAATTTGTGGCGCTGGGAGGCACACAGGTGGTGCGCAATTATAAACAGTTGTCCAATTTGATTCTTGAATTTCAGATGGATTCAACGCGTTTTCAACTGGATGCCGAGTTCGCCAAGCAAATGGAATGTGGAATAATGGAAGGTCAAGCTACGCAGGAAGTCGTGGATCAAATCATCCGTATAGTTTCTTAGCCCTTATAGGATAAACTGTTTCCACCAGGATTGAATGGCCAGAATGGCCAGCAAGGGATAAGCTACATCACGAGAACCACTGTTCTGTATGTTTAATAAAGCCTGAATGTTATGATCATGAAATATGTTTTGTTCCCTGAGAAATGTTGATTCCAGGTCCCGTTTAACTCTTGAATTCATTTCATCTTGCATCCACTTTCGCACTGGTCCTCCGAATCCGGTTTTGGGTCGATTTACAATCTCCTTTGGCAAGTACCGCTCTGCGAGTTTGCGAAGAATGTATTTAGTGGTCATCCCCTTCAATTTTAATTCATCCTGCAATTGAAATCCGAATTCCACCAATTCTTTATCCAGATAGGGTACACGGATTTCCACTGCATGCTTCATGCCCATTTTATCCGTGTAATTCAAATTATGATCCGGAAGATAATACCGGCATTCCAGATACAAGGCTTTCTGTAAATTACTATAGTTTGACGCATTGGTTTCAAGGTCTTCCAACAATTCCTCAGCTGGATCATCTCCCAGAAATTGCTCCTGAATGTCTATGGTGAAAAGTTTTTTTACCTCTTGCCACGGTAACCAATCATGATACATTAACAAACGTTCGTTCATAGTATCAAACGACAACCCGTCTCCGAATTTGTGCATTCTTCGCATCACCGGAGAAGTTGCCGGAAGAGAATGCAATATTTTTCTCATGGCTCTCCTCCATCCCAGTGGAAGATGATGCAGAAATTGGTCAATTTGCAGGGATACATGTCTGCGATAACCCGAAAACACGTCATCGCCTCCAAGTCCACCCAACAATACCGGAATTCCCATTTCACGTGATGCCTGTGCTATCTTATCCACCATCAAAGGAGCTGCATCGCCTTGAGGTTCATCCAGGCACCAAACCATTTCGTCAAACGCGGAATCAATGTTGAATCTTGCTGATACTTCCTGTAAATCCACAGACAATTGTTTTGCCAGACTTCTTGCAAATGGAAGGTCGTCACCAAATCCATCATCATTTTCAAAAGCATTGGAAATGGTGAATCCATAAAAATCACGGTTTGGATAAAGCTTCCTTGCCATAGCCACCAACAAACTGGAATCAATTCCTCCCGACATAAAAAATCCAACGGGTACATCGGAAAGCATTTGACGCTCTACCACTTGCATCATAAGTTCATCCATTGCATCTACCGCTTGTCGCTCTGTCTGAAAATTTCGTAAACAGCCATTTGGCCATTGCGCAAACCGAACAGGATGACCCAATGCGAATGGCTTCACCTGACATACCATATAAGTACCGGGCTCAAGTTTTTTTACTTTTCTGAATGGAGTTGAAGCGCCAGGACTGTATAAATACCGGATATAATTTGAAAGGCTTTTATAATCGAGGCTACGATCAAATTCAGGCGTATTTAGCAATCCCTTAATTTCCGATGCAAAGGAAAATTCATTGCCATTTGAAAAATAATACAAAGGTTTAATTCCGAAGAAGTCTCTTGCAAGAATCAGTTCTTCTTGTTCGGTATCATAGATGGCCAATGCAAATATTCCATTCAACTTTGCAAATGCCTTAGTTCCCCATTCTACATATGCATACAAAATGGTCTCTGCATCGGAAGAGGATTTAAATTCATACTTATGATTGAGTTGATCTCTCAGTTCGATATGATTATACACTTCGCCATTATACACCAAGACAAATCGACCATCGGGTGAAATCATGGGTTGATGGCCATTTTTACTTAAATCCAAAATGGACAATCGATAATGTAACAATTTTACTGGAGGCCTGCAATAACTTCCAAAGTCGTCAGGCCCACGATGCCTGATGTACAAGGCATCTTCGCGTTGAAGGAATTCATTGATTTCAGAAATAAAACCGGCAATACCGCACATGTTCCAAGGGGTTTTCTATGATCGTGAAGAATCGTCTGGGTAACTCTCCATTGCGGAGATCATTTTCGCTGTGACGGCCTCCAAACTAAATTTTTTGACATCGTGTATCGCATGCTTGCTCAATGCTTCAAATACCATTTCATTTATCATCAATATTTTTTGCATCCAAACAGATGGCTCGAGTGAAGTTAAAAGAAATCCATTGCGGCCGTCAGTGATGAGCTCTGGTAAACTCAACCAATTATAAGCAATGACCGGAAGACCATGGGAAAGCGCCTCAATAACCACACCGGGATAACCTTCTCCGGGATGATTCGAAGGAAATAGCAATATGTCATAAGATTTCCAGATATCTATTACATCTGAGGGAGTAAGTGTACCCATGTAAAATTTCGAAGAGGAAAGAAAGGCATACTTTTCATCAAGTATAGGTCCATACAAATGAAGGCTATAATCTTCCGGAAGATGCTCAGCCAGTTGTATCAAAAGATCAATTCCTTTGCGCTCATGCAATTGGCCCACATACACAAAACGCTTTAAATAATTTTTATTTGATGCTTCTAAAACCGGAAGTATTCTGGAAGTTGGCATCCACTCAATATGCGGATGTAAGGATTTCATTTGGGTGGTGAGTGCATTCGTTTGAAGAAACATGATGTTTGAACGATTGATTACCTTGTGAAACAACCATTTCCGGAAAATGGGCCCTTTCACAATGTAGGCATCAAAATCTCCACCGAATACCCTGATCGCCCACTTCTTCCCATAACATCTGGTGATCAAATACAAAGCCGGAGAAAACATCACAACACCCCGCGGACTCGCATGTAACATGATCCAGTCTGCCCATTTTATTTTTTTAATCAGTGACCAAAACACACGCAAAGCATTCAAAATGGGTGCAACAGAATTGCCAAAGCGATTGGTCTTAATAAAAAAACAGGGGTAGCCTTGTTGGACTAGATACTCCCGTAGCAATTCAAAGCTCACCGTTGTACCTCCAATGGATGCCTGGTCTCCCCGATAAGCCGGACCGATCAGAATGTAACGATATCTGCAATCCGGTGGACTCATCCTCCCTTTTCTGAAGTATTTAATGGTTTAATGGGTCTGCAGGGATTACCTGCTGCCATCCAATTTGAATCAATGTCATGTTTAACCACAGAACCTGCTCCAACAATTACATTGTCGCCGATGGTAACGCCCTTCAAAATAATTGATTTCTCACCTATCCACACATTGTTTCCAATTCGAATGGGCGCGCAATCATATCCGTCAAAATTCAAATTTCCATTTTCCCCAAATGAAACATGGTGATCATGATCGTATATCGACACTCCTGATGCAACTAAAACATTGCTCCCGATTTCAATGTGTTGATGACAAACGATCCTGACATGATCATTATAATATCCTTTTGAACCTAAAGTAGCCACTCCCTGAATATCTATGTAGGCATCTGTTCCAAAATGTACTTGTTGCCCTAATTCCAACTTCCCTTTGATTTTTAATCGGCATCGCATGCCAAATCCACCAAGCCGTTCAGATTGTAAGGCGAACGGATATCTCAATTTATAAAACCAGAATCGAAAAAGGCTAAGAAATTTTCCAAACATAGATTATATTGTTTGAAGTGGATTATCCTCAGACAAATACCAGGTCATAAACCGCTCGAGTCCAGTTTCCAGACTTGTTTCAGGTTGATATCCAATTTTTGAAACGAGTTTATCGATATTAGCATAAGTCACTTGCATCTCCCCTGTTGCTTCAGGTACAAATTGTAAAATTGCTTTCTTACCACAAAGATTTTCGAGTAACTGTATAAAATACAAAAGTTCGACAGGATGGTGGTTTCCGATATTATATACTTCATGGGGAATTTCACCAGTCGGTTGATTGTTCATCATCAGTATCATGGATACCACTATGTCATCAATAAAGGTAAAATCCCTTTTCAATAATCCATTACCATGAACAGCAATGGGTCTTTGATGAATTATGTTATCTGCAAATTTAAAATAAGCCATATCAGGACGACCAAACGGACCATAAACCGTAAAAAACCGTAAAGCGGTCATCGGAATCATGTATAAGCTCGAATACGCATAAGCCATCAATTCATTAGAAGCCTTAGTGGCTGCATATAAATTCATGGGATGCATGATGGGATCTGATTCATGAAATGGCAATGAAGCATTATTGCCATAAACGCTGCTGCTGCTTGCATAAATCATGTGCCTGACCTTCAACTGTTTTGCCAATTCAAGCACATTAAAAAATCCTATTAAATTCGAGTGTAAATAAGCTTCTGGATGTGAAAAACTATAACGCACACCTGCCTGCGCCGCCAGATGAAAAATAAGATCCACCGGTTTGGATGAAATGAGTTGTTCCAAACGAAGCTTGTCGGCAATATCTGCTTTGGCAAAATGAACATTTGGATAAATGGACGAAGTCACCCAATCCAATTGTCCCATATATTGGATGCCCAATTTCTCCAAACGCTTGTATTTCAATACAGGAGGATAGTAATCATTGAGATCATCGAGTAAATAAAGCTGGGCAGGTTCTTGAAGAATTAGTTTATTCACAAGATGATATCCAACAAATCCTGCTCCTCCGGTTACTAAAATATTTTCCATGGATAGGCTAAATGCCTGGTAAATCTTGTGTGATTAAGTAATGATTCAACATTATCGGAATATTTCCCTGCAAGGTATCTATGATTTATTGCTCGACACAACCTTCCAAAATTGGACATACTCGACAGTATGAAGTAACCATGAATTTTTTGGATTGCATACAAATAAATTTTAATGTGTAAAAATATGTAATTTTGGGCAAATCCAGGAGAAATACACATGATATACATTACCTTATGCACACAAGCTAAACGGATAAAAAAACCATTGATGCCATCTCATTCAATACAGCCTTGTATATGGTTTTGATTTTCTCGTTAAGGTTTCACATTCGATTTGATGATCCCTTCATTAAACCAAAAGTATGTGCGGCATAGCAGGATTCAAAGGCTACAATGATCAATCGTTATCCAATATGGTTGGCAAACTTTCCCATCGTGGACCCGATCATGAATCATGCTTAATACATTCAGGCTTTAGTTTAGGCATGAGGCGTCTTGCCATCATTGATCTTGAGACCGGGCAGCAACCCATTTGGAATGAAGACAAAACAATTGCTGTCTTCATGAATGGTGAGATTTATAATTACAAACAAATTAGGAATCAACTGATTCTTCAAGGTCATCAGTTTGAAACACAATCGGATACTGAAGTTCTCGTACACCTCTATGAAGCCTACCACTTTAACATGCTGGATTTCCTGGAAGGCATGTTTGCTTTTTGCATTTTGGACACCCGCAACAAAACTTTATTCATCGCCAGGGATTGTTTTGGGGAAAAGCCTTTGTATTATTATTATGAAGATAATCATTTTGCCTTTTCCAGTGAAATTACCTCTTTGTTACAGGCGCCTGCAGTTAAGAAAATATTGAACACTGCGCATGTAAGCTCATTGTTGCAATTTGGGTATACCCTGAAGTCTGAAACGCTTTTCAAAAATGTATTTGTCTTACCTCCAGGTCACTGCATGATTTATGGAGAAGGTGGTTTGACCTTACGTGATTATGGTTCCCTCGATTACACTTCAACAGTAGCTCCGTCAAATCAAAATTATTTAGTCGATGAATGCAGGAAACTTTTGTACCATTCTGTAGAACAACGAATGGTATCAGATGTCCCGATTGGTTGTTTCTTGTCCGGTGGCATTGACTCCAGCACCATTACAGCCATCGTAAAAGATCTGGCAAAAGGCCCTGTCAACACATTCAACGTGCGCTTTGAAGAATCCGGGTATGACGAAAGTCCTATCGCAAGAAAAGTGGCGAAACATCTTGGTACCCAACATCATGAACTATTCTTAAAAAGCCAGGTATTTGAAGAATCTCATTTCAATGAAATGCTCCTTCACTTTGGACAACCGTTTGTCGATTCCTCAGCCATTCCCACTTACGCCATTTCAAAAGAAATTAAGCAACACGTAAAAGTTGTTTTATCCGGAGATGGCGGAGATGAATTATTTGGAGGATATCGCGATTTTATCTGGGGAAAACAAATCCACACACTAAGCCGATTACCTCACTCAATATTAAAAACTGGTCAGCGCATCACCCAGTCAAAACTTCTGCATCATTTACCCCCTGTTGACTTTTGGAGAGGGCTGCGACGGGCCATCGATTTTGCAATGCTTCCGGAACAAGAATGGATTACTGAGTTATACACTTATTTCACAAAAGAAGAATTGCAATTATTGTTACGAGAATACTTTCAGTCAGCATCCAGCGAATCTTTTTTTTCAAACAAATCACAACAATGGAGCACCTTGCGTAAAATGATGTGGTTCCGATTGAAATACGTAATGCCCGGGGATATGCTGGTCAAAGTGGATCGCATGAGCATGTGTCATTCGGTAGAGGTGCGTTGTCCATTTTTGGACCGAGAGCTCTTCAAGTTTTCGGCAATGTTACCGGATGATGCATTGGTGAAAGGGAATCATGGTAAAATGTTAATTCGCGAAGTGATGAAAACTCAACTCCCAGCAGTTGTTTTTGATCATCCGAAAACTGGCTTTAATTTTCCTCTGCATCGCTATTTTAATCGATCATTTGAACTATTTGTTCGCCGCATCTTAGATACAAATCACCCTTTATTTGAAATTATCGACAGAAATTCAGTCATGCAAATCATTGAACAGGGAATAAAACAACAACGTTCCGGATTTGATCAATCTGTCTACAAAAGCGCACATCGACTATGGTTATTGGTCCAATTGTTCCAATGGGTTAATTTGTTTGAAGTCGAAGTAATGACTGAAAACTAGTCAAGGGTGGTATTCAATCTTTTCTCTTGAGTCATTGAACCGGTGATCATACTCAACAGTAGAATTACAAACCAAACTGCATGCGACTGAAAGGTCGTACTGAAAAACATAAAGGTTAGTACATTCAGGTACACCAGCAACCAAAATCGACGTTGATGAAAATCTGTGATTTTTAGAATTTGCCTTCCAAGCGTTATGAAAAAAATTAAATAAACGATAAATGACAACACTCCATATTCAAATAATATAGCCAGGAAATCATTATGTAAGACCAATCCTTGTTGTTTTGCTACCATTGGATTGTCTGCGTGTTGCATGTATTGACTGTAATTGACTGGATTTTTAAACTGTTCGATGCCCAAGCCCATGCAATAGCTGTCTTGAAATGCAAGCCACCCTTGTTCCCACAAAACCAATCTGGATTCATTTCTTCCAGATAAGCGGTCCAGGCGGCTTAACAAAGGAATGGCCTCGGTATATTTCGCCCGCATTCCGGTAACTTGAAGAACCACTGACGCACACAACAACAGGATTCCAAAGATGGCCAATCGCTTTAAAGAAAATCGGTAAAAAAGAAACACCAAAAGCGTCAAAATGACCGCTATCAGGGCGCCTCGCGATCCTGAAACCAAAATGGCCCCCAAGGACAAGGCAATCCCAATCAGACTCACAAAAATCCTCGACAAAACATTTTGGTGCTGGACGAAAGAACCATGTTGTATAAAATAAATGAATGCAATGTTGAGAGTAAACGCAGCAAAATTGGGATTGTCCATAAAACCATTCTGCCGACTGATGTCTTTGTTCAAAAACCAATAGATCATAAACAAGCCATTGATCATTGATGCGGTGATAAAAGCATACAGCAGTTTCATTACGGAGCGTTCATTCCAATACAGGGTTTTTGCCTGAAGAAATATCCATACAATAATCAACCATTGAATGCTGGTTTGTATAAAATAGGACCATTCGAGTCTATCATACATCCAGGCAATAGCGGTTGGTATAAGCCCTAACAGGTAAAACCAAAACAGACGGAGATCATTTCGATCATACCGCAACTGATGTACAGGAACCACTGCGAAAATCAAAAATCCCGTTAGCAGGGCAAGGACCCTATGCGGTCGGAATACAGTTTTGATCCCCCAAACAACTTCGATAAAATTCTCGAGAGGGACCAAAAATGAATAGGCCATGATGAGGAATAAGAGTCCCCTCAAGATGAATTTATGGCTTTGAGGTATACTCATTGAGCGGTGGACTTACTCATAAATATTTTTTTTAAACCACTTTTCAATTCTGCGACATCTTCCTGTTTCACCACAAAAAAAGATAAGTTGATGTTCTGATATTCCAATTTCAGGAATCCCCAAGCCATCAATCCCATACTGATGTAGGCCAAGGTAGAAGCCCAGGCGGCACCATAGATTCCCAGATGAGGAATCCATAGCAAGGATAATACGATTGAAATAAAACTACCGCCAATGGCAATATAAGAAGTTAAAATTACCTGACCCCCTGATGAAAATAATTTGGTGGCCATTTTATAGGTAATGAATAACAATGTACCCGGTAACAGGATGAGGTATGGGATGAACAAGTCTGAATAGGAATTATTGAAAAACCAGGGAAGCAATATTCCATAAATGCAGGCACTCCACAATACAGTGATCAGGATACATACTGTCCATACCAGGCGATGAGATTTTGCGAGTGTCTCCAATCTTAGCGATGGATCCGTCAATACCGCCAGTCGATTAAAAAGTACTGGTCCAACGGAATCCGGGATGTACCAGATGATTTCAACCAGCCGGACTCCAAGACTGTAAACGCCTAACGCTGCCGCCGGAACAAACCACCCCAGGAGCAGTTGATCCATGCGTAAATTGGCTCGTAAAGCAATATCACCAAACCAGGATTTATAACCATAATGAAATGACTCCGACAGGTAATTTCGGTTGATTTGCTTTTGGAAAGGTTGCTTACAAAACTTTAAAAAATAACCCATCATCACCATGAAAGAAAATACCAGGACTGCACTAAAGACGGTCACTCTGCCACCTTCAGGCCAGAATATGAATGCCAGAATAATGCAAACCGGATTCAACCATCCGGTGATCAGATCCAGGCGATTTAAGGCAGAGAAATTTGCTATCCCATACAACACTCTTCCGGCAAAAAAACTTAGGGTCTGACAAAATATTATGCCCACCAGCAACGCACTTTCAATCACACTAACGGATGTTAGTATTTTTCCAAGCCAATTCAAATGAATAGCCAAATAAAAAATGAAAGAATTTCCGAAAGCCATTCCCACGGCCAATAATAATTTTGTCCAAAGTACTTCTTCAACATTAAATCGCTTGGCACTCAGTAGGTAGACTGTTCCGGCTCCAAAACCCATCGAGGTAACGGGAATCACAAAACCAATACTCACCATAACATAAGTGTAGACACCGTACATTTCAGGTCCGGTAATCAAGGGCACACATAGGGCCGCGACCATGGATAATGCCGATACCGAAATTTTGGTAATAAGATTTTTTATCGAGAGGTGAAGAAAACTCAAGACGGCTTATTTATTAAACTACGACTTCCATGGAAATGACAAAGATAATGACATCCAATGGTAACCTTCAATATTCACCAATTGCTATTTTTGCTATACATGGAGCATTCATCGGGAATCCTGGAATACTCGGATCAAATTCAGCTTCGAAACAAACAATTATTTGATCCCGTAAGGAAGCTATGGGTTAACTATACCCCAGAAGAACAGGTTCGTCAGTGTGTAATCCTATGGTTACATGACGTTTATAAGGTACCCTTTGGGAGGATGTCGGTTGAAAAAAGTATTAAAATCTTCAAACAAACTAAACGATTTGATCTCGTTGTATTTGATGACCATTTGACACCCAGGTTATTGGTAGAATGCAAACAGCCCAATCACCCCATTCTTCAAAAAATCTTCGAACAGGCGGCACTTTATAACCTGGAAATGAAAGCTCCATATCTAGCGATTACCAATGGCTTTCATTGGTTGCTGGCTGAGATTGATTTTGGTGCACAGAACTATCAATTGATCAAGCAATTACCCAATTATCCCTTCTAAATTATGGGTGCCTGATCTTGTGATATATGCCACTTATCAAAAATCGATAACAAACATTATTTCCTTTGGCAAAGACCCATTCGACCGAATTCGGCTTTATTGAAAAAGCGTACTCTCTATTTTGCAAATAAAACAGCCAGAACACACAGAATTTTAGGATCGAATACCCGATCATAATTGTGCACTTCGAAAAAAGAACAATCAAAGTCAAAGTCCACACTTATGCCTTAATAAGTTGATTATTTTCAAAGGTCACAAGATTGGATTCTCCATAGATAGTTCATTCCCAAAAAAGATCATCTTCTGATCCTTCCTCTTTAGATAAGTATCGTCCAATGGCTTATCCATCGAGAGATTCATTGCATTGGAAAAAATGATTTTAGCGATTTATTTGCGATTTATTAAGAACTATTCAGGGATTCGACCGTTACTTTTACAATCTGATCCGGCGCCCTTTAAGAATTTGGGAAATCTCTTAAAACTTCACTGGATTAGCATGGATAACATTCATTCAAATTAAATACCAGCATGAAAATAAGTGCTCTTTTATTGCCCATTGCTTGTTTACTTATTATCACTTCCTGCACTCAAAAGGAATCTACCAATGATCCACAGGAGCGATTAGCTGCATTAAAAAAACAAGCGAAAGAAATTAATGACGAGATTAAATCACTCCAAGCGCAAATAGCTCAGAGTGATACCAGTCAGTCCTCCAAATCTAAGCTGGTGGCTGTGGATACTTTGTTTACCACTGACTTTGCTTACTACATTGACGTACAAGGCACTGTGGAGTCGGATCTAAATGTGCTTGCAGCACCCCAAATGCCTGGTATAGTCACCGCCATCTATGTAAAAGAGGGAGATCAGGTTCCCCAAGGTAAAATCCTGGCCAGTCTGGATGCCTCTACGGTGCGTAAAGCCATGGATGAGGTGAATACAGGTTTAACTCTGGCCCAAACCCTTTACGAAAAACAAAAAAGACTTTGGGATCAACAAATAGGTTCAGAGGCACAATTCCTGCAAGCTAAAAACCAAAAAGATCAATTGGAACAAAAACTCAAAACCCTGGAAGCCCAATTGGCCATGTCTTACATTAAAGCTCCAGTTTCGGGTACAGTGGATGTGGTTCAGTTGAAACTTGGCGAAATGGCATCTCCTGGATTTAATGGAATCCGGGTCGTAAACAATCATCAAATGTCCATCAAGGCAAACCTGAGTGATAAATACCTCGAACAGGTCAAAAAAGGTGATCCCGTCATTGTAGAAATCCCTGAAACCAATCAACAGTTTCGTTCGTCCGTAAAATATTGTTCTAATTCCATCAGCACGCAAACCAGAACCTTTTCAATTGAAATTGCCATTCCGTCGGGTCAGATGAAATACAAAAGCAATCAGGCACTTCGGTTAAAAATAAATTCAAAAAATGTCAAGAAAGCACTGGTAATATCCAGCAATCTTATTCAGACCAGCATCTCAGGAGAAGAATACATTCTGGTTGCTGAACAATCCAATGGCTTTTGGTTTGCCAAAAGGAAAAACATAGTGACAGGCATCAGCTACCAGGGAAAAACGGAAGTTACATCGGGATTGACCGAAGGAGATAAAATCATAACCGATGGATTCAGCGAGTTGGTGGACGGCCAAATGATCGCATTGTAAAACCTGCAATAGCAAATTATGAACATTGAGAAAATCAAGCATCTTAGTTTTACCAATTGGTGTATAAGGAATTCGACGAGCATATACGTAATCATTATATTGATTTCATTCGCAGGGTTGATGTCTTACCAAAGAATTCCAAAAGAACTTTTTCCAGACATTGTCATTCCCACCATTTCAGTGGCTACCATTTATCCCGGGGCTTCACCACAGGATATGGAAAACCTTATCGTAAAACCCATAGAGAAGCAACTTAAATCCATCAATGGTATAAAGAAAATAAAAAGCAATTCCGTCTCTGATTTTGCCATGATTTTTGCCGAATTCAATGCAGACATGGACCCTAAGATCTGTAAACAGCGCGTATCGGATGCCGTTGACAAAGCTAAAAACGATCTACCTTCCGACTTAAAAGATGATCCTCAGGTTCAGGAATTTGATTTCAGTGAAATTCCTATATTAAACATCAACCTGGCTGGTGATTTTCCATTGGACAAACTTAAATTATACGCAGAACAACTTAAAGACAAAATTGAGAGCAATAAGGAAATCACTCGGGTTGATATCATAGGAGCAGTAGAAAGGGAAATTCAGGTGAATGTTGATTTATACCGAATGAATGCACTTAACATGTCATTTGGAGACATCGAAGCATCAATACAACGTCAGAATTTAAACATTTCCGGGGGGGAATTGCGAGTAGATGATTTGCGCCGCAACATAAGGATCACAGGAGAATTCAATAAGCCGGAAGACATAGCCAATATGGTGGTTCGCTCTTTTCAAGGACACACTGTGTTTTTAAAAGACATTGCTCAAGTTGAAGATGGATTTAAAGAAAAGCAGGACTTTGCCCGGTTGGACGATAAGCCTGTAATCACGCTCAATGTCATCAAACGCAGCGGAGAAAACCTGATTACCGCTACAGATAAGATCTATTCAATCATCAATGATTACAAGGAAAACAAGTTTCCTCAAGGTCTATTGGTTAAAGTAACTGCAGATACTTCTGAGAATACCAGGGTGCAATTGCATGATTTGGTTAACACTGTAATATTGGGCTTTATTTTTGTTGTATTTATTCTGATGTTTTTCATGGGATTTACCAATGCCTTTTTTGTTGGCTTGGCCGTTCCCCTTTCCTGCTTTGTGACTTTTCTGATTATGCCTGGAATGGATATGACTTTGAATGTCATCGTGTTGTTCAGTTTGTTGCTTGCGCTGGGTATAATCGTTGATGATGCAATTGTTGTAATAGAAAATACCCACAGAATTTTCCATAAACACAAAGAACTAACGATCGTTCAGGCTGCACAAAATGCAGCCGGTGAGGTTTTTGTTCCGGTATTAACCGGTACACTCACGACCCTTATGCCTTTCTTTCCGTTGCTTTTCTGGCCGGGGATTATTGGAAAATTTATGTACCACATGCCGGTCACTTTGATCATTACATTAGGTGCATCGCTTTTCGTGGCATTTGTGATGAATCCGGTTTTTGCGGTTACTTTCATGAAACGCGATGAGGAGCAACATAACAACGAACAATCCCTGAAGTCTTATCGAAAAGCTTTTATCATTTTTTCGAGTCTGGCTGTACTAGGGTATTTTGGAGTCGGAAAAGGATTTGGCAATTTTTCTGTATTTTGCATAATCCTGATACTGAGTTATCACTTCGTCATTCGGCATCTGATTTACAAGTTTCAAAACAAAGCCTGGCCATACGTTTTATCTAAGTACCGAAATTTGTTGAGGTTTATTATTGCTGGTGCAAGACCTGTCTGGATGTTATTGGGTGTATTCGGGATTTTTGTATTAAGTTTCATTTATTATGGCAGTACCAATCCTCAGGTTGAAACTTTCCCAGAGTCAGAGCCCAACTTTGCTTTCGTTTATTGCAAGATGCCCATAGGTACAGATGCAACCATTACAGATTCCATTACCCAGATCATCGAATCACGGGTAATAAAAGTCATTGGACAAAATAATCCATTGGTTTCTTCTGTAATTTCAAATGTGGGACTTGGCGCAGGAGATCCTGATAATCCTGATCGCGTGGCTACTCCACACAAGAGTAAAGTTTCCGTAGCGTTTGTAAGATTTGCAGAACGTCAAGGCAAATCCACTTCTGAAGTATTAGAAGCCTTGCGCAATGAATTTAAATCTGGAATTGCTGGTGCTGAAATAAATGTTGAAAAAGAACGAAATGGTCCGCCGGTAGGAAAGCCTATTAGCATTGAATTTAGCGGAGATGATTTTGATGTACTGGATAAATTAAGCAAAAACCTTGTTCAGAACATTCAACAGAATGGCATTGAGGGAATCGATGGGCTTAAATCCGATTTGCAAATCAGCAAACCGGAAATCATTATCGATATCAATGAAGAAAAAGCACAACGCGAAGGCGTTTCTGTTGGTCAGATTGGCGCAGAATTGAGAACGGCTCTATTTGGAAAAGAGGTTTCTAAATACAGGGACAAAAACGATGATTATCCCATTCAACTCAGAATAAGAGAGGATGACCGAAATCAATTGGAGGAATTGATGAATCTGGAGATCATGTTTATGGACATGGCAAGTTTTCAATTTAAGAAAATACCCATTGCCTCAGTTGCTGATATCCGTTATGGTCATTCATTATCCAGTATCAATCGAAAAGATCAAAAACGGGTATTAACGTTAAGTTCAGATGTCGTGACCGGCTATAATCCAGGGCAAATCATTTCTGAAATTAAAGAGTTAACCTCCCGAATGGACATTCCCGAAGGCTATGAAATTTCATTTTCCGGAGAACAAGCAGAACTTCAAGAAACCATAGATTTCTTGGGAGTGGCATTCGCAGCAGCACTTGCCCTTATGTTTTTGATTTTAGTTACACAGTTCAATTCAGTGGTTAAACCAATGATCATTTTTACCACTGTTCTATTTTGTCTGATTGGTATCAATTTCGGATTTGGCTTATTTGAAATTACTTTAAGTGCTGTTATGACTGGAGTTGGTATCTTTTCACTGGCCGGTATTGTTGTTAGAAATGGAATTCTGCTAATCGAATTCACCGATGAATTAAGGGCTCGTGGCGAGTCTATTGAAGAAGCTGTAATCAATGGTGGAGCTACACGGATCACTCCTGTTGTCCTTACTGCATTATCCGCCATTTTAGGATTGATTCCTTTAGCCATCGGGGTCAATATGGATTTTGAGTCCTTGTTTACCGATTTCGATCCTAAGTTTTATCTTGGAGGAGATAATGTAGCATTTTGGGGACCATTGGCCTGGACCATTATTTTTGGTTTGATTACGTCTACGTTTCTGACTTTGCTGGTAGTACCCAGTATGTATATTTTTGGTTACCGTTTGCGCAATAAAGTGAGGTCCTGGTTTCAATAATTTAGCTGAATGGAACAGCGCGGTATTCGCAACATACTCAAGTTTATTCCCGTAACTATCGCCATCGCGTGTTCAATTTTATTGTTTGTTGGCCTTCTTAATTTTCTCTCAGACAAGAGTGCCCTGCGCGATAACAGCCAAGCAACAACCGATCGTCCAAATGCTTTACCGAATGAGTCAATTACACAGCCAGAAAATGGAAATGACTCAATTCCATTATACGTTTATGAAGTTTTTCATTACATTCAGCTATATCAAAAACCACCCATTGGATACGTGGGAGGTCGCTCTTTTCAAAACCGAGAAAGATTATTGCCCCTCCATACGAATTCCCAAATTAAAATTCAATACAAGGAATGGGACGTACATCCCAAAATTCAAGGGAAAAACCGAGGTGCAGAACGGTTAATTACAGGTTCAGATAGTTCAGCGTATTATACCAAAGACCATTATCAATCATTTATTTCTTTGCGATGAGTAGCCTTTATTTTCATTTACTAAAATCTTCTGATACTTTTCAAAAATTAAAATTCAGGGATTCTTATATTGCCCGGGTAGATGGATCCTGTTGCACAAATGCGGAATCACTTTTTGACAACATTGCTGCTGCCTTTGAATTTCCGGATTATTTTGGAAAAAATCTTGATGCCTTATACGATTGTCTGGTGGATCTTGAATGGATACCACAGGATAAAATTATTTTATTTTTTTACCACACGGAAAATCTGTTGGCCGGAGAAACAAATGACCATGATTTTCTTGAGGATTTAATGAGTACGCTCTATGATGTTTGTATTTCGTGGGACCTTGGGCAAGATGAGTTGATATCTCCGAAAAAATTTGAGGTATATATGGTTCTATCTCCCGCCCTTAGACATGTTCTTGATTCAAACGAAATTGAATACCAAATCCTGTAATTTATACTAAATTTATTTTCGTGGAATGATGGGTAATGCTGATTTTACCACCATCTGAACCGTATTTCGAATGCGTTCTTCCAGCAGGATTACTTTTTCCTCAAGCAATTTAGCCAACATTGAATCCTGGTAATGTCTGACAGTCAACAATTCAAGGTCCTGATCAATCACGACTTTAAACATAACTTCGACTTCACGAATCAATTCCTGAATTCTGGATGCATTATTGTTTACACAAACTGAAAATGAAATGGCAGAATTTCTCATCATGTTAACTTTTATTCTGAACTTATCAAATAGCTCAAACAAGTGAGCTAAATGATATTCAGCAATAAATGATAGATCCAAAGATGAAAAATGCAACAATGCCTGGTTGGATTCTAATACCACAATGGGTGGATACTCCAAATCCACATCACCGGAAATCAAGGTACCTTCATCTGCCGGGTTGATGAAAGATTTTACATATAAAGGAATTCCTTTCATTTTAAGGGGTTGTATGGTTTTTGGGTGGATGACCTTACAACCATAATAAGTCATTTCAATTGCTTCCCGGTAACTGAGTCGATCCAATTTTGTCACATTTAAAAATAAATCCGGATCTGCGGTTAATACACCCGGTACGTCTTTCCAAATAAACATTCCATCCGCCTGCAGGGCACTTGCTAAAATAGCCGCTGTATAATCAGATCCTTCCCGACCCAATGTGGTGGTATTGTTTTCTGAGGTTGAACCGATAAACCCTTGAGTGACTACAACCAAACCAGACTCAATAGATTCTTTCAACGCACTTACAATTCTATCGTTGGTGGTTTCCCAAATGATTCTGCCTTCTCTGTAAGTATCGTCTGTTATTATTATATCTCTTGCATCACACCAGTCAACATGGTGGTGCTGATGCTTTAACCAGGCAACCAGAATGCGACTTGAAACCAGTTCCCCAATGCTGACCACCTGATCATACACATAATCATATTTCATTTCCCTGGTTTCTTCCAATATCCATTCGGCTTCAACAAAATGCTCCTGAACATGTACTTCAAGTTCGGTAGGAAGTTCACCAAACAAATCCCGGATGATAACATGATGATGTTCTTTGATCTTGGATAATTTGGTGAGTGCTTCTTGCGTAGATCTAAATTTAGCTTCAACGACTTCTTCCAATTGGTTGGTGGTTTTACCCGTGGCGGATATAACTACTGCAAGTGGTTGTCCGATACCGAAGCTTGCGATGATATTGCTGACATTTCTAAAGCCTTCTGCATTTTTCACCGAGGCCCCTCCAAATTTGAATATTCGCATACATTTATATTTCTGGAGCAAATTTAATTCAATTTAGACATTGGCATTAAAAGTGGAATGCACAACAAGGCACAATTATGCAAGGAGGTCAAATATCAAACCTAATGATCATGCATTTCCGTAGCAGTCTAAAGCTTGCTTTAAGGATCGCCATATTTTATGAATAAGTCAGCAGAATGAAGTTACAATTACTAAAATTCTGGTGGGTGGATTTATTTGGATCTTTTTGTAAGGATAGCCCAGAGTGGATTATTTTCCCCTAAACAGCTCTTCGTATTGGTTACGTAAAGTGCTCGCTGACATTTCGTTTTCCCGCGATGGCATCTGAAGGCTCGGATCTAATTTTACAATTTCCTTTTTTTCATTTCCAAGAAGTTTAGATACTCCTTCTTTTTCCCATTTTTCCAACATCTTTAGTCCTTCTTCTTCAAAAACACCATTTTGTAAATCCACTGAAGACATGAAGTTTTCAGAAAGCTCCATGAATCGTTCCATTTCTCCAACTTTTCCACTAATGTCGTCCGCCAAAGCCTCCAATGATTCTTCAAACAAGGCACGTTGGTCTTTATCCCCCGAAATAACACTCATTGCAGATTTCATGGCTGAATGACTTGCTCGTATTGCAGCCCTCTCTTGCTCCTTGATTTTTACTTGATCGGCAATATCTTCTGCAAGGACTTCTGAATTCTCATACATTCTGATCAGGATACGGTATAACACATCCATTTTAGTATAGAGGTCTTCAAGTTTCAGATTGGATTCTTTCAGTCGACCGGCTTGCCTGGATTTGAGCACCAGTACATTTTGTTGATTTTCCTGTTTTGCCTCTTCAGCCTGACTTAAACTTGCATGAATTTGTTTTTGATTATTGAAAATTTGCTCTTTCAACACATGCATCTGACTTCGTAATTTGGTGATCTGTTTATTCATTTTACCCAAATTATCCCTTAGGTCGCCAATATAATCTTTCAGGATCGCCATTGGGTCAATATTAATAAACAACGAGGTAATCCAACGCATCAGGCTTTTATACATAAATCCAAACAATGCTCTGGTTTTTGAATCCAGCACGATGTACAAAATGACCCCAAGTATCATCAGCATACCGGATAAATACAATGTGTTGGAGGCTAAACCAATCAACGCCGGTAACATCTTGTAAGCGAGGTAAGTTCCCCCGCCAATCATACCCGCCAATAGCAAGGCTCCTGTTACACCTTCAGGTCTCTTCCAAAAACTTTTTGCTTCTAATGCCATAATCTTATTCCAAAGTACTTTAATTTTTCAAATGCTGATCCATGTTTCGGATGTCCGATTGAATTTGATCGACCAATTGATTGTACACCGTTACAAATCCGGTTTTATTGGATTCAACTTTCTGAGTCACTTCATTCGCCCTATTGGTGATGGCATTCAGCATTTCCTTATGTTCACCCACCTCTTTTTGTAGCCGTGCAATGGTAGCTTCTTTTTCCTGAATTAAATTTTTCAAACGGGTGCCATCTTCCTCAATGGAAGAGAGTTCCTTCTGTTGAAACTCTTTTGCCGTCTGGTTAAAATGCTCATACTCCCCTTTGAGTATGGTTAAATATCGTTTGGCGGTTTCAATTAATTTCTTTGCATCTACATCCAATGCTTCTGCTGCTGCGTAAGCCGTTTTATATTGGGCAGCTTCATCGAGATTGCCAAGTTTCCTGATGGCTAAAAGAGCTTTCCTAAATTCTAGGTAATCAAAACCAGGTTCATTGTTTTTTTCAAGGGCTTCAGATAAAAGGGTCCAAAATTTTGAGAGATCACCAGAATCCGCTGAAACAACTTTTGATGAAAGGTCAGTTGCAGATAAACCATCCGACAACTTTTCCACCGGCTTTACGGGTTCATTTTCCGAAACAATGAATACAGACTTTACTTTATCTAAAAACGACATAGTCATTTATTATTTCCCCTAAAAATAATAAGCCCGCAGGAATTTACCTTCATCCTGCGAGCTTATTCATTATTTGTAAATCGAAATTATTTACGGAGCCTTTCGATTAGCATTGTATAATTTTCGTCCCATTGCCCGTCCAGAAAGTCCTGATAAGCCTGATCATCAGCTTTGGTCTCCCGATAATTCACATGCCCGGCCAATACAAGAAAAGTAGTCAAACCGATTTTTCCTGATTTGAGTTCATTATGGATATTAAGATAAAGCTCATGCCTTTGTTTCAGATTCTGATCCACCTGACCTCCTCCTGATTCAATCTCTTTAACTTGTAAATCCAACTGGTTGAGATCTTCAAAAATCAATCTTTCTGCTGTTTGAATATCAACCAACTCAGGCACCTGACCTGTGGTTTGGGCCATTGCCGTTACTGAAAACCAGGTAATAATACTTACCCACACTAAATACTTTTTCATATAAAACTTTTCAAAAACATTAATCATTAATCACTATCATTTTTCGGGTAGCCGTATGCCCAGGTGCATCCAATTGGTAGTAAAGAATTCCAGATGCATCAAAAGCTTCTCGCTTCAAATGGATTACATTTAATCCTTTTGTGGCATGTTGCTCAAAAATTCTCAACACTTTTCCGGTTACATCATAAACAGTCAACTTCACCGCTCCTGGCATTGGTAAACGGAATGCAATTTCCGTTTCCTTTTGGAATGGATTTGGATTGTTTTGCAACAATTCAAATACCACTGCTTCATTGGATCCACTGGCTGAATGAACCAGAAGCTCTACTTCTTTGGTATTTAAAGATTCATCATATGCCTCTGCTTTTGTAATTTCAGAATTGATCATCATCAATTCCGAAAGTTTTGCAGTTGAATTGGATCTGAAAATCAAAGTAAATAACGTCTCATCAGATTTGAAACTGAGGGGGAACTTCTGGTTCCAGCTTGTGGTAATTAAGCCTTCATTTAAGTGATTCAATCCAAAGAAGTTTTCATCAACATTCAGTTGACCGGCTTCAATGCCTTCGAATACCAATTGTTGTTCATCAAATTTCAACGTAAACTGATATCCGGCTATAGCCAGGAATTGATCCGCCCTGAAAGCTATTTTAATCAATTGCCCAGGCTGGGTAATTTGCTCATCAATGGTAAAGCGCAGTTTACCCGCATTCCTATTTTGGCTACCTAACACTTGATTTCCCCTTGCATTTTTAGTGACATCGCCCATTTTAATGGCAACAAAGTCCTTCTGAATCGCTAACGGTGTTGGCATCGGAACTACCAGTTGTCGCGGTGCATTCCACGGTTGTGTTGGATCTGCAAACACAAATTCTTGTGGTACAAAGGTCCAGCTTTCACAACGTTGGAATTCGTTTGTCAAGCCAAGGATTAATTTACGTATCTCAGACACATCAGATGCCGTAATGTTCGAACTCCGGTTGACATCTGCCGCTATTAATAAGTAGGGATTCGTTATTGCTTCAATACCCAGAATATGTCTTTGGATTTTCACAATATCTGCAGTGCTGACTCCATTGATGTGATCATCATTCCGACTTGGTTTTACCACATACTCTTTTGCAATGCCGTAGGGTAAATCTCCGAAAAGGTATTTTCCGGTTTGGGAAGTCTTCATGTGTTTCATCATCACGTTTTGATCCAATAATTCCATTTCTACATTCTCAGTTCCATCATTGTTCAAGGTCATCAACTCTCCTATTATTTTTCCAAAAGATCCTCCATTCGGACATGTTTCTTTGGTATCCTGAACGATTAAAGTAGTCTCGCAACAATCTTTGTTTCCTTCCTGATCTTCAACACAAATGCGCACTGGAATGATCAATTCATCATCAATTTTATTGGCCACAAAATCATCACAACACACCGTTAAACTATCACTGTTGAACTGATCAAAATAAATCCGCAAATCACTTCTTTCTGTACAATTATCATAGCTTCCGGCATCAAAATCTTTTGCCCATACCGTTATACATCCCGATGAAGGCATTACCGTGGTAATCGCTCCAACATGGCAATAAGGCGTTGGTGCTTTACAATCGGTTACTTCAAATAATTCACATTTTTGGGTAATGTTACCACAGCCATCCTCAACAAACCAGCAGAATTTATGAATTCCCAAAGGATAATTTCCTGATGCCTCAAAAGGATTATTGGGATCATTTGCCAGAGGATTGTGATTTTTAAGGGGTCTTCTGCCAGCAGCAAATTCTTTGCGTGTCAAAGGTCCGACAGCATAATCATAACCCGAATGCTGTCCTTTACCGTCATTGTATAAATCTATTTTATACTCATAAGACAGCCAGTCCAGAGGACTACAATTATCGGTTGCACCTGCAGAAACCAACAATGGAGCATAACAAATATTATCCACGGGATTCTTAACCGCCGGTTGGCAGAAATCACCAAAGGCTATGGCTACTTGAGGCCTATCCTGATCGGCGACTTTAATAATTTGCAAGTACTCCCAACGTCCATTTGAAGGATCTATGCTTGGGTCATATTGACACCAATCAATGACCACCCAGGTTCTCAGTACTTTAAAGCAAGCATCAGGTTCAATCGTAAAAGTTTCATCAAAATACTCAATGCTGATCAGAGCGCACAAATCATCTGCGCCATTCTCCACAATGGGTCTTCCCAACAGCGGGTTATCTGGACTGATATCAGCTCCGCAACCAGAGATGGTGGTTGCCTGTCCGGTACAATTACCTGGCCAGGTGATATCGTCATCTGGATCACAATTGTCTTCACGATTAATGTAAAATGGATCGCAATCTACTACCCATATGGTTTGCGTGGCTGTAACACTGACTCCATTTGGACCACGGGCCACCACGGTACGCGTCAGTTGACCCTGGCCGCATTCCCGGTTGTCATTTACCGAAATGCTGAAATTGGTTCCACAAGTACCCAGTACAGTTCCATCAAAACCCCAAACCAATTCATGTTTACGATCAGCATGAGCGGTGTCATACAATTCCTGATAATATTGACAAGCGCGATTCCATGCAGGTGGATTTGAAGGTGGCGCACCGGGAACAAAACCTGGATAACCGGTAATATCATTACGTACGCAATAATTGTAACAGACCAGATCTTTAGTAATTACTTTTCTACGCGCTGTCAAATCATTGACCACTCTTCCAAATGTTGCATCATTGGGATCTTGTAGGTTTTCAACGTCAAACCAGAACCAGCAACTCACCACAATATTTGGAGGTGCCACCACCGTTGGAACACTTTTATCCTGAACTTCGATTTCAACCATACAATCTGTAAAATGATTGAACAATGTGCCTCCTGGATTCATCCTGCTTGGGGCAATCGGTCCATCCCCTGTCTCCACATCGAAGACGCGAAATACCACCATAATAGATTTACCTACATCACTGCAGCAAAATTTAATATGATCATCAAAGTAAATTTGATTTCCATCCAAAATAGCGTTGTCATCTCCATTTACTGTTGCACAATTAATTCCCGTATCAAATTGGTTGGCATTCGATCCATTATTGGTACCTCTTAAATGTTCCATCCGGATCGCCTTAAAGAAAACGTGCGGAGAACAATTATCAAAGCTACCCTGATCTAAATCTTTGGCAAACACTTTTCCAAAGTTTTCCGTTTGCGTCTGGTTGCCTGTTAGACTAACGACTGTTCGTTGATCACATACGGCAACCGGAGGTGTGTTGTCCGGTACATTTATGGCTATCCGTTTTTTGGATAAGTTTCCACAACAGTCTTCTGCCACGATATAAGCTTCATTCAATCCTCGTTCAATATCGATGACGACGTAACCATCCGTTTCATTTCCAGTGATGACTCCGCTTGAAATTTCTATGGTGTAGTGAATTTCATTACTGCAATTATCCACCAACCAAGGCTTAGGAACTTCCCAGATACCGGTACATTTCCAGGGATCCATACTAATAGTGGCCGTATCAGGATACAAAATTTGCGGTCCGTGTTTATCAATGACCTTAATGATTTGATTGTGTCCTCCAACTTCGCTGGTACACCAATCCATCACAGTCCATTGACGGAGAATCTTGAAACATCCAATTTCGCCTGCGTCACATCCTGGTTTTGCGATGTCAATTTTTACATCGTGGAACGTAATTCCTAAATTAGAACAACCGGAGCCTGTTGGATAACCTGTGCCATACCACATGATAATTTCGTCAGGTCCCCAGCAAACCGGATTATTGGGTCTCCAGTTTGGGTGTGCCGGCCAATAAATTGGAAACGGACTTGGATGACCTATGTATAATCCAGTATCCAAACAATTCCATCCTAATGCCCGAGGCAATCTTTCCCCTGCAAGGTCTCCATTTGGACTTGGCAAGAATCCACCGGTGGCAAACCAATGAGCTGAATCGAGCAAATATCCATCGACGCAATATGGGTATGCAAGAAAGTGAGCCGAATAGTCTTTGGTGGTATTGATTTTTTCATCGCAACCTAAAGCAGGCTCTTCTATATCATCATAATTTAAAGGCACATCTACAGTAGCCAATGTAGCGAGTGCGATGGTAATGGTTTGAACACATTGATTCGAATTACCAGATCCATCGGTCACCGTCCAGGTTCGGGTAATTTTTTGTTCAAAACCTAAACCACAACCTCCTTGTTCAACCCGATCCGAATAGCTCAGTGAAGCCCCACTGCAATTTTCAATGACTGAAGGGGTACCCATGTACAATGGTGTGGTTAACGTTGTGCCACATGGAACACAGGTGTCTCTTGCACAGATCAGGCGAGGAGCAATTTTATCTTCCACCACAGCATGTCCCCAACAAGAATTTCCAGTGACTGTATCGATTACCGTTATTTTCAATTCGCGGCCAATGTCCTGAAATCCCACTTGAGAACCCCGCATGCTTGAATTCCGGTCGATGACTTGTCCGGTAATCCAATCTTGAACGATTATGCGATAATCATCAAAACATCTGTAAGGTCCTCCGGTCAATAATTCATCCGCTCCGATGGTGGCACTGCAATTTTCATTTAGGCTAACCTGAATTTCATCATTACAGGCTAATTCGCTGTTCGGATTGGCATAATCCGCTAAGGTGATGCAAAAAGAACACAATGAAGTGTTTCCGGAAAAATCTGTGGCCTGATAGGTTAGGCATGTGGTACCTCTTGGAAAGAAATCTCCGTTTTTATAACCGGATTTATCGATTTGCGTTACCTTGGGTTCACCTCCAATGGTTATGGTCTTGGTGTAATTAATGGTTCCATTCCAAATTCTTGAGGCAAAAGTTGTTCCAGTAAAAGCGGGATTCGCTTTACCAACTCCTGCAAATAAACTCAGGTCCCCATTGTTATAGGTATTTGTTCCATTGGTATATCGCAACACAATTGACCCTGCAGTATAATTCACCAAATTGAAATATATACCATAGGTTTGCCCGGGATTGATGGCTAATCCACCGATATTGAATAAAGTGGGTAAATTCAACCCAGCACATGGTGCATTCGCTGTACCCAATAAAGTCCATGCCGCAGCATTGGTTTCTTTCCCAACATAGGTGGTTGGCGTGTAATAAACTTCAACAATTACATTGGTTCCTACAGCGGCAGAGATATTACCCGCTATTGAACTCATCGTAATGACACCGGTACTCACATTCGTTAGGTTAAACATATTGCCGGCAAACTGATTGTTTGAAGCAAAGGTTGTGGTGATTGCGCCGGTTGCCGTTGATGAAACTATTGTACAGTTGTCCGTAGCTTCTGGTTCGTCAAAACTAATGGCTCGGTTACATTCACCTGGATCCAGATTCACAGTCCAATCCTTTGGGCACCAGAAATCCGGAGAGATAGTATCGAGAACAGTAACCACCGCTGTGCATGTCGATGATTTACCACAAGAATCTCTAGCAATCAATAATACATTGTTTGGACCTGTATTTCCACAATTAAAATCTGACTTACCTAAAGCCAATGAATAAGCAGTACTACCATTGTCAATATCGGCTGTGGTGAGCACTGCACGACCGTTTTGATCTAAATAGATCGTTGCATTCTTACATCTGGCTACAGGTTGCGGCAATACTGAAATTTTAAAGTTGATAGGGGCACCTGCACATGTGCTGCCACCATTGGTAAACGAAGGTATTACGGTAAAGGTGCTGGTCAAACGCGCAGCGCCTGTATTGGTCGTCACAAATGAAGGTACCGATCCTGTACCGTTTAAAGCCAAAGCACCAATGTTTTCTGCTGTCCTGGACCAGGAATAGAGAGCCCCATTCACATTGCCAGAAAAATTAATGGCTGCGGTCACATCACCATGACAATACTGAACATCAAGAACAGGGTTTACGGTAGGTGTTGGATTTACGGTGATGGTAAATGTAATTGGGGTACCTGTACAAGATTTCCCTGCATTGGTGTATACAGGTGTGACAGTAAAGGTTGAGGTCAAAGGGGTAACTCCAGCATTGGTCGCGGTGAATGAAGGAACACTTCCGGTGCCGCTATTGGTGCCTAAACCAATGGCTTCAGGGGTTCTTGTCCAGTTGAAAACCGCACCGGTTGGCGTTCCGCTAAAGACAATGGCCGCGGAAGTCTGACCAACGCAAAGGAATCGATCACTGACTGGGTTAACCGTAGGGACAGGGTTCACGATGACAGACTGGGAAACAGATTGAATACAACCCGGGTGACTTGGATTAGGCACGCCATCGGCTGCATCAAAAGTAAATGTAACGGTATGCGTACCTGGCCCAACCAAAGCCGGATTGAATACGGTAGCTGAACTTCCATTCACAGTAAAACTTCCAGTTCCAGTTGCTGTACCTGAACCATCCCCTAATTGTGCATTACCCATTAGGGTCACGGCTGGATCATTTGCGCAATACGTAGCTGCTAATCCTATAATGCTTGGATCAGGATAATAGCAGCGATTTGATATTGGAAGATTAATGTTTCCATTGGTAAAATTAGCACTATAGCCTAGGGCATCAACGTGCACTCCTGTCATGATATAATTACTCACCCCACCCCCTAACACTTGTTCGGTCATAGCAGTGCCATTTGGAATCAAAACAGGAGCTGCAGGTGGTGCAGGGCTTGAACTTTGATATAATCCTACATTGCTTTGAATGGTCCAAACCTGACCGCTTGGAGCATTCACGGTAACGGTTTCATTAAACTGACCATTGGTCAGTGTGGTGGCATTATTTTTACAAGAACAAGGGTCTGTAATCATCGGAGTACAACCCAGGACTTTAATATTGTCATTTGCAAAAGGTCTGCAAGCTGGACTGATGGGAGTAGGATCTAGCACTGCATAGAGGTAATAATCTCCTGATAAAGCAATATTGGTGTTGAGTACGGCTGTGGTTCCACCTCCCGTCAATCCTCCATTGGGTACAACACCTAAAGTTGTGCCACCTGCATAAGGATCTGCCAGCGGCGTGGTGGACATTTTAAAACGGATGCCATAAAGTGTGCCCATTCCGGCCAGGTTGATTGCCGTCAATGTAAAGGTGGTCGTTTTACATACTACACTTACACTTTTGGTCATTCCGCCGATG
Organism: uncultured Saprospiraceae bacterium; assembly: GCA_964568865.1. Classification (GTDB taxonomy): domain Bacteria; phylum Bacteroidota; class Bacteroidia; order Chitinophagales; family Saprospiraceae; genus Vicinibacter. The sequence continues at coordinate 47,976 of CAZMSE010000023.1, forward strand.
GTTGGACAGGTGCCACAATTTCCAGGGCCCGTTAATGAAAAGGATTTTGTTGCGGAACAACCATTTCCAGTAGAAGTTACCGTAACTAAATATGAACCAACAGAAAGACCTGTCTGATCTTCTTGTCCGTTTACGAGACCTGCACCATCCGGGGTGAACCAATTATAAGTATAGGGGGCTGCTCCACTGATGGTAAGGTTTATAGACCCATCCAATGAAAAACATGTCGTAGGCTGTACTATGGTTTGCGAAATACTAACACCCGTTAGTACCGTTACTGTAGCTGTTTTAGTATCCGTACAACCGTTAGCTGCAGTGACCGTAACGGTATAGGTAGTTGTAGAAGCTGGAGTCACCGTACGGATTGGATTGGTGGATCCGTTGTCCCAAAAATAGGACACTCCCCCCGACGCAATCAACTGCTGACTTAACCCCGCACAAATGGTTGCTGAAGCGGGAGTAATTAATGGTATCGGTTTGTTGTTGACCGTTATTGTTGAAGTCGCTAAACCCGTACAACCATTAGGCGCAGTAACTGTCACGGTATAGGTAGTGGTAGAGGCCGGAGAAACCGATCTGATGGGATTGGTTGTACCATTATCCCAGAAATAAGAAGAACCTCCTGATGCTGTCAGCACTATTGAACTTCCATTACAGATCGTAGCCATAGCCGGAGTTACTGCGGCATTGGGAACAGGTAACACCTTTAAGGTATCGTACATCACCACCCGACATCCCGTTGCAACTTCCACGGTATCATTGTAAATCGTGGTGGTCAATGGTGCTTTGCTGATAGCGTTTGTGGTTTCACCAGTTGTCCATTTATGACTCAATCCACCTCCAGAAACGGTTAAAGTCCCTACTGAACCCTGACAGATAAATTTATCGTTGGGTGTTCCTGAAGTTTCAGTAACTGTGATGGTTAAATTATTTCCTGGATTAAATTCATCGGCTCCAATGTCTGGATTTGTAATTGATCTGGGTTGACAATCAATGTCACTGGTTACATCTGGCAAAGGAAAACCCGCCTGATTAAAACAAGTATTTCCTGAAGCGGACAAGTGTAAGTCAGTAGAAGAAATAAAATTTGGGAGAACATTATTAGAGATTTGATCTTTACCTGTTTCATTTCTCCAGTCATTTAGTGTAATTCTACTGGTACCGGCCACCACCCCTCCAGTAATGCCCAAAGTATAAGTCCCTGGTCCAGCACCGTTAGAGAAAAATGAATTGTAGTCGGAAATCAGCCCTAAATAATTTCCAACATTTGATGAATACCCTAAAGCAATAGCCGCAAACCTCAACGTTGCCGAAGCGTTTCCTGCTTGAGTATTAGCAAAAATATTATTCCGTATATCCAATGCTGCAGGAACAACTGAATTGGTCACTGCAAGGCAGGCAGAAGTCTGTGATGCCGCAGAGGTTCCAACCAGTGTACCTTGCATCACGACAGTATTGTGGTATACTCCGATATTCCCCGTTCCACCTCCAATTACCAATCCAATACCGATATCACCAGCTGTTCCATTTGCATTGACGCCTGATATCATGTTATTTGAAATTAAAGAAGTCCCCGAATTGGTTGCTGCCAATGCAATTCCCACTGCCGAAAAAGTTCCCGTATTTGAAATATTTCCAATGATATTATTCGAAATTTTCGTGTTGGTACATTCATTAGTACCGGGTGAGGTAGCGCTAAATCCTGAGTTTGTAAAACCTGCATTAATTCCAAATACATCTGGTGAGGATGCTAAACTCATTCCAGAAACATTATTAGCAAGAATGTCAATATTGTTTTCATAACCAACAAAGATTCCACCTGTTTGCACATTATTTGGTGAAGGAGTATTGATTAAGTTTTGATTAATGGTATTACCGTCATTTTTGAGAGCAGCACTTTGTCCAATTGATAGGATACCAAATTGCGTTTTACTGATGTTATTGTTGATGAATGAATTATTATTATTGAGATAACCTAAAGTAGATGTGCTTATAGTGCTACTTCCAGATCCAATACCTACTAAAGTTTGACTTGGCCCACTACCTGAAATATTAAGATTGATGATTTGATTGTTTGTAGCACCATTTGGAACACCATTGACAGTAGCCCATTGCAGCCATATTACAGCAGAAGTTGTACTTGTACTGTTATTGGTCATCGTTAAGTTTCTGCTTGCACTCACTGGAGGACAAACCGAATTGGAAACATTTCCATTGCTTCCATCAATAATGATATAATCTGCCGCGTTTAGAATGATCAAAGCAGTTGCCGATCCTGAAATACTTGCATTAACTCCGGGTCCAGGTTTTATGGTGAGGGTGCTAATCGCATTTTGTCCTGGAACCTGGTTGATGGTAATTGGAAATGTTTCACTTGGATACGTTGGGTCAATCAACAAGAACTTTACCGGACCCACCAAACATTTTGTATTGTAATCATTGACCGCATCGGTAAGTGTAGTGTAATTTCCACCTACTCCGACCGTAAAAGTTCCACTCATTGGTGCTTTTACCGAAACACTAAAAAGTGTAGGTGGTGCAGTAATTACATTATTGACATCCGTTGCTACAGCACAGACAGGGCTTGACGAAAGATTGGAAGGAGTGGCAAGATCCTGTGCAATAAAATAATAGTCTATAAGATCACCTACAGCAATCCCACCCATATCAGCTGCCACGATATTAAATTTCCAAAAACCATTCGTTGCGGTTCCAGAACTTAACATCCCTTGTCTAGAAGACCATGAGCCCAAATTTTTACGATAATAAATTCTGGGCATGAATACACCTGCCGTAAAAACCCCGGTAGCATCTACAATATTTACATTCATTACGGAAGTATCTCCTGTTCCACATATACCTTCTAACGGAGTTACACTTATGATTGGACCTGAAACGTCAAAAACGTCAAAATTTCCTGCGTCTGCTCCAACATCTGTCGGCGTCAGACTTCCACGCATTTGATTGTCAAAGTCCGTAATGACTTCCGGTATTGGAATACCCGCTTTCTCTACCGGTGTAGGCATTGACGCAATGTGCAAGTTAACCGTTGAAGTTGTCCCAGTAGGATTCACAAATTTGGGATCGGAACTAAATGAATTACAATCTTGGCCGGTTGCAGTTCGCCAGTCGCTCAATATTAAACGGTCAGCAGCATCATAGAATCCAATATATCCGCCAGTTCCAGTAGCCAAAAGGTCGTTGAAATTACTGAGTAGACCTGCAGGATTAATGCCCGTGCCTCCTAGGCGAATGGCATAATGTTTTCCAGTGGATGCTCCATTGGAGCGGGCATTAAAGAAGATATTATTAAAATGGTTTCTTGTTCCTGTAGTCCGTGAACTGATAAATGCATGCGAGTTATTCGTCAAAGTTGCTACACCTGATCCCCCGATGTATACGGAATTGTGAACAAAATTATTGGTCGTTCCACCCACTTCATTGATTCCATTAATGGCCAATCCAGCTGTAATGGATGCACCGGCTGAATTCAGCCCAAGGCGGATCATATTATTGGCGAAATTGGTAGTACCACCATTGATATAAATTCCATTTAAAGTTGCAGTAGAACCGGTCCCTGTAATATTAAAGGAATGAATAAAATTTTTCTCTACGACCAAGGTAGCCGAAGATGATGAAATGGTAATTCCATTAATCCAAGTGCTCGCAGAAGCAGAGGTATTGGTCAGGGTGTGAATGCTATTTCCTGAAACCGAAGCTCCAGCTGCCGCACTGGAAACATAAATACCTTGAACGGAAGACGTGGTTCCTGTACCGGTGGACTGATTATTTGTGGTTAGATTACTGATGGTATTGTTGAGCACCACCGATGGTGAAGTTTGAATGTATATCCCAATAATTGTATTACCATTCAGCGTAGCCGTGGTTGAGTTATTGGTCGTTTTTAGTTCGCCACCAGTACCCCCCAGGATGTTGTTTTCAATTCGCAAGTCATTGGTACTGCTGTTTCCTCCCCGGATACCTATTAAACCGCATGCGACCGTGCTATTGGTGGAATGAGTAATCGATCCGATACTATTGCCATTTATTTTTGAAGTTACACCCGCTATTGACACACTGGAGTAAATCCCATAGACTTCCGAAGTGGACGTATTGCTGGCATTATTAACCAATATGGTTTTAGAACCATCCAGGCTTCCAATGGTATTGTTGAGCACGTCAGCCCAACCCGAAGCGATTTGAATTCCTATGAATGCAGCAGTGGTGGTTGTAGTCCCCAAAGGTCCAGTCAATGATATATTTTGGATGAGATTATTGGAAATCGTAATTTTCTCAGTCGAACTTGCAGAACTCAAATAAATCCCCACCATGCGTGAAGTAGTACTCAATCCTGTCCACATATAATTGCCTGTACCATTGGCATTTGCAAATCCAATGGTGTTGCCGGTAATGTTAGTTCCCCCAACATTCGTACTTCCAATTTGAATGGCTGCATGGATGGAAGCCGTAGTTTGTGTTTTGGAAACTGTTTGATAAAACTTGTTGTTGGTTACATCCCAATTAGTACTTGCAGTGGTTAAATAAATACCCGCCGATTGAGCGGTTATTCCAAAAATGTCAACAAACTCGCAATTCGTGACCAGGTTGTTGCTATTGTATTGTCCTACCGTGGTGGTTGTCCCGTTACTGTAAATCCCCTTTGTAGGATAATTACTTCCATTTGCACCTATTTTACAATTCGAGATGACATTGTTATCCTGTCCAGTGGTGTTGCTTGAAGCCCCAAACCAAAAATTCCCTCCATTCGTTCCAACAGCCATCGTTCCGGAACCGTTTACCGTCAAGTTGGTAAAGGTATTAAACGTGGCATCTGCTTGTAAATGAATGGTACTGGTCCCTGAGGTTGCCGAAACTGTGGTATTGACAATGGTCAGAGCATTGCCGCCTGTATTCAACCCATCGAAAGTTACATTATCGGCTCCGTTGAGCTGGATCAAAGCCAATCCTGCGGTGGCCGCTCCTGAAATGGTTCTTGCTGCTCCCCCAGAAGGTTTAATGAGAATACTGGTATAATTCGCTGATCCCGCTCCACTACCATTAAGAATGGCTCCCGACACAGGTTCGGTAGTATTCCCAGTGATATTAATGGTTATTGCACCTGTATGCGTGCCTCCATTGATGGCTCCAAAAGCCAGAGATAAATTCGTATAGGAGGCATTCATAGTTCCCCCTGTAGCAATGACATCTACCTGAGCAAAGCTGTTTTGCAGCCATGAAACTAGAATTAAGGTCAATAAAATTAACTTAATGGAAGATACACTTAGCTCCTGACGGAGTTGCTTCTGTCTTTTCATGAGATTTGAGTTAGGTCCTAAAACACAGGCATATCCCGCTTCAAAGGATAGGCCTTCGCAAAAGTATAGATTAACTGCCTAGTCAAATAATAATTGGGGGTCTTTTTTTATTAAATAATTGTTTATCAAAACACTACGCAATTTTATTTCACAATATTTTGATATTCAGTTGAATAAAAATAATGAATCGTTCTATATTCGTATTACCAATGAATGCAGAATATTTAATCCGTCAACTGGAACAAAACACAGGAGTATTCAAAATGCTTCTGGAAGTGCACGACCATGATTTTATCTTTTGGAAGCCAAACCCTGAAAAATGGTGTTTACTGGAAGTGGTGTGCCATTTAATTGACGAAGAACGTGAGGATTTCAGAGCCAGGGTTGACCTGGCCCTCCATCGATCGTCTGAAGAATTGCAACCCGTTGATCCTCAAGGATGGGTAACAAAACGAGCCTATATCGAACAGGATTATTTTGAAAAATGCAAAGAATTGTTCCACGAACGAGAAAAATCCATTCATTGGTTAAAGTCGCTCAATGAGCCTGTTTGGGATGCCTTCATAAACCATCCAAAACTGGGAAAAATGTCGGCATATTTTATATTAAGTAATTGGTTAGCACACGATTATCTTCACATTAAACAAATCATCAGATTGAAATACGATTACATCCGTAAGATTTCGGAAGTTCACCTGAATTATGCGGGTGATTGGGTGTAATGGCAGGATAATTTATAAATTTGCGGCTCGATCAAACGGACCATTGGAAGATGGCTGTTATTCGGGGTGTAGCGCAGCCTGGTAGCGTACACGTCTGGGGGGCGTGTGGTCGCTGGTTCAAATCCAGTCACCCCGACACTGAAAACCAGGGAGTTGGTGAAAATTTAAGCTAACTCCCTTTTTAATTGCACATAATTTGCACATAATTTTAGTGTAATTTCGGATATTTAATACCTTTGCTTCCATCAACTATAAACAACAAACCATTTTCAAAATCCAAGCCTCTGATGATTAATCCTTTTAAAAACTGCCCAATGGCCTGACTATTTTCCGTGCTTGTTTGCATAATGCCAAGATTGATCTTATCCCCAGTTTCAGTGATTCCAAGAGCTATCATCATCTGTTCGCCGTATAAAAATTTGCCGTCTATGAAGACTGCTATTATTTTTTGGTCTTTTAAGCTCCTATTTTCAAATTCTTCTAATTTTTCCTTGGTGGCTTCAATAAAATGACGGCTTACACTGGATTTACTCAACCCAAAACTTTCACCTAAATAGTCAGCAATTCCAGCGTAATCCCTTGTACTTATACCTTTTAATACAGCCTGCATTAGCTGGTCATGATCCGGAGATTGGCCTCTCATCATTTTGTAGCTTTCAAGACTTTGAAATTCACCCGTTTCATTATTAATAATTCTGGGAACCTTTACTGAAATCTTGTTTTCCCCAGTTCGGACACTACCAGGATTATATCCATATCGACTGAATTGACTATCATCATGACTATATCGCTGCCCGGCTAATTGGTTTGTTTCCTCATCAAGTATTTCATTTACAAAACATTGAATAAGACTGAGATGGTGCTTAATAAGGTCCATTTTGATCATTAATGGCTGCTCCATCAGCCACTGCAAATTGTTGCGAGAGATTTTTGTATCTTTATTCATGGTTACGAGTTTTAGTTTTTTTTTTGCAACATTAAATTACAAAAAATTCGTAACCCTCTTTTTTATTAAATTTCAACTAAGTTTGGGACTAGATC
>CAZMSE010000024.1:0-32837 GCA_964568865.1 uncultured Saprospiraceae bacterium
CTCCCGCTAGCGTTCATCCTGAGCCAGGATCAAACTCTCCATAGTACTGTATCTTCAGTCTTATGACTTTTGATCCAATGGCTTCCTCTCCAGAATTGTTTAAATTTTACCTTTCCTTTCTGGCCATTTCCTCAATGAACGTTTGCCTTGTGCCAAAATTTTTTGGCTAAGGGACTGCAAAAGTAAATCTTGCACAGAGAACCACAAAATCTGAAAGCAATTTTCTATATAAAAGTGTTTCTCAATCTTACTCCTAACGCATTAAAGTCAAGTCACCTGCCAGTTTTTTCCGGCTACCATCCGGAAATCGAAGGTCGGCGGTAAAGAGAAATACACCCGGATTGAGTTTATCTCCTCGGTATGTGCCATCCCATCCGGAGGGAGGGAAGTTGACAGGAATCTCATTCGTTTCAAACAATAATTCCCCCCATCGGTCGTATATTCGAAGCATTTCAATCATTATTCCTTCATCGCCTTTTAAATAAAAATAATCATTGAGATTATCCCCGTTGGGTGAAAAAACATTAGGCGCATAAACATCTCCACGTTTTAGAACTCTAATGAAAACCGAATCAATACTGGAACATCCTCGCTCATCAATGGAAAATGTATAAACCCATTGGTCAACTTCCGGACGGATCGTATAATCCAGACAATTGTTGCAGTGATTTGGATGTTCCGGTATCCACATGATCTGTTGAATCTTTTTATTTGTCTGCAATATCAAGGAGACTGATGTTCCACTGAACACTTCAAGGTTTGGCCCCAGTTCTGTAACCAATGGAGTGGGCTCTACCAAATTAAACTCAATTGTATCCGATACACATCCAAGCCGATCCGAAACATACAATTCATAATGTCCAGGACCCATTTGATTCAATTGATTGACCGAAATACCGTTCAGTATATAAGTCAAAGGCTTAGAAAAAATACCCTCATTCAGAAGCGTTACCCGCCCATCGTGGATTCCGAAGCAGTTGATGGAATCTATATTCCATTCCAGCAAAAGGGGTTTGAATGTTCTTGTAATAAAAATTAAAGAATCACATCCTTTTGAATTCATTAAAACCGTTGTATCCGTTCCAGCTGCTGCAGGCATACAAGTGTTAGTTTGAAGGTAAACGGTATCGGACGGTACAAAAAGTGTCTCAATCCAAATGATAGAATCGCAACCGTACGTATTCTTTAATGTTAAAGTATCTTTTCCCGCCTGGTTTGCGTTACAGGTGTTCAGTAACAATATAGTGGTGTCCGTCGGCAATAATGTGGTTCGGATAAAGACTATGCTGTCACAAGTAGAAGTTGAAAAAACCAGTGTGTCAACTGATATTCCAAAGGGATCACAGGTAAATTTTTGGACATAGGTGGAATCTGGCGGAAGAAATGAAACGATTCGCCTGACTATACTGTCACAACCAAATCGATTTTGCAATGTATCTCTGTATAAGCCTGCCTGCGAAGAGTTACAGGTAAATTCAACAATGGTTAAGGTATCTGATGGCAATAATGTGACTTGCTCAATCACCGTACTATCACAGCCAAAGCGATTGACTTTGGGGTAGATAAATAAACCAGCTTTAGAAGGATCACAGGTTTGGGAAATAATAAACGTTGAATCTATGGGTCTTGGCCAATGTTGCGTAATGACCAAACTGTCGCAAGTCATGGTATGGTAAATCACACTATCTGCATAGGCAAACAATAATCCACATTCAAAGGTATCGCGAAAGGTTGACTGTATACCGCTGAGCAAGGTATGAATGGTAATAATGCTATCACAGCCGAATTGATTAAATCGCCTGATAATTTGCAATCCGGCTTTACTGGAATCACAGGTGAACTGCTGTAAATTTACCGAGTCTTTGCGCAGAGGAATGAAGTTTGTGATGATGGTGGAGTCACAATACTGACCCGTAAGTTTTAGGGTATCTGACCGGTACTTCAGGTATTGACAACTGAATGAATCGATTAGCGTTAAGGATTTTTGTTTTAATTCGACCTGCCTAAAAATCACTGAATCACATCCACTAACATTCGTTAGTGTAAGAGTATCTGTTCCGACACTTGCTGAATCACAAGTGTATGTTTGAATTCTCGTGGTGTCTGGCTGTAGGCGTATATTTTGGACAATGACAACACTGTCGCATCCCATTATGCTGAAATACAACGTATCGTTGAAATCCCTTGGAATGGTACAAGATTTTGTGGCGAATCTGAATGTGTCAGAGGCGGTCCGGTAGGTAAAGAGTGCATTGGCTGAGTCGATATTTCCACACCGATCTTTGATATAAAAGCTTACTGCAATTTGGTTTCCAGTAGAGTCTCCATCAAAATGATGAGTTTTGATGACCGTATCGCAATCAGAAGAAATGCGTGAATAGGCAAATGAGTCTAGCCAAGCACGCAAGGAATCTTTTGGATTTATTACACAACGCAGTTGTTTGTTCTGCGGCTTAATGAGAAACTTAGGAGAAGAAGTGTCCAGTACAATGAAATTTGCAAAACGCGAATCTTCATTCCCACAATGATCAATGGCAAAAAATTCTACTAGGACAGTATCGCAATGATTTTTCGGGCTGCGCTCAATGCTGGTTCGCCAACTCACTGCACCACAGTTGTCCATCGAACTGGCATTGGCATTTTTGTTCACCCACAGGTTAAACTCTTTTTGGACATCTTCGTTGCAATATACCTTTTTGTCTTCCGGATTTTTTAGAAAAACAGGAGCACTTTCGTCTTTTACTTCAATCAATTGGTCGGCCGTGGTAATATTGCCACAAGCGTCTTTGACTTCCCAGGTTCGTGTGATCTGACGAGTACAAGGGTTGATTTGAACAAAACTTTCTTTGAAACTGACTTTTGGATTTAGATCACAGTTGTCAGAAATGGTCAGGGGTACAGGTGGTTTAGGAACATCCTTTAAACATTCTAATGTCAGATCATCCAAAGGGGTCAATATCTCAGGTTTTTCGTTATCATTCGGACATTCAAAAATCTGAATATCATCAATGAGCATTCCGCAACATGGTGTAGCACCGGTTCCGATAAATTCCATGGTAGCTACAGGTCCATCGGCAATGAATTCGTGCATGGCCTGAAGCCAATTAACATTGCCAGGATTTGAAGCATTCCAACTGACATTGAGTAAGCTTCCTCCATTGACCCGAAGTGATGCGCTAACATTTGCGCCAAAACTATGGATGGCATACCAAAAACTAATGGTGTAACGACTACCGGCCGTTAGTCCGGTTAAAGTATACGCCGCAGAACCTTGATTTGAACCATGCAAATCGAGGTGTTGAGTAGCACCGTTGGGATTACCCGCACCCAGGTTCAGATGTCCGGGATCATGTATACTGATGCTTCCTGTAGTGATGTTCCAGCCTGCATAAGTATCTCCGGCATTATAATCTATCCAGCCTCCGGGCGGAGCAATTGGCGGTGCTTCAAAATCCAGGTTGGAGAAAAATAATTCCGTGGGCTGACCACAACAACAGGTGTTAGCACGCTGGTAGGAAAACGTAGCAAGGCAACTATCGATATGACCACAGGCATCTTTCGCAAAGAACCAAACGGGAAGAGGATTTCGCGTTGAATCACCTTTGAAATCATTGGTGATTTGTGCCGTATCGCAACCATAATTGATTTGCGCATATCCCTGGTTCATTAACCAAATCCTCAAAGAATCCCTCGGATTTGGGCTATTCCCAACATCGTAATTTTTTGCTTTCGCGATAAATCGAAGTTTAGTTGTATCCTTTACAGTAAAGGTAGCATATGCAAATGATTCGTTACCGCAAGGGTCTGTAGCAATAAATTCAACCACAAGACTATCACATTTTTTTCCAGGTGGTTTATCATAGCTGACCCGCCAATTCACTGTACCGCAGGCATCTGAGGCCAATGCATTTCCATTTTTCTTTATCCAGTCATTGAAAATTTTTTCAACGTCCTGATGACAAAATGCGGTATTACCAGCAGGTTGACGGGTAATTTGCGGAGGACTTTCGTCCTTAATGTCTATGAATTGTGTAATCACGGTCTCATTATCACAAACATCTTTAACAGACCATTCTCTGGTTATTTTTTTGGTACAAGGATCGACCGTTTCCTTAGTTTCTTTTAGTGTGATCTTTGGGTTTGGATCGCAATTGTCCGTGGTGATCAAGGAAGTGGGTTTTGGTACTTGTGATTCACACTCTACCATAAGATTTTCTGGTACATTCAAAACTTCAGGCTTCTCCATATCTCCAGGACATTCAAAAATTTTAATGTCATCCACCAAAGTCCCCGCAAAAACCATAGGTCCGGTGCTGCTGAATTCCATCGTCGTTGAAGCGGCCTGAGCGGTAAACTCGTACATTTCCTTTCGCCAGGCAACAGCACCCGATACAGAAACTACCCAATTTACATTCAGCCAGGCCCCGCCGCCAACTTTTAAATACCCCGTTGAAGAAAAACCTCCTCCATTTTGAGCGGTCCAAAATTCAATGCGGTATTGGTTACCAGGGGTGAGACCGAATAAATTATAGGAAATACCTCCCAAGCCTGGCGATCCATGCAAATCAATAAAAAAACTTCCACCATTGGGATTGCCTGCACCCAGGTTACCCACTCCTGCATCGCAATGGTCTATAGTGGCCTGAGTGACTGTCCAACCTCCAAAATTGGCTCCGGTGGAGTAGGTAAAGAATGTACCCGGTGAAGGTGAAGGCCCACTTTCAAAATCAAGATTTGGGAAGAAAATTTCGGTGAATTGGCCGCAACAACAACTGGCAGGACGGATGGCCGGCACCAAATAAGATGATCTTAGCTCCTGGCCTGCACATTCCAATACAATCAATGCAACCAAAGCAAATAGCAAACTTTTTCTTAGAGCCATAAACTGTTCATAGAAGCTTAAAGTTAATTAAAAAATGAATGTTCCCGGATGGCCAATAAAACTTAATCTCAATCCAAGCATTAAAGATGCATGGATTGTCCTCATAGCCGATCAAGCCATTATAAAATATGGGCTTGTCAGGATTATCCCTGACAAATAAATCAAGCATCTATTGGGTTAGGCAAACTGAATCTAATAATTCCTTGAAAGTGCTTTGTTCATTTCGTCAGCACTCAGCCCGAATGCTTTTGCATGAATTGGGCTAATCATTAGACTCAATTTTGATTCTTTATGGAAAATGTTTATTTTTGAAGTAAATACTAAAAAGAATTTCCTATGAAAAACCTGACTGCTTTCGTTGTTTTCTTCCTGTGCAATAGCCTATTTGCTCAAAATCCAGAATTTAGAATGGAGTTTAAGTTGCGTTTTGAAAATCAGAAAATTTATTGTGACGTAGTTCCAAAAGAGGATTACAAAGTGATCGCTTTACAATTCGGCATTCGGCACAACTCTGATCAAGTGGAATTCGATACTTTAACTTCCAATGTTTTGAGTAAAGTCAATCGAAAACTCTACAATGAAATTTGTCCGCGAAATGTCAGAATTTTATGGACAGCAAGTGATTCAAAAGATATCCTATTGGAAAAAGATATCCCTTTTCTGACTTTGGAGTATCATGAAATTATTCCAAGTGATCATTTTATTTGTTTGATGCCCTCAGAAAAGCCTAGCTGTAACACCATGATAAGAGAAATCGTGTTCACCCGTAACAATGAACTCGTTGGTTACGATATTCCTGATGTTTGCGTTGATTATAAAATTAAGGATGGTGTTTTGCTGGTGGGAAATCATTCTTTTGAATATTCTTCTGGCATACAACTGAGATACCTGAGTGCAAAGGGAACGTTCTACCTGGAAGGTACTTCAAATCTTTCGGAAAATCTGGAATTGAAATTATTTGATGGGCTTGGACGACAGGTACTGCATCGTAGCCATCTGAAAACTGGTGAAGAATTAGAAGCTCCTTATTCATTATCCGGTGTGTATGTATTTGTTCTCTCCCATAAATCAGAAGTCTTAAAGACAGGAAAAATTGTTATTTAAAGAAATTACTTTTAACGAGTTCCATTGATAGTTCGTCCGGAGACTTAACAAGGTCATCCAATACGCTCGGCCACAAATTTGGAATTGAATCATGAAAGGTGATCCTCTAACGTCAAAGCAATAAACCCAATCTTTTAAATAAAGGATCATGCGAGAATTTCAAATGGGCCTAGATCAATGTGCCAATCAACTAAGTGTACTTAATAAGATTAGCGTTTGAATTTCTTTCGCTTAATGATAGCTCTTGATATTTGTAATTGTTGAACGGATCTGTAGGTTGGAGATACTAACAAATGTTAGTTACCAATAATATCAAACTAACCAAACTGACTGTGCAGCATTCATTCATGGCCATCTGAGTTTTCTGATGGGTATGCACGAAAAGAGGTCCATGGGTAACCAAGGAATTCAAGAAGGATTTTGCAGCCATAAATAACCCTTGCGACCTTGAATTGGACTATAAACAGATTCCCTCTCCGTCATAATTTAACGAGCTCTATCGATGAACATTGGCCCAGGGTGCAAGTTTCAAGCAAAGTCCAGAACCCTCCACCAGGAGTACACAGCAATTGAACGATGTGGGAAACCAGTGATCAAATGATGCTACTGACTTCAAATGGAAGCCTAAATAATGAGAGTCGGAGTGGGTGTGGGCAGGTCTTGTTACAAAAAAATATCCAGCACTGCATTAAATTGTTAGTTGTGTATTTACTCAATTAAAATTTGAACGGTGAAGATATCCATATGGTTAGAAGCTTCAATTTAATCTGAAACAGCGTGGCTTATCTGCCATTGGCCAGGTGATTTGTACCCGTTTCTTGGATGAAATTTTCTATGTGATATCCCTTTTGTAGAATTCCTTTTTCTGCAGTCATCCTCTCAACTTGTCCTGAGCTATAACGCTTTGATTTATTGGACAATGATCATCTGCAAGCTGCTCTTAAAAGTCAACCCTTACAATTTTATAGACATTTTCAACCTGAAAATAAATACCTCTTGGGCGACTCGCATCCCTAAATTGCGAAGCGGATTTGTCCGTCGTCATGAAATCGGCACTTTACCTAACAAAATTCAGAAGGGCCCTTATAGGCTAGGTGGCCATGAAAAAAGGGTCGGTACCAAAAGAAATCACCCACTGCATAAGGTAAAAGGTATGGGAGAATTCAATTCATAGACCCAAATAGGGTTACGGAAATTGAACAAATTTATTTACGTTCAGTTGATATCGACTGTACGACTAACTTTGCACGATCATGAAAATGAAACAATATTATCTGGTTTCAGGCATTACCATCGTCCTGTTGCTATTGTTGGATCAAAGTTTAAAAATTTGGATTAAAACCCATATGGAACAAGGAGAGGAGTTCCTGCTTTTGGGTCAATCCTGGGCCCGCATACATTTTGTAGAAAATGAAGGTATGGCCTTTGGGCTCAGTTTTGGGGGAAATTACGGCAAATTGTTTCTGAGTATTTTTAGGATCATGGCGGTTTCTTTCCTGTTTTTCTTGCTTTACAGGATGTTTACTGCCAAAGAGAATTTAAAGGTAGTAATAGCTTTTTCAATGATCCTGGCAGGTGCTTTGGGTAACATTATAGATTCACTATTCTATGGAATGATTTTCTCTGCATCCCCTTACCATGGTGGACTGGCACAGCTGTTTCCTGAAGGTGGTGGATATGCCCCTTTTTTAATGGGGAAGGTGGTGGACATGTTTTATTTTCCGATGTTCCGTGGGCAATTTCCTGAGTGGCTACCCATGTGTGGGGGAGAAGAATTTGAGTTTTTCCGACCGGTATTCAACCTGGCGGATTCATCAATTTTCTGTGGAATTTGCTTGTTTCTGCTCTTTTATCGTTCCCCTAAACCTCTAACCAAGGAAGATGATCAGCAGGAGAACACTGCTTCATAGGATTCCAAGCTTACCCCATAAAAATGTGCAGTCCCCCTATGATTAAGACCACGGATGGGTTCTATGCCAAGAGTTGACCAACTGTTCGATCGCATTCCTCGGAATACCTGAACAGACCAATGGCCTTAAATGGATAATAGAACCTTATGGTGGAGAAAAGGAGTACTAAGATGGATTTGCCAAAACCAACTCCCTGTTAAAAAAGCGATGGAGAGCTTTTTCAGCTTTCTCTAAACAAGGGTAATTGATTGTGCAGAAAACAAATTTCCCAACTTTTTCAGTGGAAATTACACCGGTTATACGTAATACACTTAAATGCTGAGACGTCACACTCTGTTCGATCTTCAAATTTGAATAGATCTTGTTGACGTTTACCGAACCATTTTTGTCAATGAATTCAAGGATTTTCAGCCTTAAAGGATGGGCCAGGGCCCTCATAAGCTCACAGGAATAGTCGAGCTGAACCGGATTAAAAGTGATTTTAATCTTCTTCATCGAAAGTTTCTTATTTTGATTTCGTAGTTGACCTTAACGGAACAAAGATGAGAAGATTTTTTAAAATTGCAAATAAATATTAAATATTTTTTTTATTTATTAAATCCTAGAAAATCAATAATATATATGCAGTGTGTGTATTGCCTGATCAGATGTATGGCGTTTGGCTTTAACCCGCCAGGTCTTCAACCAGCTTTGAAATTTGGTTTAGACGCTCGCGGTCCAGAGAATAATAAATGAATTTTCCCTGCCTTTCTGTTGCGACAACTCCCGCTCTTCTCAGGATGGCCAGGTGCTGTGAAGCTACTGACTGTTCCAAACGAAGTTTAATATAGATATCTGTGACGGTCATTGTATCGTTTTCTTCGAGTAAATCAATCACCCGCTGGCGAAGCTTGTGGTTGACAGCACGAAGTACCAATACAGCTCTTCTCAGATCAGAATAATCTAATTGAACTTCTTTCGGTCCTTTTTTGAGAGTAATCGTTTCGTTCTTTTTATTCCTCATGTCACAGTTTTTAGTTGTTTCGCAATACTCGAAGAAAGTAGCATAAACTGTGCCAGTATTGTGCAGAAACGAAAAAATATCAGGATGTGCGTGTTATATTAAACTGTATTATATATATAACAGGTTTCCTAGGCATTAAAGTTCAAGGAATTACAACTTTTTTTTGGCCACCGTAATGTTGGGATCTTTAAGGTAAAACGGCAACAAAGATTCAGCATCTGAGAATTCAGCATTTTGGTACTTTTCCCATGCAATTGGGATTAACATCCTGGCATCCAATGGGTTGTCGAGTATCTGAACCTTAACTTCTGGAAATATCCGTTCCCATTTTTCTGAACCGCTTCCCGAAATAGCCAATTGGTATTCCATTCCTGACCAAGTCTTGATCCATCTTTGATCCAATTGAACAAATTCGACTTCCTTTTGGCGTTGGCCAAGTTGATCATATTCGGCAACATAAACATCATTTCTTCGTGCATCGATCATTGGAAGATGGTGTGATGCGTCTGGAAAGTGAAGCCTGCTCATGAAAGCAAGGGAATCCAGCCCCATGATGGCCAGTAATGGGATATTGTTGATATGAGACAGCGTTTTCGCCATGACCACACCGATGCGTAAAGCCGTATAGGATCCCGGGCCAATATTAACAGAAATCGCAGATAAATCTTTAATATTTATATTATTACGCATTAAAATATTTTTAATGCATAGTGCCAAAACAGCATTGTGGTCACCGGAATCATCCCAAACAAATTCTACCAAATCATCTGCTTCAGACAAGGCAACACTACAACTGTGACCAGAGGTCTCCAGATGGATTAACCAAGGTTTCATATCAGCCTTTTGCCAAAAGTTTCTTGTAACGTACCGGATCGGCTAATACTTGCATAGCCTGCCTGACCACCGGATCATGCTGCATTTTTTTCTGAATTGCTGCACTTTGGTAACCTACTCGTAAGGCGATTTCTTCTTCGATCAAATGGTTAAGAAGCTCTTGGTACTGGTCTAAGGATTTCCAATGGAGGTCTGAAGCCTGGGTTTTCATTTGGTCTAAAGAGGTCATCAGCGATGCATATTCAGATGAACCTGTGAGGTTTTGAAGCTCAGCAATTTTCTGTTTTACCGGATGGTGGTCATCAAATCCCTGAAGCTTTAAATATGATTTAAAATCCTGATAATCAGTGAATTTAAACAGAAGAGGGTCGGGCGGGAAGCCGTTTTTTATCAAGAGTTGGGTACAATAGTTGAATAAGTAGTCCTGGTCAAGAATTTTTTGTACCCGATCAGGAAGGTTGGCATTGGGGATTTCAACATCCGGTTGGACACCCCCTCCGTCATATACCGTTCTCCCATTTCGGGTTTTGAAAGGCACTCTTAAGGAGTCTGGAAGGTGAACAGGCTCTCCATTTTCATATTGGACACTTTGTATACACCTACCTGAGGGTATGTAGTATTTGGCTATGGTGAGCTTAACTTTAGCATTGTATCCGACTTCTTTGGTATTTTGAACCAATCCTTTTCCATAACTTATTTGACCTAATACGACTCCCCGGTCTAAATCCTGCAAACAGCCACTCACAATTTCGGAAGCAGAAGCGGATTTTCCGTTAATTAAGGTGACCAAAGGCAGTTCCGAATCTTCCGGAACTCCCAACGTGTGATAAGCTTGGTCCTTCTCCTTTAATTTGCTACGAGTTGTTGCAATCAATTGATTTTGAGGTAAAAATACGTTGCAAACTTCTACAGCTTCAGATAGCAGACCACCACCGTTGTCCCTTAAATCCAAAATAACTCCTTTCATGGAAGGATGATCCTTTTTCAGTTTCTTCAGAGCATCACGGACGTTTCTTCCTGCATTTTCGGTAAAGGTGCTCAATTGGATATAACCGGTGGCAGAGTCGATCATCGATGAATAGGGTACATTGGGTATATTGACTTCATCCCTTACCAGAGTAACAGCGATAGGTTTATTTTCTCCTGGCCGAGCAATTTTTAGGTCAACTTCGCTCTTGGGCATGCCTCGCATAATTTGAAACAGATCTTCGCTCTCTTTTCCTTTGCCGTCTAAGCCATTTACCGAAATCACCTGATCTCCCACCCGGATTCCAGCTTTGTCGGCTGGAAAGTCTTTATAAACTTCCGTGATGGTTACATAATCGCCAATCCTCTTAGCACGTACACCCATCCCATTGTATTTTCCTTCATAGACCAATCGATAGTTTTCAATCTGAACTTCACTGATGTAATTGGTAAATGGATCCAATTGGTGCAGCATGGCATCAATCCCAGACTTCATCAATTTCGCCGGATCCGTTTCATCAACATAATGGGCGTTTATTTCTTTATAGACATTGGTAAAAATTTCAATGTTCTTTATGATTTCGAAATGTTTGTTGTAATCGACAAACAAACTACAGGCGACCATAAACAATACCAAAAATCCAATGCCTTTCTTGAAGCTCATGAAACCTAATTTTTATGGAAACAAAGGTAAGAACGCATTGTTTTGTGCGGAAGTATACTTGAAAGCACGCATTTCGAGTGTTGGGTTAAATGGGCCCTCTGTTTAATTTTTCAATTCCAACTATCTTTCTTTTTTCCTTTATTGTCTACCTTTCTGAAATGTTTTCCAATGAAAAAGCTATATTTCGGAGGTATCTTAAGCTGAAATTCACTTTAAATCGCTCAGCCAATCATTAAGCAATGTAACCTTAAATCAGGATGGATGGATTCATAATCAAAAGGGTGATTTCAGGAACCGGTGTAATATTATGTGTTTTTATCTTGGGATTATGGCTCATCCGCTTCATTCCAACGGCTCAACCCGAAGTTGATTTTGAAGAAAGCCCGGTGAGCGATTTAAATTATCAAACCCAAATGAAGCCAGCCCTTTTTTATTGGTCAGTAAGGGTTAATCCAGAAAATCCCTGGATTCTTTATTGGAAATGGAATGGTAGCAAAAATCTGGTGCACCAGGATCTTTCATCCTATCTGAAAGGTGATTTTGGTCGTTCAAAAGTTGATGGTGTTCCGGTAGTTCAAAAATTTTTAAAAGCTTTGCCTTGGTCGCTATCCATCCAGGCTCCAGCCATCATTTTATTAATCTTTGTCGGAATCTGGTGGTCTGTCGAATCGCTCCTTCATCCTGGTAAATGGTACGTAAGGATATTGGATGCTTGCTTGTTGATGCTACATTCAATGCCAGGGTTTTGGCTGGCAACTTTAATGCTTTTGTTTTTTGCCAATACTCAATTTCTAAGCATTTTTCCTACCGGCATGCAACAAATCAGTTCAGGGAATCCATTGCGCATGTTGATTACGCAACCCGTATATTTCATATTGCCTATAATTTGTCTTGTACTGCCTTCATTGGCCTATCTCGTTCAACTGTTGCGCAACAACCTCGCCCGACAAATGGACCAATTGGTATGGATCAGAGCGCTCAGTACCGGTATGAAACAACGACAAATTTTATTACGAGAAGCTTTGCCCAATGCTGCGGTTCCACTTGCAGGTTGGTTTTCTGCCATTATTCCTGCACTGTTTTCAGGATCCGTTCTCATCGAACAAATCTTCAGTATTCCTGGTTTGGGACGTTTGCTTTTTCAAGCAATTTCCAGTCGAGATTGGCCAACGGTGCAGTTTATTTTTCTGATCAGCGGAACAACAACAGTGATCGGTTTTATTATGGCAGACTTGTTCGTCAGAAAACTGGATCCAAGGCTTTTAAAAAACCAAGCATGATGAATGGTATCAAATGGAACCAACATAAATGGCTTGCCTCATCATTGATCATCATGGCCCTTACCTTGGTAGGGATGAATTTTTTAATGGGCAATAAACCAATCGTTTGCCGGTATCAGCATGAGTGGTATTGGCCAGCACTGAAGGGTAAATTAAGCGCTGGAACCCTATTGGCGAAAGACTTGTTGGACTTGGGGGCTGGAGATTTCAGCAAATTACATTATCAATTTGTCGTATGGCCTTTGTTGCATAAAGATCCGCAGCAAACGCATACACAATATGCTTGGTTGCCTCCTGGCGCTAAAACAAATGAAGGATTGAAGTTTAGTTTAGGAACTTACGAACTGGGAAAAGATGTGCTTTCCGGTTGTTTAACCGGATTTTCAAGAAGTATGTGGTTGGCACTACTGAGTATGTTTTGGTCGATCGTTGTAGGAAGCCTGTTGGGATCATGGCCAGTTTATCAGTCCGTTAAACTTCCCAGGTGGTCCATCATGAGCATAATTTTATTGGGAGTTGGTTTTGTTTGGCTAGCGATTGTGTTGTTGTCCGCATTGGAACAACGCGTGCATCATATGATCTTTTACGTGCAACTCATTGCAGGTGGTTTGATATTCGTACTTTTATCTGCCGGCATGGTCAATAAAAGTCCACAAACTCGATTTTCAATCGATCGGTGGAGCCTGGCCTACCTTGAAATTTTTAAGTCGATTCCTGCCGTCATTTTTTTATTAATTCTGATCCAACTATTTCCTCAGCCAGGTCTGCTTCTTTTCAGCCTGATCATTGCCTTTTTGTATACGCCCATCATTGTAAAATACAGCAGAGCCTTTGCTTACAACATTATGACTAAACCTTTTCTGGAGGCATTAACCATTTCGGGGGCCAGTAATCGCCGTATTTACTTTAGACACGTATTGCCAATGGTATTCATGGACTTGTTTCCCATAGCCATACTGGGGATGGCAAACATTATTTTATTGGAGACCAGTCTTAGTTTTCTGGGATTAGGGTTTTCAGTTGATACCATTAGCCTGGGATCCCTTTTGCAGAGCGCTCGTTCCAATCCTTCAGCCTGGTGGGTGGTATTGTTCCCAGGTGCATTAATTTTTTGGATGGTGTTCACCCTGCAATCGTTTGGAAAGGCCTTGGGAAATTCAACGGGTGCACGAAATATTTCATTAGAAGGATAAAATTAACTTACCTACCAACATGACTGATTGAAGTTTGGAAAGCTGGATGCGTAGGGGACTGAGGTAATTAACTTTTCCCCATTTTTTTTGTCATTTTCTTATCAAACAAGCCGGATTTTGCTTTTGAGGTTGGCATTCCTTTTTTATTTGTTTTTGTATTTGCTTCTTCGGAAGGACAACCTGAACCCCTGTTACATGCACCCAAAGTCAAGAAAATAACGAGTGCTATCGATATAATTTTAATGATTTCTAATTTCTTATGGACTGCCATTTTAAGGGGTGTTTAAAGGCTGTAATCAATGGAATGCCTTATTTTATAGGTAATTAGGCTATCTAAATTCACAGGGACCAATAAACTCAGGCTTTTCAAATATAAAATAATTTTATATATGTCTTGCATAACTAAAAACCTTAATATATATTTGTGTCGTAAATTTAATCATTAAAATTGACAACATGAATAAATCAGATTTGATCAACGTTATTGCTAAAGAAGCAGAAGTAACCAAAGTTCAGGCTGGAGCAGCACTGGATGCCGTATTGGGAGCTATTGAAAAAAGTCTTAAAAAAGGAGAGAGTGTTATCATGGTAGGTTTCGGAACATTTTCAACCGCCGAGCGCAAAGCCAGAACTGGAAGAAACCCTGCAACCGGAAAAGCCATTAAAATTCCAAAACGTCGAGTAGTACGTTTTAAAGCTGGAAAAGGTCTTTCCGATGCAGTAAAAAAATAATAGCATAACGTTATTTAATGGAAACCCGGTGAACTTAAATCACCGGGTTTTTTTTTGCATAGCATTCAATAAATTTTCAATTAATTACAGGGCTGTATATGGAGCTGAGGGTTAACCGTAGACCAACATTCTGCTCGATCCGTCTGAATATGTATGGATTCTACAGAAAATTAAAATTATATATGTGATAAATTAATTATATATCTAACACATTGAAAAACAGTCTAAAGATTGATTTATCGGCGGAGGTAAAACATTATTAATCGTTTACTTGAGGTGTATTTTAAGTTTACCGACATAAGGGGTTTATTTGCACTTTTGGAGGCTGCTTGGCAACAGTTTTGTGCCATTCAAATATTTTTGAGAATGAACCGATGGTTTTTTGACGAAGGCTTGATCGGATCAGTTGAAGTATCCTATATTTGTTGAACCCAAATGCTGATAAGGACACAAATCAGGTAAACCAACCCCTGATCCGTTATGAAAAGTAGTTTTAGCGCAAAGCTTGCCGGTCTCAGGACCCTTCAGAATCGTTTTGATGAGAAAAGCATCAGCGAGAAATCAAAGTTATTGGCTTTATTAAAATGTGATGCTTTACCTGCGTCTAAATCCCTGTCAGATTACTTGTACACCTTGCTTTTCTTATCTGCACATCCCGCCAATGAAGTGCAAAGAAAGCATTGTGCGGATGAATTGGACAGACTGGCTCAATATTTTAAGAAATTGGGAAAAGGGGCATTAAAATGGGATAATACAGGGTTTCCATATACCTGTATTGTTTCAAATTTTTCCCATAAATTCATTAAATGGCTAGTCAACGAAGAATTCCCGGTAAGTCTTGAGGAAATTGATCTTAAGGGAGATGACCTTCTTCAAATTTTAAAATTTACTCTTCCGGATTTAGAGAGAGACTTGGTAGATTTAGCAGAATCCAATGAAGAATTATTTGAATTGCTCGGCCTACAGAAGAGTCAGTGGCTTGAGTTCCTGATATCTGAATTTCAACGATTGGATAGTCTGGGATTGGTCAGAGACCATCTGTTTGATGCGTTGGGTCTAAGTTTTAGAATTTGGTTAAACGACCCGTCGGCGAGTATTCCTTTTAACACCATGCCCGTTGATGCCTACTACTACCATGCGGATTTGTTGAAGCAATTTGATCCCAAGATTTTATTAAGGCAGGAAATCAGTGAAC
Source organism: uncultured Saprospiraceae bacterium (assembly GCA_964568865.1). Classification (GTDB taxonomy): domain Bacteria; phylum Bacteroidota; class Bacteroidia; order Chitinophagales; family Saprospiraceae; genus Vicinibacter. The sequence continues at coordinate 15,764 of CAZMSE010000024.1, forward strand.
CTGAATTTTTGTCGCTCGAGATGAAAGGGGCAATTCCACGAATCGTGCGTTTGAAATTAATGTTTTTGCAACGGGAGACCGATCCTTGTACACATCTGGATCCTGAATCCATCAGGTATTACAATTTAGAAAGGGGGGTTTCCATTGCCCTTTACACCATGGTACCTGAAAGGCAGTTGCCTTTGGAATCGTATGTCGGATATACATTATTCAAAAATGGCTATCCAGCGGCCTATGGGGGGTCCTGGGTTTTTGGCAGTCGTGCACTGTTTGGCATTAATGTATTTGAATGGTTTAGGGGAGGGGAATCTTCGTATCTTTTGTGGCAATTGTTACGGGTATATCATCAGGTATTCGGTGTGACTTATTTTGAAGTTGAGCCTTACCAATTTGGCTTGAATAATGATGAAGGGATTGATTCAGGAGCATTTTGGTTTTATTACCGGAACGGATTCAGGCCCGACGATTCAGCTTTGGCCAGGTTAGCGGATGCGGAGTTTAAGAAAATGCAGAAAAGTAAATCGTATAAATCCAGTAAGTCAGTTTTGCAAAAGTTAACGGGCGGCAATATCAGCTTGCAGCTGGGAAGTACAGTTCCCATGGCCTTATGGGAAATTAGGGATCAAGTTTCTGAATACATCAACAAACATTTTAATGGCAATCGATATCGGGCTGAAAGAGCCTGTATTCAGGCCTTTTTGCAAAAAACAGGATTTCGGAGACCTACAGATCCGGAGTTCAGAAAAGTATTAGCCGATGTTTCTTTGATATATGAAGCCTTGGAATGGAACAGCCATGACCAGGTGTTTCATTTGAAAGAAATGATTCTCAAAAAGCCCAAAGACCTTTACCGCTATCAGGAGGAACTTTTAAAGTTGCTTTCCATTTCCAAGATACAATAATGGTATTTTCTACTTGTTTTTCGGAGGGGTATTTCCGCCACTAAGAATCTTAAGGTATTCTTTAGCACGGTTTTCCTCAGGATCGAGATTCAATACCATTTCGCAATAGGATTTGGCTGTATCGTAAGCGGTCTGCTGAGCATGATAAACGACCATGTATAAATAAGCTTCGATCAAGCCTGTTTTATTTTTTTCTGGTTTTGCAGATGCCAGCTCAATAAATTTTTCATAGTAAGGTTTTGCCAGAAATGATTTAACCTCCCCGGTATCTCTTTTGTGATTGATATCGGCTCTTTGCAACCAACCATATTCATAAGTAGGTGTTTTCGCTAGGAGTACCCCAAAGGTGGTATCTGCTTCAACATATTTGCTTTGAAATTTTTGGCTAAGGCCAAAGTAGAGCAAATCAGAGGTATTTAACGTGCTCAATGTATTCTTTTTGCTATACCATTGTTCAGATCGAGGCCAGTTTTTCTGATCATAATAAGCTTTCGCCAAGTGGCCTGTGATGTCCAATTCCCGTTCAGGTTGTAATGCGATGACCTTTAAAAAATAGACGTCAGCACTGTCCGCCATTTTAAGTTTTAAAGCCGCATTTCCGGCATACTCATAATCACTGGGATACAATTTTTTTGAAAGACTGGTGTCTGTTTCAAAATTCACCAGTAACTGTTGGCTAGATTCCAAGGAGCGGTTAAATTCCCCATTTTCATAATATGACCAGGCTAACCACCGGTAGACGGTATATTGATTGGGATAGTTTTCTAAAATTTTCTTTCCTTCAGTAATCGCCCGGTTGTAATCTTTTGCCTGATAACATAGGAATTTGACTAACCTGACCTTAGCATCTACATCAGATCCACTCAGCGCAATGTAACGGTCCAAAACTGGAATAACTTTGTCCAGTTTTCGAGCTCTGATATACATTTCGTACAATTCTTTGTAGGCAATGGCGTAAGATGAATCTTGTTTTATAGCGGATTCCAAAGATTGAGTGGCTAAATCAAGATTTTTACCATCTGCCCAGATACGAGCCATTTTTACATAGGTCTCTGGATCTTTCTTGTTTTTTTCAACGGCTGTTTCAAAGGAAGTCATTGCCTGGCCCAAATCTCCCTTGAGTTGGTATGCGTCACCGAGGTATATCCAGTATTTACTTTGTTTAGGGTCCAGATCTCTCGCCTTTTCAAGATAAGACAAGGCCATTTCTGGCATGGGTTTGTCGGCATATAAATAAGCTCGGCCTACCAATGCTTGAATGTTAGCATTTTTAGAATTCCCTTTCAAGGCCGTTTCAAGATGTTTGGTAGCCTCCATAGTTTTACCTGCGTTGAGGTCCAAACGACCCAGGCCGGTATGGCATTCGTCGCATTTTGAACTGATTTCCAGGCCTTTAAGATAAGAGGCTCGGGCGGCGTTTTCATTTCCCAGTGCGGAATAAACTTCCCCTTTGTAATAATGGTGGATGTATACTTTGGGCTGTGAGACAATTAATTTATCGAACACATCCATAGCCGCTTTATAATTCTCATTGGCCAGGAACTTGAGACCATCTTCTGCGGTTTGAGCGTTCAGTCCAGTGATAAAAAAAGTCCAAAAGAAAAGACATCCTGCTGCTATATAGGATTTCATAATTTTAAGATTAACTGTAAAAAGGAGGCCAAAATTAAGATTTTTCATTTTTCCAGAGCTTTATTTAATGTTAGCGATAGATGAATCTTTAAACATTGGACAATTTTTTTGATTCAACAGTCGCAAAAGGATAGTTAAAATATTGTTTAAATTCTTGTCGTCATCCATTAAGAATACATTAATTAATATTTTAATTTATAATTAATAGTAAATCATTAATTTACAATTTTATAATCCCCCGGGATCCACTCAACCCATCGCTCTGTCTGGTAAACGGGTAACAGTCCTGCTTTTAAAATGATCCGCTGTCCGATCTCTCCAGCAACAAAAGAAGCAAAACCAAGTCCCAGGTCCGATTTTCCAGAACAACTGATAAAATGCCAATCTCTTTGCAAGGGGTATTTATGATCTTGTAAATTATATTGCTCTGGTAAAACAAAACCATATTGTATGGAATCTTTGGGTTGATCAATGGCAATCACCCTAAATCTTTGCAGGCGATTCATGGCCTCCCGGTCATCAGAATCGCTAAATGCTGTCCAATCCATGACAGCCAGGGCTTTCGGATGATTTTCCAAATATTTGAAAATGGCTTCTTTACCTTCCAATGCATAAACATTTTGTTTAAATTCTTTTATTCCGGCCCATTGCAAAAGGTATGGGGCAATTCCCGAGGAGGCATCTTCAATGACGAGGGACTTGTAGGGTAAGCGGTCAATGGATTTTCCTTGAAGAATTGAAATCAATTGTTCATAACGGATATTTGTATCGGAAGGTGTCTTCAGGCTGATTAAAGATATGGCCCCAATGGCAAACGGGAAATGCCTTGGAGTGACCTGTTTTTGTTTTTGAAAAAAAAGGATTTCGCTGGAATCCAATGGCCGTCCCATGATGACGGTTCGGAAACTATCGCTCATCCATAGTCGGATAAGATCCCTTTCATTATAAAATTGAAGATGGACGTCAGCATGTTTATACTGTTGTTCAAAAATCATTTCTTGCTGCAACATCAGCTCTTTGATTTGAACATCACATCCTATGATGACTTCTCCTTGAGTTGGACTGCTTTCTGCAGGACGGTCGCTTTTGCAAGCCAAACCACCTAAGAGCAAAATCATGAATGGCCAAAGAGTAATTCTATGCATGCTGCAAATACATTTAAGCGTGGATAAATTGAAGTCTGACTTCAAGGGCGCCTACGTCAGGAGTCGAATAAAAACTATTGACTTCGCGATAAGCTAACAAAAGGTGTTCCACCCCTGCTTTTAATTTTCCTTCACCTCTTCCATGGATGATCCGAATATACGTTACTTTCAATGCTATGGCTTTTTCAATAAATTCCCGGCATTTGAGTAACTGGAATTCAAGGATATGTGGAGGTGGGTTCAGTAACCGTTCTGGGGCAAGTTTTTCAAAATGGAGATCAATAACACCATCAAATAATTCGGGATTTTTTTTAATGGGTTTGAATCCTTTTGAAGGTTGATCTTCTTCAAGACTTAAAAACTTCCAATCAACGGGCTTATCCTCTTCTATCCAGGGTTCCAAGTCTCCGGCAGAAATATAAAATATTTCATCATTCACCTTGATTTTTGCTTGTCCATTTTGGTGAATACCCAAAAAAATCCCAATCACATTCTGCGATTTGATTTTCAATACGTCCCCGATCCAAATGTCATCCAATTTCATTATACGAACAATGATTCTTCGTTTTGGTACCTAACACTAGACATTAAGTTTATTAAATAACGCTTTAGAGGCGATTTTGTGGTAATCCGGAAGATGAGATTCAACCGGGGCCAGCAAAATTACATCAAGCAAATGCATTGTTTAGACTTCTTTTATCTAAATGAAGTTTTGAGTGGATGTGGTAGTCTGGATTACCACGGAATAAAAAACACTTTACGACCTGTTATACACAGCATACATCATTGTGTCGGACTGAATGGTTATTCATGTTAATTAAAGGATTTTTCTAAATTGACTGGATAGCATATTGAAAGTAATTACCAAGAATTATTCATATCAACATTACACAAAGTCTGTAATGCATTCAGTTTACTAACGCATGTTAGTTTTTCATCAATATCCTACAAATTATCAAATCCCTAAAAGCCTCTATTTTAGCTTAGTTTCAGCACCCTGGAGAATGTATTTTTCAGTTTCATCCAAAGAGGCGAAACCAAATACATCCAAATGTTCAACCTTCCACAAAATACTGTCCTGAGGCAGGGTAAACTCATAGGATTTTTTAAATATTTGCTGAGCAGTAGCCGTATTGGTCAGGCGGTCTCCGGATACCGGAGACAGCAACTTTAACAACACATGCTTATGTTCAAATCCAACAAGTTTTCCGGTTTGATTGTCCAATTGATCGGCAATAATACCAGATTGTGTGATGCCGCAATGCAAGTGAATGGGTTTGTCAAATGCTTTAAGTGTGGTAACGGTAAAATCCACTTCGAGTTTTCGACTGGTTTCGTTATACACTGTTTTGATTTGAAGATCTACCTCCGGTGCTTTTTTAAGTTCCGCATCAACATAGGATTTCCAGCTGTCGGGATTACCGATGCGATAAGACTGTCCTGCAGTCTGGTAAAGTCGGTTGATGGCGGCTTCAGGTTTGGCTAACCAGGATCCCAAAAAATCTTCGATTGCCTGAGCATCGGGGGTGCGCATATCCACCTGCCCTTTTGTTGCGGGGGCTCCTAGGAATTTAGAATGCAAACCAATCAAAATGACATTGTTGGGATAGGTTTCCGCTATGGAATTTGAAATGGCAATTCCGGCAGGACAATTGACACAAGAGGCTCCCGTAAACTCTTCCATTACGATCACCCTTTTGGAATCGGTTGTGTTGTTATTCGGGGGTAACTCAATGGTTTGTTCCCAGTCTTTGCAGGAGGTAAAAACCATCAATACCGTCAGGAAGAAATGAAATTTATGGATTTGATTTTTCATAGATCAATGGTTAAAGAGAGCCTAAAAAATAGTATTTATGGTAGCGCGGAAGCCACTAAACGCTGGTTCCAGGCGGCAGATGCCTCCTGAGCAAACAATGCCTTCAATTTGTTTTACGTATCGAAGTGAAAAGCGATGGGCTCCTTTTGAATAGGCAAAACCTAATGCGGGATAGTTTATTTTTTCTTTGCCTTTGGTGGGCTTTGTATTGTACATATCGGAAACTTCAATCAGCCAATGGGGAGCCACGCCTAATTCGACGAGTCCATATATCCAACTACCAATGTCGTGATCGTTGTTCATGTATTGCGTTTCAAATCGAAGAGAAGTGGATTCGTTGAATTTGTATAAATATTCGGCAAAGGGTGTTACGGTGGTCACGTTGGGTTCACCTGTTTTTCCATAATACAAAGCCTGATTGAAAAACTGAGTTTGAAGTCCGGCAGTAAGTTGCCAATGGTCTTCCACTTTATAAATGATTTCACCATAAAACTCCTGATAAAATTTGCGATCAAAATCTTTGTCCCGAATTTCTGAAGTGTTAAAGGAAAAGAACCAATGATCACCAACCCCATATTTGATATCCATCTGGTAAGCCATCTCATCTAAAAACTGGGTAGCCGGATAGTAATAAGCGTTTAAGCGATAGGTGTTGATTTTTGCCATCGGTGGTATGAATCCGATCAAACCCCGATTTAAACTCAGAAACGGTTCAGCGCGAAAAATCATGCCTTCTGTACGTTTAACTTCAGCCGTAATGCCCAATCGCTGGTATACATAACCTAAACTGGTGTATAAAACAGACCCCTTCCGGCTGACCAATTTGCCTAAACTGGTTTGACCTTTTGGAAGGGTGCGGACGGCATTCGGGTCAAAATAGATGTCTTTTGGCTTAAATGCGGCTTCTGCATACCAGGTGATATCCTTCCAATTGAGTAAATTGAATAAGGTAAAGGCATTGACATTGTAATACGGTTCAAATTGATCTACAGGGTCATAATCGGCTAAGATGGTGGTCAATTGCGTTACTATGTCATCGCTGAAAGATCGGTTAACAAAACCAAATCCAGGCGAAATACTCCAGTTACTGGTGTCACTGGGTTTATAAAATCCGGAAAAAGAAATTCCTTTGATCACCGATGAATAAGATTCAAACAAGTTTTTTTGTTTTCCGGTAAATGCCTTTATGCTCCAGTTGTCGTTGAATTTGTATTTCCCACTCACGCCTATCAATGCATTATCGATCAACTGTGCCCGTTCTTCATAGGCCCGATAAATAATGCCGCTTCCGATTTGGTCGTAAAGGTATCCAGCCTCAATTTCCATTTGTTCGATTTCTTTTTTGACAAACCATTTACCAATTCCGTAATCGGTGTACGAACTGACCGGATTGAGCAGATTGGATTGATGGAATGCATCGAATCGAACCCCTAGGGTAAATCCTGAATAGCTAGCATTCAGGTCAAGCCAGGATTCAGCGCCATACAATTGATGGTCGTATTGTGGAATGTTAAAAGCCCCAATCTGACTATCCCGGATAAAAACATTGGCATTGGCTTGAAATCCTCCACTGAGCAACAAGGTCTCCTGAGCGCTTAAGTGGCTGATTGTGAATGCCAAAGAGCAAGATAAGGCAATGAATTTCAAGTGGTTAATCATTCGTTAAATTGTTTTGCAAGCCATAAAGTAACGGATTTTTTTGGTGAATTTTACGTTCTCATACAGGTTAAAACTGAATCATGAAAAACACATACTTTGTACTTGCTTTGATTTTTTGTTTGAGCAGTTCATTTGTTCCTGCCGGAAAGCCTTTTCCAGCGGCAAAACTGAAATCACTGGATGGTCAATCTGTCTCGCTGAATGAAAAATTTGGCAACAACAAACTAACGGTTGTTAGTTTTTGGGCAACCTGGTGTTCCCCTTGTAAAAAAGAGTTGGACGCTTTAAAAACACTTTATAACAGTTGGAAACCCATGGGGGTTGAACTGGTAGCGGTGACCATTGATGATGCCCAGGCCCTGAACAAAGTGAAACCAATGGTGGCACAGAAAGGATGGAAATACACCATTCTGTCTGATCAAAACAAAGAAATGCTTCGTGTTCTCAATTTTCAATCCATACCGCAGACCTTTGTAGTCGATGCAAAGGGGACTATTTTATATTCTCATTCCGGATATACCCCAGGGGACGAGCATGATTTGGATAAAAAGCTCAAGGAATTTTTGAAATAAAAAAGTAATCTTCTGACGATCGGAGCTTTTGGTTTACCTGAAATAGATTTGCAGGATAACGGTCAACCTGGGTTCTCTGATGAGCTTATTTGCTGCTTTTAATTGACGAAATTTACATACCGAACATCGACACCGAAGGTCGATGTTTTAACACATTTACAATAATTTTTAGGACACTTGAGCAGAGGAATTTGGTATTGCATTTAATGCAGTTTTTTCTCATTTAAAATCTATTCATTATTAGGAATTTAGATTCAAATTTTCCTTAATTTTAGTTATCTTTGGGACCTGTTTTTAAAAAGTAATTATGTCAGGACAACAAGGCGAATATAGTGCTTCGAGTATACAGGCTCTGGAGGGTTTGGAAGCCGTCCGGCGAAGACCGGGGATGTACATTGGAAGTACGGATGTGAAAGGATTGCACCATTTGGTGTGGGAAGTTGTTGACAATTCCATAGACGAACACCTTGCAGGGCATTGCAGCCATATTTTGGTTTCCATTTTAGCCGACAACAGCATAAAAGTGGAAGATAATGGTCGGGGTATTCCGGTGGATATGCACCCAAAACTCAAAAAGTCGGCTCTTGAAGTAGTCATGACCGTGTTGCATGCGGGAGGAAAGTTCGACAAAGATTCCTATAAAGTATCGGGAGGATTGCATGGTGTTGGGGTTTCCTGTGTGAATGCACTTTCAAGTTATGTACGCGTTGAAGTACGGAGAGAGGGCAAAGTCTACATGCAGGAATATCAAAGGGGCAAGCCATTGGCTGATGTTTCTGTAATTGGTGATTCATCTGCCAGGGGCACCACCGTAATTTTTAAACCGGATCATGAAATTTTCGAAACCCTGGTTTACCATTTTGATACGTTGGCCCAGCGGCTTCGCGAGTTATCTTTCCTAAACAGCGGGTTAACCATTTACCTGAAGGATGAGCGTGAAGGACAGATGCGCGAAGAAAAATTTTATTCTGAGGGTGGTTTGAAAGAATTTGTTCGCCACATCGATCAAGGTAGGAATCAGCTGACCGAAGAGGTGATCTATATCACAGGCAAGGAGGAAAATGTTGAAGTGGAAATCGCACTGGTTTACAATACCGGATTTCAGGAAAATTTACTGTCATACGTAAACAATATTTATACCCGTGAAGGTGGAACACACGTGAGTGGATTCCGGCGGGCTTTGGCCAGGGTTTTCAAGCAATATGGTGAACAGAATGGGATGTTTTCCAAACTCAAAATGGAAATCAGTGGGGAAGACTTTCGCGAAGGATTAACGGGTATCGTATCCGTGAAAGTACCAGAGCCACAATTTAAAGGTCAAACGAAAGGTGAACTTGGCAATTCAGAAGTCGTGGGAATCGTTTCGAGAATCGTGGGCGATTCGCTAATGGCCTATTTGGATCGAAATCCAAAGGAATCTCGTCGCATCATTGATAAAATTATTTTAGCCGCAACTGCCAGGCACGCCGCACGCAAAGCACGTGAAATGGTTCAGCGCAAAAATGTTTTAACTGGGGGGGGGTTACCGGGTAAGTTAGCTGACTGTTCTTCAAAATCAGCCGCCGATTCAGAGTTGTTTCTGGTGGAGGGGGATTCCGCAGGTGGAACGGCCAAACAGGGACGAAACCGCAATTTTCAAGCAATACTTCCTCTTCGTGGTAAAATTCTAAATGTGGAGAAAGCTTTGGAATATAAGATTTATGAAAACGAAGAGATCAAAAATATTTTTACAGCACTGGGCGTGCATATTTTTGAGGACGAAGATGGAGAGCGCCGTTTGAATCTGGATAAACTGAGGTATCATAAGGTGGTGATCATGTGCGATGCGGATGTGGATGGAAGTCATATTACGACGCTTATTTTGACCTTCTTTTATCGATATATGCCTGAATTGATTCACAATGGTTATCTCTACATTGCCAGACCACCCCTGTACCTTGTAAAAAAAGGTAAAGATGCACGGTATGCCTGGAACGAAAAAGAACGTCTTGAAGTGGTTGCAGAAATCGGAAAAGGGAAGGAAGACAGTGTTCACATTCAGCGTTACAAAGGTTTAGGTGAAATGAATGCCGAACAGTTGTGGGAAACCACCATGAATCCAGCATCCCGAACCTTGAGCAAAGTCACCATTGAAGATGCATCCAATGCGAGTTATTACTTCAGTATTCTGATGGGTGATGATGTACCTCCCCGACGTGAATTCATTGAAACGCATGCCGTGTATGCCAACATTGATATATAATGTAAGTCAAAAGCTCTATGCACCAAGCGTTAAGAAATGAAGGATCAGGTATTGAAAAAAACCTGTTTGAAGGAAAAGTAAAGAAAAAAGCGTAAATACCATATTCATCTAATTTACAGGAACCAACACCACAAACAACTGCCCTCTAACCGCTATCAACTAACAACTATCAATTAACAACTATCATATTTACCCTGTGGAAGATCTGTTTAAAAAACTCACCGCTCATTGCAAAGAATATGGATTCATTTATCCTTCATCGGAGATTTACGACGGACTCAGTGCTGTGTATGATTACGGTCCTAATGGAGTGTTGTTGAAAAACAACATAAAAGAATATTGGTGGAAAAGTATGGTTCAATTGCATGAAAACATTGTGGGTATTGACGCAGCAATTTTTATGCACCCAAAGACCTGGAAAGCATCAGGTCACGTAGATGCTTTCAATGATCCCTTGATTGACAACAAAGATTCAAAAAAGAGGTATCGGGCGGATCAGTTGTTGGAAGATTACATCGATAAGCAGACAGCCAAGTTGGATAAAGAAATTGAAAAAGCGCGCAATCGATTTGCGGATAATTTTGATGAGGTCCTTTACAGGGAAACCAATCCAAGAATATTGGAAATTCAAAACAGGATCGATACCACTGCGAAGAAAATGACTGATGCATTGGCATCCAACGATATGGCAGCATTGAAGGCATTGATTGAAGCCTTTGAAATTGCAGATCCTGATACAGGTTCAAGAAACTGGACGGATGTCCGTCAGTTTAACCTGATGTTCAATACCCAACTGGGCAATATTGCCGGTGAAGAAGGTAAACTTTACTTACGCCCTGAAACAGCCCAGGGAATTTTTGTCAACTTTTTAAATGTATCTAAAACCAGCCGTCAAAAGATCCCATTCGGAATTGCACAAATCGGAAAGGCCTTTCGCAATGAAATAGTCGCTCGACAGTTTATCTTCCGTATGCGTGAATTCGAGCAAATGGAAATGCAGTTTTTTGTAAAACCGGGTGACGAAATGAAATGGTATTCGCATTGGAAAGAAAAGCGAATGAAATGGCATCAGGCGTTAGGGACCAATCCTCAAAAATTGAAATTTCACGATCACGAAAATTTGGCACACTATGCAAATGCTGCCGTTGATATTCAGTTTGAGTTCCCCTTTGGTTTTAAAGAATTGGAAGGTATACATTCCCGAACGGATTTTGATTTGAAAAATCACCAGGAGTTGTCCGGAAAAAAATTGCAATATTTTGATCCTGAGCTCAACGAGAATTATATTCCCTATGTAGTTGAAACATCCATTGGTTGTGATCGGATGTTTTTGGCGATGTTGAGCGAGGCCTATAAAGAAGAAGAAGTACCTGATGCAGAAGGCGAGGCAGCAACAAGGATTGTGTTAAAATTACCTCCTGTGCTAGCACCAGTAAAATGTGCCATCCTACCCTTGGTAAAAAACAAACCTGAATTGGTAGAAAAAGCCAGGAAGATTTTTGATTCGTTGCGTTTGAGTTTTCAATGCCAGTATGACGAAAAGGATGCTATCGGACGAAGATACAGAAGGCAAGATGCCATTGGGACGCCTAATTGCGTTACCGTGGATTTCGATACCTTGCAAGATGATACGGTTACGCTTCGCGATCGGGATACTTTGGAACAGATTCGAATTCCAGTTGACTTAATTGAAAGCAAGATCCAGGAAAAAATTTCATGGAAAAACGTAATCAATTAACCTATCTGCTGCTATCATATGAAATAGGTGAAATACCATTTGACACCCAAGAGAAATCATTAGAAGTGACCTTAATTTGGTTGGCTTCTTATTATCCCCTACGCAATACAGGCAACTTTTCGGGCGCCATTTGTAGTCCTAATTCTTGAGTGGGCGATTCCTTAGATTTCATTCCATGAGTATGACCTTCACGCATGCCTAAAATTGGAGCAAGAATCAATCCGACCAGACAGGTCAACTTGATCAGAATGTTCATGGAAGGTCCGGAAGTGTCCTTGAAAGGATCCCCTACAGTATCACCAATAACGGCAGCTTTGTGAGGCTCTGAACCTTTATGATAGACTACGCCATCGATGGTAACTCCGGCTTCAAAAGATTTTTTCGCATTATCCCATGAACCTCCTGCGTTGTTTTGGAAAATTGCCCAAACTACACCACTGACACAAACACCTGCCATATAAGCTCCCAACGCCTCAGGACCCATGACAAAACCTATGATGATGGGAGTAATCAAAGTGATAGCCCCAGGAAGTACCATTTGTTGGAGTGCAGCTTTAGTTGAAATTTCAACACAGCGGCCATATTCAGGTTTTCCTGTACCCTCCATTATACCAGGTATTTCTCTAAATTGGCGTCGAACCTCATTCACCATATCCATGGCTGCACTTCCTACTGAGCGCATTGCCAGAGCAGAAAAGACCACCGGAATCATGCCTCCTACAAACAATGCAGCTAATACATCGGCTTTAAAGATATTGATTCCATCTATCCCGGTAAATGTAACATAAGCAGCAAACAATGCCAAAGCGGTTAGTGCTGCTGATGCAATGGCAAAGCCCTTTCCAATGGCGGCAGTGGTGTTTCCAACAGAGTCAAGGACATCCGTCTTTACACGGACTTCTTTTGGAAGTTCAGACATTTCAGCAATACCTCCTGCATTGTCCGCTATCGGACCAAATGCGTCTACGGCCAATTGCATAGCAGTGGTCGCCATCATAGCGGATGCAGCAATGGACACACCGTAAAATCCGGCAAGAGAATAACTAATCCAAATGGCCACAGCGAAAATCAAAACGGCAAATGCAGTACTGAGCATTCCGTTACTCAGTCCGCCGATGATGTTGGTAGCAGCTCCGGTACCCGATTTTTGAACAATGTCGTTGACCGGACCTCTTCCTAAACCGGTATAATACTCGGTTAAATATGAAATGGCTGTACCCACGGACAAGCCTACCAATACGACATAAAAGACCTGAAGTGAGCTAACGGTTTGTAAACCAATGCCAAAAAAGTTCATTTGCATACTGGTTGGAAGCATCCACTGAATGCAGAAGTAAGAAGCCACCGCAGTGAGTCCGATGGCGACCCAGTTGCCCATATTCAGAGCATTTTGGACCTCTTGTTCCTTTGCTTGCTCATTTTTTATGCTGACGAAAAATGAGCCAATGATCGAAAATATCAATCCGATACAAGCAATAAACAGTGGAAGTAAAATAGGTCCGAGTCCAAGAAATGCATCGGTCGCCGTAATATCACCACCCATATCCCGAATAACATAATTGCCAAGCACCATGGCAGCCAATACGGTGGCTACATAGGATCCGAACAGGTCGGCACCCATTCCTGCAACATCCCCAACATTATCACCTACATTGTCTGCAATGGTTGCAGGATTCCTGGGATCATCTTCAGGGATACCTTTTTCAACTTTTCCTACCAGGTCAGCACCCACATCGGCTGCTTTAGTATAAATTCCTCCTCCAACACGTGCAAACAAAGCTATGGATTCGGCACCCAGTGAAAATCCGGCAAGAATTTCAAGTATAACCGTCATGACGTCGGTTGCTGCTAGTTGATTCCCTTTAACTACGGCACCAGACCAGGCGCCGCCCATGAAATTATAGAACAGCACTGCCAGTAAAACACTGAGTCCTAAAACTGCAAGGCTGGCCACTCCAAGACCCATAACAGTGCCTCCCCGAAAAGATACATTCAATGCCTTGACCAGAGAGGTTCTTGCGGCTTGTGTCGTGCGGACATTGGCCCGTGTAGCAACCTTCATTCCAATAAAGCCAGCAATGACTGAAAACAAAGCCCCAACCACAAAGGCAATTACAATGGTCCAATGCGTCGTGGGGACCATAAAGCTTAGGAAAGCCAATAACCCTCCTGCTACGACCACATAAATGGCGAGGACTCGATATTCTGCTTTGAGAAAGGCCATTGCACCTTCGGCGATGTTGCTGGAAATGAATTTCATGCGATCATCCCCCGAATCTTGTTTTGAAACCCAGTTATATAAATAGGCCATGTACAACAATCCAACGATACCAAAGACTGGCAAAATGTAAATGAGGTTTTCCATATTTTTTTGATTAGGCGGCACAAAAGTATAAAGTTTATGCAAAACCTTACTAATTCAAGGCATATTAGGGAATAATAAACTGTAAAACAATTGTTTAGGCACATGTATACCCGGTGGATCGACAAATTTTCCCGGCGTTCATAAATCTAAATCAATGGTGGATTGTTTAACTCATGATGGATCGGCCAAAGTTGATATTTGATAACCATTGTGGAATGTGTACAGCATTTTGCAAGTGGTTATCCCGTTCGAAAGGTGGGCAATCAATTCAATATCTTAGTCAACAACAGTTTGGTCAAGAGAACGAATTAAAAACTAAATTGGGAATTGTAGAATTGCACGATTCAATCATTTGGGTGAAAGGAAATGGTTACTTACTGTATGCAGATGCCATAATTGCTGCTTGCGAAGAAGTGGGTGGGCTATGGAAAACGGCTATACTCCTCCGATTGATTCCGAGATTCCTGAGAAACGCAATTTACCGTTTGATTGCAGCAAGGCGTCATTGGATGGGTTCGACAAACTCATGCACTATGGGGAATTTTAACACGGAAAAGATAAAGCACAATGATTCGAGCCCCATCCAGGAAAAATAAAAAGTTATTCGCCAAGAAGCTAAAAAAAGAGGAGCATTAAGAAATTACGAAGGAATTCGTATTAATTTTACCCGTCGAAAGTATGCGATTGGCTGGCGTAAGATGATATTTGTTAAAGCTTTTATAAATCTGGACAATGAAATCATCTATGAGGCCGGTTTTCGCGTTAATTTATCTTATTGAATAAAATGAAAGAAAAAATGAATAAAAAGAGAAATTGGTTTCTTTTGATGCCATTGTTGCTGCTGGTTTTTTATTTCACCGGAAATTGTCGTCAGCCCCAGCAGGAACCTACTTCCAAAGAAAGTCATTTATTGAAACTGGTTTACGAAAGTTCTCAGAGGTTTCATTATGCACCGCCAGTAGTCGATGATCAGTTTTCAGAAAGAGCCTACAAGGATTTTTTAGAAAATATGGATCCTGGAAAGAGGTTTTATACTCAAAAAGACATTAAGCAACTCGAAAAATACCGGAAAGTCCTGGATGATCATTTTAAGACAGGCCAATTGGAATTTTTCGACCTTGCCTTACAATTGTTGGATGCAGGAATTTTAAAGTCCGAACAATATTACAAAGAAGCGATAAGCCAGGATTTTGATTTTGGTAAAACTGAAACCATTGAGTTGGATGCAGATAAGAGAAGCTGGCCGGCAGATGATAATGAAATGAAAGATTATTGGAGGCGCTCTATCAAATATGAAAAAATCAATCGTTATGTTGATGATCTGGCCAAGCAGGAACAAGAAAAAACAAAACGTCCGGATGATTCTATCCGATATGATATCAATCATGAAATCAAGGACATGATGGATGGTTTCTTTGAGCGATTAAGACAAGTCAGAAGATCAGATCGATTCGAATTATTTGTAAACACATTTATTCATTTGTATGACCCGCATACGGATTACCTGAATCCAAAAGAAAAGGAAGATTTCAATATCAATATGTCAGGTAAATTGATTGGCATTGGTGCTCGATTGCAAACTGAACGCGAGTATACCAAAGTCAGTTCAATTGTTCCGGGTGGCCCTGCCGCACGTCAAGGCGAACTGGAAGCAAATGATATCATACAAGGCGTTCAACAAGAAGGTGAAGAAGAATTGGATATCAAAGGAATGCGGATCGATGACGTGGTCAGTAAGATTCGTGGAAAAAAGGGGACGAAAGTAACACTGCGCGTAAAGAAACAGGGGGGCGATATAAAGCACATTACCATTGTGCGGGATGAAGTGATTATGGATGAGGGTTTTGCACGCTCAGCTATGTTAAAGTTAGAGGGCATTGAGGACAAAGTCGGATTTATCCGGCTTCCACGGTTTTATGCAGATTTTGACGATGCTAACGCACCTTCAGCAGCAAAGGACATCGCTGAAGAAATTGGAAAATTAAAAGCAGAAGGCGCTCAAAGCATCATTTTAGATTTGCGAAATAATGGCGGCGGCTCGCTGCAGGAAGTGGTTGAAATGTCCGGGCTGTTTATTCCTGAAGGTCCGGTTGTACAAGTTAAAGACAGGAAAGGAGTGAGGGCTTATAACGATCCGGATCCTGGTGTCTTGTTTGATGGTCCATTGGTTATTTTGGTAAATTCCAATAGCGCATCTGCATCGGAAATTATCAGCGCATGTCTTCAGGATTACAAACGGGCAGTTATCGTGGGTGGTGAACCTACATTTGGTAAGGGTACCGTTCAACAATTTCGTAATTTGGACCAATTGAGTGCATTACCACAACTTAGACCATTGGGTGATATGAAAGTGACCATCCAAAAATATTATCGGGTAAACGGTGGTTCTGTTCAATTGAAAGGTGTAGATCCGGATATTTTATTACCGGATAATTACAGTTACATCACGAATGGAGAAAAGGAATACGACCATCCTTTAGATTATGATGTCATTGAGCAACAAAAGTATTCTCAAAGCACTTTTGTAGTCAATAATATTGATCGAATTCGCAATCAAAGTTTGGAGCGTGTAAAACAAAATCCCCAGTTTCAGTTAATTGAAGAGAACGCCAGGCGTTTGGCTCGAAATACAAAAGAAACATTAATGCCGCTTGATCTAAAATCTTTTCAAGCTTTGTATGAACGTAACAAAAAAGAAAATAAAAAATTTGAGAAAATTGCTGATGAAGCCGTTAGCGGTTTGATTTGTGAAAATCTGACTTCAGACAAATCATACATCCAGGCAGATTCTTCTCGCATCGCCCGCAATGATGACTTTTTGAAAAACCTAAGTAGGGATTTGTATGTGGCAGAGTCCATTCACATCATCAAAGACCTTCGAAAATAACAATTCCAAAATCAGTATTCATCAGGCTCAATGTTGTTATGACATTGGGCCTTTTTTTTGAGGAATTTAGGGGTTTAGGAATATAGGAGTTTAGGAGTATTGGTATGGAGGTATGG
>CAZMSE010000024.1:32937-52487 GCA_964568865.1 uncultured Saprospiraceae bacterium
TTTACCCATAGAATTTATGAGAATGGCTTTAGTATATTGTTGTTTTGAAAAATAGTTTAGATGTCCTGATGAGGATACTAAACCTGATATTACAATTTCAAGTGAGTCACGGCTCTCATTCAAGGTGTTGGTGATGGGTTCAAATAACCAGGGTTGCGCAGTCTCTTCGCTTGCAAAAAAGTTAAACATCAGTTGACCAATTTTTTGCTCACCCGCCATGCTTAAATGCAGTCCGTCGGATCCAACATCCGTTTGGCAATCAAGAAAAAATCCATCTTTTCTAGCAATGTCACCATCTGACCATGAATAATTGCCCCAGGTGGTGAACGGAATGTCAGCATTAGCACCCTTATAATAGTAGCCTGGTAGCTTAGAAGTAATTTTGTCCATTAGAAAACGGATGGCCCAGCCATTGTAGTAATCGCGTGGAGTCAACAAACCTTTACCCGTTCCTCCTGCCACGGCAGTTGCATAACCAGCGTAAGCTCTTGCGGCTAGATAACAAATTTTAACTTGAGGAAATAGTTGCCGTATGGTTTTTAGCAAAACAAGGTATTCGTCCGCCAATTCTTCTGCAGCCTCCGGAAATTTTGTATTTCCATTGCCTGTATTTTCAGTCTCGATCCAAATGATTTGAATCTGTTGTGGACTGATTCCTAGACTGTCTAATAGTTTATATGTTTGAATCCAATAGTTGTCAGAGACCTGGTTCATTTTTTGAATTCCCTGGCCCCCAATACAACTGTTGATCCATCTCAACGATGCATGGATGGAAGGTTGCGTTTTAGCAATCGAAGTAAATGCGTTGAATTCCGTCCGGGGATTACTCGCTCCCACTGCCATAAATCCAATGATGCCATTGGGATCAATTTCTCCTATTGCGTTCAGTGGTTCCACTTGTTGAGCAATTTGCAAAGCATCAGCACGATACTGATCAGGTTTTCCATTGGAATTGTTACCGTATAATCCACCGGAAAATCCCATGAACGACTCTCCTGTTTCAAAATCAATTAATGGAGTCCATCCGGTCAATGGTTTGGAACAATCTTTTTGACCTTTTACTGTAAAACTCAGCAATACCAATATTGATCCAAAAAACAGGGTAAGTATCTTCTTCATGCTTACTTTGATGGTCAGAAGTGTATTTGGTTTAATGGAGCATGTAAAGATTTTTAAACCTCCCAGAAAAATGCAGACTTATAGTAAATCAGACCAACACATTCACCTTATACGTAAAAGCCAGTAAAGAAAGATCAACAAATGGATTTTGTTAATCGCAAATTTTGAACTGAAATCAGCCCTATTATTTGGGCTGTTTGATTTTCTGTGCATATTCAAAAATGGAATAGGCTTTAGTGGTATCCCTGTTTTTCAAGTAGGCAAGACTGAGAAATTTGAGATTTTCTTCACTTAATGAGTCCAATTGAAAACTTCTATTGAGGTATTCAATGGCTTTGCCAAAATCATTTAGGTTAATATATGCAGCTCCGATGTTGGTGTACGCTTTCGCAAATTTTGGATCTCGTTGAATGGCTTGCTCACAAATTTTAATGGCTTCCTGATTATCTCCTTTATTTAAATATACGACACATAAATTTGACCAACCTTCTGCATCTTGTTCATTGTAATCAATGTACCGTTTATAATCTGCAATCGCTTCCATGTATTTGTTTTCCAGGAAATATGCAGATGCACGATTTTTATAGGCCAGTGAATAACTGGAATCCAGTTCAATGGATTTATTAAAATCGGCATAGGCCTTTTCCTTTTGCCCTAATTTTGCAAAAACAGATCCTCTTCCATTGTATGCGTCAGGATAATCTTTGCGGTATTGCAGTGCAGTGGAGTAAGATTGAATGGCCAAACTGTCCTGGTTTAAATTAAAATGAGCCACACCCATATTGTAATAAACCTCCGCATCAATCACATTGTATTGTAATGATTTTGTGTATAATTCAATGGCCTTTGCCCACTTTCCATCTTTTTGATAAACATAGGCACGGTTGGTATAAGCTTTTGCGCCGGGATAAGATTTTATGGCATTGTCCCAAAGTGCAGCAGTATTGGTCCAACTTTTACTGTGTTGAAATGTTTTAATCGTACAAAGGAAACCTGCGATTGACAACAAAACGTATGCAGTTGTTATTCGTTGGTTAAACCAGGATTGCAACAGCCAGCAAATCAGCAATGACAATCCGATATAGGGCACGTAGGTATACCGTTCGGCTATGATGGCTGAACCCACTAAGAACAGTTGGAGTACCATGAACACAGATAAAAAATAGAAACTGAAAGCAAATGCTATTTCCCTATGCGTATTTCTAGTTTTGTATGACCAATAAGCTGTTGCTGCAAAAACCAATGGTGAGATGTAGTATGCAGGCTTTAGTCCTTCATTAATGGGAGGCAATGGATAGAAAGCGGTAAGTTTGACAGGAAAAAATAGTTTGTATATGTACATCATATAGCCGTAAAACGGAAAAAAAATCCGTTTTTCCCATCCGTAAAACTCACTGGTCGGGGTTGCACCGGCTTTGGTTTGTGCATGCAATGTCAGATAAAGAAACAATGCAGCCACTAGCCCAAAGGGAATTTTCTCCCACAGCAGGTGTAAATTCCATTTTCTTTTTCGATAAAAATCCAGTGTAAACAACAATGCCGGAAAAATAATGGCGGCCGGTTTGGATAAAATGGAAAGTACAAAAAATGCAAAGGCATACCAGAAATGTTTGCGGGATTCCTGATCTATATAGCTTAGATACTGAATCAAACCCAGTAATAAGAAAAATGTATAAAGAACATCTTTGCGTTCGGATACCCATGCTACGGATTCAACGTGCATTGGGTGCACTCCAAACAACAAGGCTGTTCCAAAGGCTATAAAAACCTGACCAGGTATTAATTTTTTGATGAAAATGTAAACACAAAAAACATTGGCCAGGTGGAATAGCAAATTTAATAAGTGATAACTCAAAGGATCCAAACCAGAAATTGCGTAATTCACAGCCAATGAAATCATGGTCAAAGGATGGAAGTTACCTTGTACCGGTGTGGTAAAAAATTTACTGAAATTTGAGAAATCATGAATCAATGGATTATTGGTGGCATAATCCTGATCGTCCCAGTTCACAAAATCTGCCGACAATACAGGAATGTAAGCTGCCGCAGTGCAAACCAATGCTATGATGGGCCGCCATGGGAAATCTGGTTTTTGATTATGGCTTACTGTGGAAGGTGTATTTTTTTTTGGTGCTTCCTGAATATGTTTTTTGGATTTTTTAATTCCACTCATAACATTTTATCAATAAAGTATGGTTATCATTTTTCATTTATGCTCAACAAACTCACCTTCCCCCTTTCTTAATATAATCAATGAGCATACTGCGGATATCATTCGTCAAAGCATTTTTATCCTTTGGATCCGCTTCACTCAAAATTTTAATTTCCGGATTTTGACGCGTAAGAAATGAGAGACCTTTTTCTTTTCCGGTCAGTAGATAATCATTTATGACCAGTTTGTACCAAACTTCATCTTTTAAAATTTCAGTTCCGACAAACCACTGTTGGTTTGAATTTTGACTCAAATGATAGCGTTGAAGATAGCCGCCTGAACCTCTGTTCTTTTCTCCTATATTTATAACATTTCTTAGCAAAGAACCTTTGATACTCACTAAAAGGACTGCACCTCCATAAGGCAATGACCTGAGAATATCGTATTGTGATAAACTGCCGCTCAACATATCATCGACGCGTATGCCACCAGAGTTTACAATGGCCGCATCTGCACCGGGATAGGCAGCAAACATGGATTTGGCGATTAATTCACCAAAGGGGCATTGATTATTTCGTGTCGTTTGTTCTCTTGCATCATAAGGAGTTGAAAGTTTCAGCAATACTTCATCAGGTTCAAAACCCATTTGACGAATGATTTTAGTTTCAATGGATTTCCACTTTTCAACCAGTGGTTCAAGGGCTTGATCAGGTAGAATGTGCTGATCCAATTTAATCAATTTGGATTGAATCTTGTACTTTTTTGTAGAAACATTGTATTCAACGTTATGACGGTAAATGGATTTTGCATTGGCATCTGCTTTGGTCATCCGCGTTTTACCCACATTGTACAACATGTTTTCATGTTCATGGCCTCCCAATATTAAATTTAATTGAGGAAAACGTTTGGCCATTTCCAAATCATCCTCCTTATTGAGATGACTCAAGGAAATAAAAAAATCAGCACTGTCGCGGATTTGTTCCAGCGCTTGAGAAGTACTTTCATAAATGTCGTCATAGTGCACGTAATCTACCCGGTTGGCGGGTAGGCAGGGCGCTACAATTCCAATGCGGAGAGGTGTACCATGTTCATTTTTGATGCGTAATATTTTATACTTTGGGATTTG
This sequence comes from uncultured Saprospiraceae bacterium, assembly GCA_964568865.1. Classification (GTDB taxonomy): domain Bacteria; phylum Bacteroidota; class Bacteroidia; order Chitinophagales; family Saprospiraceae; genus Vicinibacter. The sequence continues at coordinate 37,335 of CAZMSE010000024.1, forward strand.
AACCCATTGATTATTTCTTTGAATGGAAAAAGCTGAAGCTTTTTGATTTTTCACCTGCGAAACATTGGTGGAAACCCAATTGAATTTAGATTCATTGAGCCTTTGCTGCAGTGAAGCTTCGTCCAGATCAAATTCGTGATTTCCAAAGGTTGCCAGATCAAGGCCTAACGCATTGAGCGATTCTATCATTTGCTTGCCTTTAATGCGTTCACCTTCCCATTTTAGAGTCCCTAACAATGTAGGACTTAAAAAATCTCCCGCTAAAACCGTTAAAGTGTTTTCATTTTCCTGAAGGACTTTCTTTCGAACCGAACTGATACGTGCCACTCCACCCACATTCCCATTTTCCAATGGAGCAATTTCATAAAAGTCATTGATTTGAAGAATGACAAATGATACTACATTCTGAGCACGTTGATCGGAATTTTTTTTTGAAGGGCTACATGATCCAACGACCAGGGCGAAAAGGAAAAATATCCGGTATGTCCTGATGTTGAATTCTAAATTGAACAATTCTGATTTCATTTTTTTGGGTAATTCGTTAATCGTGTCAAAAATAGAAAATTTAGTGTTCTGTGAACCGATTGCATCAAGGAACGTCTTAATCAAATGGGATGTTGATCTTCGCCCCTTTGAACTTTTACATGGAATGAACCAAAATGTTAAAGTGCCCGTGGATAGGCAACTTATTTTGGGAGTTCAGGGTCTATTTAATATTTTACACGCTAATTACCAGTCTGAAACTCAATGAAGAATACAACCCACCAAAATGATCATCCACAATCCTTTAGCTTTTATCCTTGGCTATTCTGTGCCATTTGTTGGTTACTTGGCACGGTGTCCGGTTATTCGACGCACATTGTTGGGGGGGACATCAGCTATCGTTGCCTGGGAAATCAGAAATATGAAATAACACTGACGCTGAGACGCGATTGTCTCAACGGTAGCCCGCAGGCCCAATTTGATGATCCGGCATATGTGGGAATTTTTGATAATCGAGGGACTTTGGTCCGTAACCTGGGAAGAAATGGAGTTTTGGATATGGCATTCAGGCACGACGACACCTTGAATGAAATTCTGGTGAAGTCCTGCGGGATTGTGGGAGGGGATGTTTGTGTACATACCACCAGTTATGTGGACACCCTTGAACTTCCTTTCAGGGCAGGTGGTTACCTACTGGCGTATCAACGATGTTGTCGCAATTTCAGCATTCGTAACATTGTGGATCCATTGGAAGCAGGTGCCACATACACGGTTGAACTTACCGAGGATGCATTGATCTTTTGCAACAGTAGTCCAGTTCTGGCAGAGTACCCACCCATTTACCTTTGTGGCGGACAACCCATTTATTTCGATCAAAAAGCCCGGGATGCAGAAGGAGACTCATTGGTGTATCGCTTGTGTGTTCCATATTTGGGAGCAAACCAACAAACGCCCAGGCCCTTAACGCCCTCAAGCCCACCTTACGATTTGGTACAATTCAGTGGCAATTATCGCCTGGAGGACATGATTGGAGGAACACCACCATTGAACATGGCACCCAGTACGGGCATCATGACAGGTTTTGCAGAAGCAATAGTGGCACAATACCTGATTGCCTATTGTGTAGAGGAATATCGTGACGGTAAGTTGCTTTCAGTGCTTCGACGAGACTTTCAAATTAACGTTCGCTTGTGCAGCTCGGTTCCCATTGCCAATTTTAGCACAATGACTAACGTATGTTCAGGTACCTTCAACATTAAGTGTACAGATCAATCCCATGACCTATTTGCACAAGTGGTTGGATGGAATTGGTTTGCTGAATTAAATGGTAAGCTCCAGCTATCCAGTTCCAAAGATCCTGAATTTGCATTCCAGGATACCGGAACATTGAAACTAACACTCGTTATTACCTCTTCCGAGTCCTGTAAGGATACGTTCAATCAGTGGTTGACTTTAGTTCATCCAGGCCCAAATGTTGACTTCAGATCAGATACCATCTGCCGGATGGATAGTGTTGAATTGAGAACCCGCCTGGATTCAGGTTTCCAATATCAATGGACTCCTCCTGACGGATTGAGTTGTTTGAATTGTCCTCATCCCAAAGCAAGCCCATCCAAAAATACGCGTTATGTTTTACATGCCAAACGGGAAAGTTGCGAGATCTGGGATACGGTCGACATAGTGGTTAAAAACTGCATCGTTGACCCATGTATTTTTTTTGTGGAAGAACGGTGTCTTCCGGGTGGAATGGTAGAATTGAAGGCTGTTGATGGTTTTGGTCATTTGATTCAGCCGGCTTCCCGTCAATTCGAATTGTTTTGGAACATTCTTCCCAACAGCCGGCATTCTGGCTATGCCCTCCAAAACCAGAACCCCATTCAGTTAATGACCGGTGAATTCTTTCGTCTTACTGGAAAATATTATTCATGGGAAGCTGGAAAACCGCATCGCATTGAGTTTGCGGATATTTGTGAACGCAAAATCCAGGATTCGGTTGCTACCATTTGCAGCGGACCGTGCGATTCATTTAACTTTATCCTGTCTTCGTGTGAAGATGATTATGACAAATCCAATGATTTAAATTTTCCTCCTTCGATTTGTGAAAGTATTTGTGGAGGAGCATGCCAGTACATCATAGGTTTATTTGAATCTGACGGAAGACTCATCGACCCCAAGGCATATGAGATTGTTTGGTCGGATGGTTCAACAGGAGCTTACATCCATAGGATGGGACCGTATTACAATAATGTTTGGGCAGAGGTAAGAAAAGGGGACTGCTCCTGGAGGGGTAAATACATAAAACAATGCAGCCAGTTTGGTAAATTTCACCACGATACAGAATCATTTATTTCAAGAAGTCATCAGGCCAACCGTTTTGCAAAAAAGGACTGTTTGGGAACTTCCCATCCGTTGCGTATCTATTCGATGACGGGAGTTCTAATGGGTATCTCAACTGAGGATTTATCTACTCTTCCTCCAGGGATTTATCTGTTGGTAGAACACGTCAATGGGCAATCGATGACCATGAAATGGATCGTAGAATAAAGGGCACTTCGATATATTGAAACGGCGCGTTAGAATCTAAAAAGGGTGATGATGATAGAGAAAGGTCAACTGGATCTGAACGTTATTTTTGTTCCCGTTAGATAAGTGTGGGTGAACGTAAAATTTGAATTGACTCCAACGAGCCCGGATTCGATTCCCGGACTTATTTTTACTGCGGAATCAAGGCATGAAGCAATTAATACAATCCTTTAAAACCGGTGAGCTCGGACTTTTTGATGTACCTGCTCCCTTCTGTGCAGATCAAGGAATTGTAATTCGGACAAGTCTATCATTGGTATCCACCGGAACGGAGAAAATGATCGTGGATTTAGCCAGAAAATCATTATTGGGGAAAGCACAAGCCAGACCTGATTTGGTGCGACAGGTGATCCATAAAATGAAACAGGAAGGGATATTGACTACGCTTGAAAAAGTATTCAATAAACTGGATACTCCGATTCCATTGGGATATTCCTGTGTGGGCAAAGTGGTAGAAATTGGCAATAAACTAAAAGGAGTACGGGTAGGTGAACGAGTGGCTTGCGGAGGATCGGGTTATGCAAACCACAGTGAATTTAACTACATCCCGCAAAACTTATTTGTAAAAGTACCTGAAGCTGTTACAGACGAAGAAGCATGTTTTGTAACCCTTGGAGCCATAGCTATGCAAGGTATCCGTCAGGCAGAATTGACTCTCGGTGACCGTGTCGTCGTGATTGGCTTAGGCCTTATTGGACAATTGACCATTCAACTGGCAAAAGCTAATGGATGTCAGGTGATGGGCGTGGATTTGGATCCTGAAAAACTGGAGATCGCACGTTCGATTGCCCAAGTGGATGTTTGTCTGGCTTCGCAGGTTGTTTTGGAAGCAGAACGTTTTAGTGGAGGAAGAGGAGTTGATGCGGTCATAATCACGGCAGCCACGAGCAGTGATCAACCCATAGCGGATGCGGGAAACATTTGCCGACAGAAAGGACGGATTGTGGTCGTTGGAATGGTTGGAATGGATTTGCCACGAACAGATTTTTATAAAAAAGAACTGGAATTGAAACTCAGTATGGCTTATGGCCCTGGGCGTTATGACCCGGTATACGAACAACAAGGAATTGATTATCCATTAGCCTATGTCCGGTGGACAGAACAACGAAATTTTGAATCGTTTTTGGAATTGGTAGCAGAAAAGAAAATTCTTTTACAGCCGCTGATCTCACACCGGTTTCAATTTGAAAATGCGCTCGAAGCCTATCGGCTTTTAGAAGGGGAAATGAATGAATCCTACCTGGGCATTCTGTTGCACTACGATAACCAAAACTCTTACGAAAAAACCCCGGTTTCATTAAAGTTGGCAACTTTAAAACCTGGCAAAATTAAGGTAGGTTTGATTGGTGCAGGTAATTTCACTCGAAGCATATTATTGCCCTTGCTCAAGAAGCACGAGCATTATGCTTTAACGGCTTTGTGTTCTGCTACGGGTGTTACGGCCCATTCTGTAGGAACTAAACATGGTTTTGATTGGATCACTACGCATGTTGATGATATGGTGGAGAACCAGGAATTGGATGCAGTTTTTATTACTACGCGACATGGTAACCACGGTCAACTGGTCATTAAAGCTTTGGAAAACCACAAAGCAGTGTTTGTTGAAAAGCCATTGACCATTTTCAGAGATGAACTGGAATCATTGGATGAATTAATCCGAAATTTGGAAACAATTCCCATACTTCAAGTTGGATATAACCGAAGGTACTCTCCAATGCTGAGGAAGATGAAAGAACTAACGAGTGATCGGACGATGGTAATTCATTATCGGATCAATGCCGGTAAAGTGCCTATGGACTCCTGGATCCAAGACCCCATGGAAGGAGGTGGACGGATATTAGGAGAGTTGTGCCATTTTGTGGATACGGTCTTGTATTTAGCCGGTAGCCGCATACAGACGGTGTATGCCCAATGTGTACAAAATACGGAATACAATTTGCCACCGGAGGACAATGTCAGTGTAATCCTTGGATTTGCAAATGGGTCAATGGCAACCATACACTACATGGCTTACGGAAATCCGCTGATGCCAAAAGAATCCATTGAATTGTTTTCGAATCAATTGGCCATACATTTGAATAATTTTAGGGAATTGACCATTTATTCTCAGGATAAAATTAAGCGCATTCACCAAAAAAATCAGGAGAAGGGATTTAAGGAAGAGCTGGATGCTTTTGCAAAAGCCATTCAAACGGGTAAGCCTGCTGTGACTTTTGAAGATCTTTATCAGGTTTCAAAAACTTGTTTCCTGGTATTGGAAAGTTTGAAGAAGGGCGTAACGATTAAAATATAGTGATTAAAGTAATATTAGTTTAATAATTTTCAACAAAAACCTCGAATTCAGTTACGAACAAATTTTATACTTTCGACTTTCCAAGGTTATTCACCAACAATCCAAATTTATTATCACGCATTAATGTAAGGTCTGTAAATCTGATAATCAAAAAAAATTGAACAAGGTGGACTTGCAAAATATATTTAGTCAATAATTTATTATAAATTTTTTTTTGGCATGATTGACTTAAATGTCAAATATTCATTAACAGCTTTGACATTAAATGGAACCCCTGGATGAATCAATGAGTTAGTTTAACCCTGTTTCACGTTTTCAAAATCAATTTCATATTATTAAAAAAGCCCACGATCACCCATCGATTGGGGATGCAGGCCTTCTACTCGCGAAAATAGACTGCAAATTAAGGCTCTTTTTGATGATGATGAAATTGTTAGGTACCATATTTTTTAACAATTTAAATCATTTACGATGAAAAATTTAATTTTCATTCCGTTGCTGGTCTTAATGATAATGATTAGCAATTCGGTAGCTGCTCAATCGAACAGCTGTGGCTTTATAGTGACTAAAGCTATCTGTCATGAAGATGGCATGAAGGAAATTTGTGTAGAGGCGTTGGACCCACAAGGCGTTCATGAATGGGACATAACTCCTTCTAATGGATCTTGTACTCAAACACATCTTTCAGGACAAAAAGTATGCTTTCAATGCAATTGGACCGGATCGGGATATGTTCAAATAGGACATACGGTTTACCCATTGGAGGGCTTGCCGCTTTCTTGCCTAAGAAATATTTTCATTTCCTGTAATCCAAGCTGTGGTGCATGGAATTTTACGTCTCTAACAAACCCTGATTGCTCCACAATCCTGAACATTAATCCAAATTTCCTTATAACGGATCCAATTACCTGGGTTTTTGGTGATGGCACCAGTGCAGTACAAACTCCAGGCAATGTCAAAACGATTTCACACCAGTATAGTACACCAGGAACATATACTGTTTGTGTTACCCTGAGCTTTGATGAATCAGCTTACCAAACTTGTTGCTTTACCATTTTCGTTCCTCCCTGTCCAGAATGTGAAGCTGATCCAATTTCATGGGAAGAATGTCCACCTTCGGGAGAAAATTGTTGCATCAAATTTACGTTCAACTCACCATACAACTCGCCCGAATATGTTTGGAATTTTAATGATGGGAGTCCACCGGTAACGACTACTATCAAATCAGTAGAACACAACTTCATAGGTCGTGGTCCTTATTACATATGCGTCACATATTTTATTGAGGATCAAACTTACACCTGTTGTGAATGGATTGATCTTCCTCCTTGCGATTGTTGTGAGAGTGCTGATTTTGTTTTTGATATCCAGAACTTTACAACTTATGAATCATGTATGAGTAATGTTTATAAATGTACTCCACTTTGCGATAGACCTGGTATGACTATTCATAAATGGATTTATTCAGATGGTACGATAATTTATACTGGAACTCCAGGAGGTAGTCCACCGGATCATGTATTTTCAAATTATGTAAATGCAACGGGTCAGGTATGTGTTACGCATCAGATTCTATGTGATAACCAAGTAATTGATGAAGAGACTAAGTGTTTACCATTTTATCCGGGGGCATATCTTGGCAAGGCCGGAGAGGACCTCAAAATGTCGGATATCTTGACCAATCAGGCTGGAATTACGGTGTTTGATTTCATAACTCAATTTGCAAATAATCCAGCGATTCCTTTGTATATTGAAGGAAATTTGATCGTGGATATCAATAGTGATTTTAATGACGGTGTTTGGAACATGGCAAAGGGTTCGCAAATAATTGTAAATTACAATAGGGTTTTTGAGCTGACAAGAACTACCCTTCAGACAGCCTTTAGGAAGAATATTGCATTTCAGTGCTGCCGTTGGTTAGGGATCAAATCCAATGCCAGGGCTACATTAAATTGGACTTCCACAAAAATTACAGATGCTCAAATCATGCTTGAACTTCTAAGCCCCACCTTAAGCGTTGGTGCTACATTGAATTTCGTTGGCAATGATTTTCTAGAAAATGTCAATGGTATAAGATCTGTCCGGCACCGCCCAAGGTTCGGCAATTTTCACAACAATACGTTTGAGGGCTGTAAGAACTGCACGGTACTTTGTGGTTGTGATGAAGGCACTGGAATATATCTCGACATGGATGGCATTACCTCATTACCGACCAATTTTCCTGTGACCGGAACGAGAAATATTATTAAAAATTTCGAATACGGCATTCACGCCATCAACACCAATTTATCCGTCAAAAATTTTTATATACATGATGTTGATGACACAGGGTTATGGTTTGTAAAAGACCTCGCGAATCCTTTTAATCTCACGATGGATTTGTTGGAATTTCAAAACATTCCAACAGCCGTAAGAGATCAGATCAGTGGCGGTGGATCACATAACTTAACGGTCATTGCTTCGCTGCCACAACCTAATTCCAGCCTTACATTTTCAGAAATATTCAGAGGCTATGATATCACCATTGATCAAAGCCAGTTTAACGGAACCATCAACAACAATCAGATTGCAACAAACGGAGGTGCAACCAACTTTGGCATCAAAGTATCACTGACAGGTAGTATTGGCAACCAATTTACAGCCGATCACAACCAAATCACGGTAGCATCCGGTGGAAACAGTTGTATGGGCATCAGTCTTTTGGCAGATGTGGATAACCAGCAAAAGGCCGTATTAAAATTCAATGAAATAACGGCAGTGGGCCTGGATCCCGGAGCCGGCATCTATGTGAGCAACTGGAAGACTTCCAGTGTGACCGACAATACGCTGACCATGGGCTCGCCCAAACCCGGCATCGAATTTTCAAACAGTGGCGGTTCATTAATACAATGCAATGGGATCAACTTTGGTACTAAAGGCCTTTTGTTTAACATATCTCCGGAAAATGATATCGTAAACAATACTTGTAATGCCAATGTGATTGGCGTACATTTCAACGGAAACTGTCAGGCTACCGCAGGATCATTTATTGCAGAGAATAAATTTGAAAGCAACTCCCAGGAAGGCTCATTGTATAATGATAATGCAATTACAGGCATACAAAACCATGATAAATATAACTCCTGGTTGCCTGTAGTTGCAGGAGTTAAAGCTAGACATAATGTTGCATCAAATGCTGCATTGTGCCAATTTTACGCCCCTACTAATGCAGGGTACCCATCAATTCATTTCCCAATTCGTATTGTCTCTGAACTTATTGATCCAGTAGGTTTAACTGCTGGTTTACCACAGTTATGTTCCATAGGTACTGGTGGAGAAGCTTACAGTCAATATCATAGCAATTCTAACTCCGCAGGAAAAAGCTATAATGACTTATTAGGTCAAGTTGGTTTGTTCGACAATATGGAATTGCCGCTGGTCAATAGTATGAAGCAGTCCATTTATGAATTGATATTGCTATGGCCGGGTTGGCTGAATGACTATGCCAATCTTGCAACGTTTTATACGGCGCATCAAAACAATTTTATTGGCCAGAGCAGCAATTTACGAAAACAGCTAAAAGATTTTCAACAGACATTAGAAATTCAAGCTGTTGCTTTAAACCAATATTACGATCAATATGAAAACCTGGCTGCTCAACTACTTGCCTTGGATGTGCAATTGCAGAGTGTAACAGATCCTAATGTTATTGCAAATTTGCTAAGCCAGATAACTACATTAGAGCAACAGATGGAGATCTTGGTACAAACCATTTCAGCACAAATTCAGGCCAACCAGCAGAACAATACTACAAGCATTGCTGCTCTTCAGACATCCAATAATAGTCTTGTCACTAATACCTTGGATGAAATCAATGAAAAAAAGCTCAATGAAATCTTATTGAAAATCTGGCGCGATGAAGCGCTATCTACAATCGATGAATCTGAACTCCGAACCATCGCGCAATATTGTTATTCTTATGGTGGCAGGGCTATGTTTGATGCACGAAACCTTTGTATGAAATTGTTTGGAGAGTATTATAACTTAGAAGATTGCAGTAATGGATTTGGTAGTGTACAATCCAGAGCTAAAGCTACAAACAATATAGTAGTATCGCCTAACCCGGTAAGTGAAGAGTTGATTATTAGCACTAAAGATGAAATTGCTCTTCCTGAATGTTTACAAATAGTCAACAGTCTGGGTCAAGTTATTGAACTGAAAGTGAATACATTGAGTAAACATGCTTCATCACTTGATGTAGCAGATCTAAAAAATGGTGTATATTATTTATTGGCAGAATTAGAAGGACAAAAACAGACTGTTAAGTTTGTAGTCAACCACTAAAATAATTTTTTGGGAGCCGTATTTTTCGGCTCCCATTTTTACTTTTTTAAAACGAGATTATGAAACCATTATTATTTTTTTCAGTTTTACTAATTAAGATAACTTCCATTTCTGCTCAACCAATTAACTTTCAATGGGCACGAACAATTGGTGGCAACCATGATGAAGTGCCTCGAATTATGAAAGTAGATAATCATGGAAATGTATATCTCTTTTTTGAAACGGAATCGGCCAGGTTTTCAATAGATCAGAATTTCTTTTATACCTGGATTTATCCGGAAAACAGGCCAATTAATAATATTCTTTTGAAGTTTGATAGCAAGGGTAAATTACTTTGGGGAAAATCACTACTAACTGATATTGGTATGGAAGCATTAGGCATGACAATAGATCAGGACGACAATATAATACTTTCTTTACATAACCAGGGTAGTCTTTTGCATCTTGATACGATGATAATTTATTCAAATCCAGGTATATTTATGCAGGCCGCTGTACTTATAAAACTAGATCAATCTGGTTTGTTGCTTGATTACACCTATTTTACATCAACAAATGATATTTATAATATAGGTGGAATAGTTCATGACAAAAAAAACAATTACTATATAACTATTAAGTCTCGAACAGATATCCTTAATATGAATGGTGACACCATATTGAATTCAAATTTAAACAGAGGATCTTATTTGTCAGTATTTAAACTTACAAATGACTTGAACTTGATCTGGGTTATGAAAATGTACAATGTCAGTGGTTATTTCCGTGATATCAAAGTTGATAAAGAAGAAAATATTATTGTATATGGCATGTTCAGAGGCAAAGAATTACAGGTAGATTCACTAATTATAAAAAACGCCGATACAAAATATTTATCAAATGATGCTGGTGATGACGAAATTTTTCTATTAAAGCTAAATCCGGAAGGTAAAGCTCTTTGGCTTAAATCAATACAGGGAAAAGATATTGATTATTGTGCCTATAACGATATCACTTTCGACAGTGACAATAATATTTACATTGGCGGCATGTTTGGAAGCGATACGCTCATTTTTAATCCGAATATTAGTTTATTTAAAGGTAAAAGGCATAACAACTATTTTGATTTATTCTATGCAAAATATTCTGCAAAGGGTGAATGCATTTGGGCACGTACAATAGAAAGAAGCCTTATAGACTTAGTAGATAATATGACAATTCATGTTTTGAATGATGATTATATCGTTCTATCAAGTAATTTTACTGATTCAGTTTTTAATATTGGAAATTCAACTTTTGTAAACAAGGGTCGATCAGATTGCTTTGTTTTAATAGCTAAGACAAATGGGGAAATTATCACAGGTATATCTTATGGTGGGGACAAGATTGATTTTGAGCAACAATTAGCTTCCAGTGGCAACGATTTGTATATTTTTTCAATGTTTGGAAGCAGAGAACTAAAATTTAACGATGTCTTATTTAAAAATGATACTACTGATGGTTCGCTCGATGCAATTTTAATCAAATACAGTTTGGACTCATTAGTCTCTACAAATGATGTTGCAAGTAAGGAAATTAGCATAAATATTTTTCCCAATCCTGCGACTACATCAATTTACCTGCAACTTTCTGAAAAATTTGAAATCGGGCTTTATTATTATAATATTTACAGTATAAAAGGCGATTTTATTGCATCAGGTATTATGCAATCGACTAATGCTGAAGTTAATTTAAATTCTCTGCCTCCAGGTGAATATGTACTTTCCGGTGGAAATTTGAAAGGCAATAAATTTAGTGGGAAATTTACAGTGATAAGATAAAGGCAAATTTAATAAATAGATAAAATTGAAGAACATAGCACCATGTGAATCTTATAGTAAAACTCAAGGCACCATCGCCCAGTATTTTTACGCTTATGGTGGCAGGGCAGTATTTGATGCGCTAAATCCATGCTTAAGATTATTCGGCGAATATTATGACTTAGATGATTGTAGATATGGTTTGAGAGGAACCAATTCAAGATCAAGGAATTCGGATGGTTTAATGATCTTACCCAATCCGGCAAATGAGGAGTTGATAATTAAAACGGATAGATCTGAAGCAAATAAACTACCTGAAGAGTTACAAGTTATCGACAATCTAGGTAAATCATTTGATCTGGAAGTGAAAAGAGTTGACAGTTTTATTTTGGTTGCAAACGTCAAACAGATGGTAAACGGAGTCTATTTTATTTCGGCAGAACAAAACGGACAAAGGAAATTGTTCAAGTTTATAGTAAGTCATTAATGAAACTTAGGTGGAGGTCAAAATGATTTGACCTCCACTTTATTAAAATTATTTAACTATGAAATATTTAACTCAACTTCTGATATGGATGATAGTATTCAGTCAATCTTTTATAAGTGCCCAACAATTTAAGTTTGAGTGGGCACGGTCATTTGGAGGGAGTAAAGATGAAATAGACCGCATCATGAAAGTGGATAAGAAAGGAGACCTCTATCTTTTCTGTGAAGTGTACTCCTCTCATTTCTCCATCGACAATAAATTTTTCTTTAATTGGATAAATCCTGAAAATTATCCCAGCAATGCCGTGTTGCTGAAATATTCCGCAACAGGTGAGCTCTTATGGGGCCGAGCACTTAAAACTAACAATATAGGAATTGAAGCATATGGCATAGTCATAGATCAGGAAAATAATGTAATCATATCCGGCTTGCACCAGGGCAATGAATTTTACCTGGATACAGTGAAAGTATATTCGAGTGTTAATATCGACAAATTCGCATTTATTTTGAAATTAGATGAGGAAGGTAAATTATTAAAGTATCAAACTTTTGCAGAAACCATAAGCGGCGGTTTTAACAATGGTGGCGGCATCGCAATAGATCAATCAGGTCATTATTACATGACTGCAAAGACAAGGTATAGTATTATCGACAAAAATAAGGATACGATTTTCAACTCAGATCTTACAAAAGGAAGATATTTATTATTATTCAAATTAGACCAGGATTTTAATCCGATCTGGATCAAAAAATATTATAATGTAGATGGATATTTTGGAGATGTGAAGGTAGATGGCGAGGATAATATTATCGTATACGGGAGGTTCCGCGGACGTGAATTAACCGTTGATTCATTTACAGTGCAAAATGCGGAGACGGTCTATTTGCAGGGAGATTTTGGCCAGGATGAGATTTACTTACTCAAAGTAAATCGAGATGGCGAAACGATCTGGTTAAAGTCTATTCAGGGGAAGGATGTAGAATATTGTGCATATAATGACCTAAGTTTTGATAAAGAAAATAATATATACCTGGGTGGCATGTTTGGTAGTGATACTTTAAAGTTTTCTGAAAATATATATTTACATAAGGATAAAGTCCGATCTAACTTTTTTGATATTTTTTATAGTGTGTATGATAAAACCGGAGAATGTCAATGGGCTAAAACAATAGAGAGAAAGATTGAAGGTTTAGCCGATAATATGAGCATTCATTTATTAAGTTCAAACCATCTGATTATTTCTGGCAATTACTCAACGCAGAATTTTCAAGCTGGAAACGCACAGTTAAGCAATAAAGGGCGTTCAGATTCTTTTATTTTATTGGCAAATAATAATGGTGAAATTATAACAGGGACAACATATGGTGGAGAGAATAATGATTATGAACAACAGGTAGCATCTGATGGGCGCAGTGTATATATTTTTGGAATGTTCGGAAGCAGGGAATTAATGATTAATGATACCATACTCAAAAACGATACTACTGACGGTTCACTAGATGCTGTGCTGATTAAATACAGCATCGATTCACTCACGTCAGCATCTAATCTACCGGAAGATCAAATCGAGATAGGAGTTTATCCAAATCCTGCAAAAGAACAGATAAGGCTGCAACTGCCAGAAGCGATGGCGCAAGGATTATTATTTTATAATTTGTTTGATATTGATGGAAAATGGGTAAGCTCGGGATTGTTAAGATCAAAACATGCAGAGATATCCGTGCGGTCACTCTTGCCAGGTCAATATATTGTAAAAGGGGGATCCTTAGGCGCTAAGAAGTTTGTAGGGAGGTTTATGAAAATGGAATAAAATAAATTGCCTGCGGCTTTTAATAAACACTTTAAGTAAGTCAGTAGATTTTTAAAAATTGAATATGAAAAAATTAATTCAACTTCTGTTATGGATGATAGTATTCAGTCAACCTTTTATAAGTGCCCAGCAATTTAAGTTTGAATGGGCGCGGTCCTTCGGAGGTAGTAAATCTGAAATTCCTCGCATCATGAAAGTGGATAATAAAGGAGACATCTATCTTTTCTGTGAAGTGTACTCCTCTCATTTCTCCATCGACAATAAATTTTTCTTTAATTGGATAAATCCTGAAAATTATCCCAGCAATGCCGTGTTGCTAAAATATTCCCCATCAGGTGAGCTCTTGTGGGGCCGGGCGTTAAAAACAAATGGTGGGATTGCATCTTATGGAATTGTCATTGATCAGGACAATAATGTTGTCATGTCAGGATTGAATGTAGGCGATCATTTATACCTTGATACACAGAAAATTTATTCAGACGCAAATTTTGGATATATTGCATTTCTAATAAAGATGGATGAAAAGGGTACACTAAAGAATTTTCAGACTTATGAATCTGATGGAAGTACATTTTATAACGAAGGTGGAATCGCAATAGATAAATCGGGCAATTATTACTTGCCTGCTCAAACGAGAAAAAGTATTATCGACAAAAATAAGGATACGATTTTCAACTCAGATCTTACAAAAGGAAGATATTTATTATTATTCAAATTAGACCAGGATTTTAATCCGATCTGGATCAAAAAATATTATAATGTAGATGGATATTTTGGAGATGTGAAGGTAGATGGCGAGGATAATATTATCGTATACGGGAGGTTCCGCGGACGTGAATTAACCGTTGATTCATTTACAGTGCAAAATGCGGAGACGGTCTATTTGCAGGGAGATTTTGGGCAGGATGAAATTTATATCCTTAAGATTAATAAGGAAGGGAAGGCCATTTGGTTAAAAGCAATCAATGGGAAGGAAGACGATTATAGTTCAAAAAATGATTTGACATTTGATGGAGCTAACAATATTTATTTGGGAGGCATATATGGCAGCGATACCTTAACATTTGACGAACGGAATACTCTTTATAAAGATAAAAGAGGGTTGAACTATTATGATATATTTTATGCAAAGTATGATAAAGATGGAAATTGTATATGGGCAAGACCCATTATAAATGGAATTGACCCAATAGATGACATGTCAATACAAATTCTTCCATCGGGTCATTTGATCGTTTCAGGAAATTTTTCAAACCAGGATCTCTACGCAGGAAATAAGAAACTTGGCTCTATAGGCCAGAGTGATTGTTTTGTTTTACTGACCGGAAATAGCGGAGAGATGAGCCTTTAAAAAATTTTGTGTATAAGAACAAAGTATAATTTTTGAAGGGTTCAT
>CAZMSE010000025.1:0-47279 GCA_964568865.1 uncultured Saprospiraceae bacterium
ACTTTGTGTCAATCGAATCTTGCTAGCTCATAGTTAGAAATGCACGCTGAAACATAATTTTTTGCGAAGCGATTTGCCGCTTCTTTCTTTAAGTAGTAATAGTTAGAAATGCACGCTGAAACAGTCATCTATCTCTTTTTGTCCTGAATAACTGGCTTTAAGTAGTAATAGTTAGAAATGCACGCTGAAACTTTAAATTAGTACCTGCACGGAATCTGTTATGGCTTTAAGTAGTAATAGTTAGAAATGCACGCTGAAACCTAATGTCGCAGGAAAAAGTCGAGATAAAGAGCTTTAAGTAGTAATAGTTAGAAATGCACGCTGAAACTCCAACTCAAGTTGCTGGAAGGTGATTCCTCAGCTTTAAGTAGTAATAGTTAGAAATGCACGCTGAAACATGATCTCTCCGTTTATAATGTTACGGGGAGCCCTTTAAGTAGTAATAGTTAGAAATGCACGCTGAAACAGAATGTTGGAAATGTGTACCTTGTAGAACTTTCTTTAAGTAGTAATAGTTAGAAATGCACGCTGAAACAATTCTTTTGTTAAGTTCATTATTATTAATTTCTTTAAGTAGTAATAGTTAGAAATGCACGCTGAAACAGTCTGGGCTTATGGTCCGCTTTGGGCACAAACTTTAAGTAGTAATAGTTAGAAATGCACGCTGAAACAATTCCGTAAAAAAGGTTTTTTCTCCTTCTGTTCTTTAAGTAGTAATAGTTAGAAATGCACGCTGAAACATCCCTGTTGTAGTTTTTATTTCGATCTCTTCCTTTAAGTAGTAATAGTTAGAAATGCACATGACCGAACGAACTTGCGAAGCAAGTTTTTCACGACAGTGAAAAAAGTGAGGGAACCGCGAAAGCGGCAAGTTCTAAAGCCAAAGCAAGGCCAAAGTGGAAGCTGCTCGCCAAAAGCTCGCAGTTCGCTAGCATTCGATTGACTTTGTGTCAATCGAATCTTGCTAGCTCATAGTTAGAAATGCTGACGAGGCGAAGCCTGTCAGCATGCCGACAAGCGAAGCTTCGTCGGTATGCACGCCGAAACAAATCACGAAGTAAAGTAAGGATATAGAGGAAATCTTCAAAAAGTAATAGTTATCGGCAGGTAGTCTTTAGATCGTCGGTGTCCAGCGCGTGGCGAAAATTTCACGTAGCGACTTCGGTCGAGGAGATTTAAATAAAGTGCACTTACAGGAAATTTGAATGTTGAATTAGAACCTCAAATTACAATCCACACGCAATGCCCGAGACCGGCGAAGCAGTGAAATTTGAGCTGATGCCTTCGCGTATAGCTAAAGCGCCTTCACACCGACTTGATTTCTTTGCAACTTTCTTGATCAAGCAAGAAAGTTGAGAAAAAAGAACGAGTGTATTCGTCTTCCGTACAGCAGTTTTGGAAATGTATATCAAATCATTCTTTATAAACCTCCAAGCCTCAATATTTCGCTCGACGGAGCTCGCTCATAAGTTCAGAGGATGCTGCTCACAGGAGCTCGCCTCCCGATGACCTCGGTCACCGGGACGCACCTAGATTGTGATTTCTATCACAATCTACCAGCTTCACTGGTCGGTGCTCATGTCACAAAGCATTTCGTATGCTTTGTTCCTCGCTCACAATGAAAAAAGTGAAGGAACGCTGACGAAGCGAAGCCTGTCAGCATACCGACAAGCGAAGCTTCGTCGGTATGCGTAAGCAATTGTTTTGCTTTACAATAAAGCTTTGTCGGTATGCAAATTGAAACGGTATTTTCTAGAAGTAAAATAGAGAGTAATAAGTGACGTCCAAGAGCATTTGCATAGGAATAATTTTTGTTATAAATTTGTAACAAATGTAAAATCATGAATATTATTTCAGTCAAAGACAGATTATTCGGAAAAATCACATCAATAGAAGACGAGGATTTCCTTAATGAACTCGAAGAAATAATTCTGAACTTAAGAAATGAAAGTCAAGAAAAATTTATTCTAAGTGATGATATTAAAGCCTCAATTGTAAAATCTGAATTGGACATTGAAACTGGCAGGCTAGTTCCCCATAAAAAAGCGATTCAACATTTTAAAACATGGTTAAAAAGCAAGTAATCTGGACTTAAACTTCAATCGCTGAACTTGAGAATATCCTCCAATTTTTTCTAACCAGAAATGAAAATGTAAATTATTCAGCTTGGCTTCTTTCTGAATTTGAGAAACGAATTGAAATAATATCATTTTATCCAAAAATTGGACGGGAGACGGATTTACCAATTTTTAGAATATTACCATTTAAAGATTACGGAATAGTTTACAAAGAGACCAATGAATCAATCTACATTGAATCAATATGGGATTTCCGCCAAAATCCAATGAAGCGATTGGACAAAAAGTAAAAGCAAAGACGCATGCAAAAGAATATATACGATCTTTCAAAAATCATTCCCTATTTTTTTTGGCTTCGAAATGATAAAATGAACTTTTACTTTTTACGACTTTCAAATTGCGAGATCGTTTAGATGCAACTGGGTTAAACCAGAAGTGGTAATTCTTTAAATAGCCGACTGACCAAGCTTCGTCGGTACCGCGAAAGCGGCAAGTTCTAAAGCCAAAGCAAGGCCAAAGTGGAAGCTGCTCGCCAAAAGCTCGCAGTTCGCTAGCATTCGATTGACTTTGTGTCAATCGAATCTTGCTAGCTCATAGTTAGAAATGCTGACGAGGCGAAGCCTGTCAGCATGCCGACAAGCGAAGCTTCGTCGGTATGCACATGGCCGAACGAACTTGCGAAGCAAGTAAGCCTCAATGTTTCGCTCGACGGAGCTCGCAAAAAATAATGTTGATATGCTACAATATATCGCATATCGTACCAAAATATTCAATTCGTCGGTGTCCAGTGCGTGGCGAAAATTTCTGTGGCTCGTAAGAGCTGGCAAAAAATCGTTTAACATAAAATTACCCAGGTTTTGATTGGCTGTGGTAGATGTGGCTCGCAGGAGCTCGCCATTCGCTCCTAAATTGTGATCTCTATCACAATTTGCCACGCCATGCGTGG
Organism: uncultured Saprospiraceae bacterium; assembly: GCA_964568865.1. Classification (GTDB taxonomy): domain Bacteria; phylum Bacteroidota; class Bacteroidia; order Chitinophagales; family Saprospiraceae; genus Vicinibacter. Next base: position 3,025 of record CAZMSE010000025.1, read on the forward strand.
CCGGAGCTCACCACTTCGGTCGAGGAGATTTAAATAAAGTGCACTTACAGGAAATTTGAATGTTGAATTAGAACCTCAAATTACAATCCACACGCAATGCCCGAGACCGGCGAAGCAGTGAAATTTGAGCTGATGCCTTCGCGTTTAGCTAAAGCGCCTTCACACCGACTTGATTTCTTTGCTACTTTCTTCATCAAGGAAGGAAGTAGGAACAAATGCACGAACTTAACAACTATACCGGGATGCAATTTTAGAAATGAATGTTGGATGACCGTAGACATTTATCCAAGCCTCAATATTTCGCCCGATGGAGCTCGATCATAAGTTCAGAGGATGCTGCTTATTGGAGCTCGTAGTTCGCTAGCATTCGATTGACTTTGTGTCAATCGAGTCTTGCCAGCTTATCGTTAAGTGGAGTTTCTTGGGGAAACAAGAGCAATGGTCTTGTGATGATCATAGGAACATGAACAGCGATTCCCTGTACCTGGAGCCAAGAAAGAATACTGAATTCCAAAAAATTGCAATAATGACAGGAGAATTATTAGTTTTATGTATTCTATTCACTTTTGATAAAGCTTGAAATAAATGACCCGTGACATTTTCAGAAGACCTTCAAATAAAAAACAAAGTATCACAGCATTTCGAGAGGATGAAAACTTTGAAAACCTGGTGCATAATTGGGATCTATTGAAAGATGATCTCATTTTGTTTTTAGGAGCGGGCGCATCGTTTGGTGCAAAGAACATTGACGGCAAATATTTACCAAGTGCTTATGAGTTGCGTAACGAACTTTGGACAAAATACATTTTAACTAAAGAAGAAGTCAGAAATTTTGATTTTTCAAATTTATCTTTGATGTCTCTGGAACATGCTGCAACGCTGGTAGAAATTAAAACCAATCGCAGGATTCTGGAAGGGTTTATTGCCAATAGATTTGAAGTCAGTGAAGGTCTTTGGCAACACGAAGTATTACCTTATTTGAAACCTAAATCCATATTCACTACAAATTATGATAATTTGATAGAAAAGGGATTTGCTAAAACAAATTATAACAAAGCTTTAGCTCCGGTTTTCAGTGACAAAGATACCTTTAACCGCAATTTTATCCCTTTGTTTAAGCCGCATGGATCGGTGGAACATCCACATGCAAAAGTAACTCAAGGAGGACTGGTTATCACGCAATTCGATTATTATGAGATAATGGAGTCCAGGAAGAAAATGCTTGAAGATTTTCTATCTGATTTCAAGGATTGTTGCGTAATTTTTATTGGTTATAGTTTTTTCGACTTTGATATTTCATCCATTCTATATAAATTTTCCGGAAGAAGAAAAGCCCATTCATGGTACGCTGTTTTTCCCCGCAATGATGCAGATGTCCGAAATATGCTCCGGGATCGGTATGGGATAAAACAGATTAATTTTGATTTTATGAATTTTATTTATTGGCTTGACCAACGAGTCGATTTCATAGATAAATCAAAAAAAATAGAAGTAACCGATATTTGACTCCACTAAACCTTTATTGATAGCACAATAATTATTGATCAAAACGATCTGAATGGTATTCGAGGCGAGATGCGATTTGACATATTAATAAGCCTATGGTAAACTAATACTTCATAGTTTTTGATGGAAGTAGTATAATCGTAAATGGCTTTAGGAATTGAGGGGATGATATTACAGCGGTGTTGCCAGACTAAGGCTATTTTGTTGGATGGTGACAACGATTCAAAGTTATAGCCGATTGGAAGCACATTGTTTCTCTTATGTTTCTCGGAATTTACGAAAAATAATGATTAAAGGACCCTTTACTCCGTGACCTTATTATACCAACCCTCCAATTTTTGTGAAAAAGACTCAAACCAATCGATCTCAAAATTTGCTTTCGATGCCCAATTCAAGATGACTGCAAATCCAATTACTTGGGAAAACACAGGTGGTTTTGATGCTATGATCAAAAGAACCAAGAAAATGGCCAATAACAGTATTATTGCATTGATGATTGGCAAACTGATTCTGGACCAAAGACATAACAGAATGATCGAGACGGAGAGCGATAAGCCAAACACGAGTGTTATAAGAGACCATGGAGGCTCATGATCATTCAAAAACCAATGCAATGGCAGCACAATGAATATCCAACCAGCGGTGAATAAAAAATGTTTACGAAAAAAAGATGCTCGTGCGAAAATCAGATCAATTTGATTCATTGAATTGATTTTTCTGTGAAAATAACATTTTTTCTGTGAAAATCATATTTTTTTGATGGTAATCAATGATAGTTTTACCGCCGTTTAATCCACATGAGGCTCATGGATCTTGAAGATCAGGACGCTTGATGAAGCATACTTTCTAAAATGTCGTAAACTTTGTATGAATGCTGCTCAACCACCTGCAAAACGGATTCAAGGCTGGTTTTTTGTCCGGTATTTGATCCATGACAAGAGTTGGTCACCAGCGACAGTGCAAAAATCTTAAGTCCGCACTGGTGAGCAACAATCACTTCCGGGACAGTTGACATGCCCACAATATCGGCACCAAGAATTCTGATCATTCGATATTCAGCAGGTGTTTCAAGGCTGGGACCTTGAAGGCCAAAGTATACCACCTCCCGGAAAGGAAGATTGAGCAATTCAAATTGTTGTTGCGACAAGGCTAACAACTGTTCGTCATAAACAGAAGACATATCTGGAAAGCGGTCGCCCATTCGCGGATCAAAAATTCCCCTCAAGGGGTTTTCAGGATGAAAATTGATATGATCGTTTAACACCACCACATCCCCTGCATTCAAATCGGGATTCACCGATCCGCTGGCATTGGTGATCCATAATTGCTGAATTCCCAAAGCGTGCAAAACCCTTATGGGATAAGTGATTTCCTGAGTGCTGTATCCTTCGTAATAGTGTAGACGACCTGACAGCAACAATACGGTTTGCCTTCCCCATCGTGCGAGAATGAGTTTTCCGGAATGGCTTTCAACGGTAGGTGGAGCAAAATGAGGAATGACTTTGAATGAAATTTCTTTAATTTTTTCTATACGGTTCCCCAGATTGCCCAATCCAGTTCCCAGGATAATCGCTGTATCCGGGATCTGCTCCAGTTTGTTTTTTAAAAAAAGACAACTCTCTTCAATTTGTTGAAACCACTCCGACATAGTTTGTTGATTAATCTACCACCAAGTTATTGCGATCAAGTTCCTGATCGGCTGTTCCGGAAACCCAATCTAAGGGCTCGTACTCCTGATTTCTAAGTTGAGGAATGAAGCCGGCTTCCAAAATGGCTTTTTGAATTCCGCTGGCCGTAAAACGGAAGGCAGCACCTGCAGCAGATACTACATTTTCCTCGATCATGATACTTCCAAAATCATTGGCTCCACCATGCAGACACAACTGAGCGGTGGATTTTCCCACCGTCAGCCAGGATGCCTGGATATTGATAACATTCGGCAACATCATTCTGGATACTGCAATGGTACGGATGTATTCATCCGGTGTACATGCATTTGCAGCCCGGTTGAGTCTTTTCAACAGGGTGCCTTCATCTTGAAAAGGCCAGGGAATAAAAGCTAAAAATCCTTTAGCCTCCTGGGGTTTTTCTGATTGTACCTGACGGATGGCCACCAGGTGTTCCATTCTTTCCAAATGCGTTTCCACGTGACCAAACATCATAGTGGCTGAAGTGGTAATGTTGAGTTGATGCGCTGCACGCATGATGTCCAACCATTCCTGAGCTCCGCATTTTCCTTTACTCACCAGACGACGTACCCGATCGGAGAGTATTTCAGCTCCGGCACCCGGTAAACTGTCTAAACCGGCGTTACGAAGGGCTGTAAGCACCTCTGTGTGTGTAGATTTTTCAAGCTTGGTAATGTGGGCAATTTCAGGAGGGCCTAAAGCATGGAGGCGCAATTCCGGAAACATGGCTTTCAAGTCCCTGAATAGCTGACAATAATAATCCAGTCCAAGATCAGGATGATGCCCACCTTGTAACAATAACTGGCGACCCCCTAAGCGAAAGGTCTCTTCAATCTTTATGCGGTATTCTTCCAACGTGGTAACGTAGGAATCAACATGACCGGGAGGTCTGTAAAAATTACAGAATTTGCAATTGGCCACACAGACATTGGTGGTATTTGCATTTCGGTCAATGATCCATCCAACAGAACGGCCAGGAACTTTTTGTTGCCTGATTTGGTTGGCAACGTACATGAGTTCTGCCGTTGGGGCGTTTTCAAAAAGGTACAAGCCTTCTTCGGCAGTTAGGGGTTCAGCTCGTAAGCTCCTCTCATAGAGTTCATTCCGTTCAAATGCGCGTTCCAAGTCCTGCAAAATTAGCTAAACAGCCCGGGAAGCCGGATTGTTTTTATTGGTTTAAGCTTATGTTAGTTGGGAAACCGGTAAAATGGTATTATCTTTGTGCGGCTTTCAAGAGGAGGGGACACAAAGTTCCCTTTTTTTGTTTTATGCCAGTGCCATGTATACAGAAGAGATTTTGGAGTTAATCGCAAAAAAATTTCAGGAAGAAAGCTTTCGGGACTGTTTTTTGGTAGAAATGGAACAACATGGTAAATCCATTCGGATTTTTATTGACAGCGATAGCGGAATGAATTTTGAGAAATGTCAAAAAATGAGCCGGTATCTGGAACGAACCTTTGATGAAAAATCCTGGTTTGGAAGTGATTATGTATTAGAAGTTTCTTCACCCGGGTTGACCAGGCCACTTAAGTTTCCCAGGCAATATGTTAAAAACATTGGCAGGGAACTGGTCATTAAATTGGTTGATGGTACATCCAGTCAGGGAACAATTCTGGATGCAGATGATAAGATGCTGACCATCGGTCGGGAAGAAGTCAGAAAGGAAGGTAAAAAGAAAATAAAGGAAAATATTGAAACGCAATTGCCTTACGAGGCCATTGCAGAAGCCAAAATTGTGATAAAAATTTGATGCCATGAAACTGGTAGAAACTTTTGCAGAGTTTAAAGCGGGAAAAAATATAGACCGACCCACCATGATGCGGGTACTGGAGGACGTGTTCCGTTCCATGATTCGCAAAAAATACACTTCGGATGAGAATTTCAACGTCATCGTCAATACACAGAAAGGAGACTTGGAGATTTGGCGCATACGGAAGATCGTACCCGATGGTGAAGTTACGGATGACCTGAAGGAAATTGCCATATCAGAGGCCATGGCCATCGATGAAGACTATGAGGTGGGGCTGGAGTGTTACGAACAACTGGAACTGGACGATTTCGGCCGCCGCGCCATTATGGCCGCACGTCAAACTTTGGTATCCAGGGTAATGGAATTGGAAAAGGATGACGTCTATAAGCGTTATTCGGAGCGAGAAGGCGAATTGGTCATCGGGGAAGTGAATCAGGTGTTGAAAAAAGAATTCCTCATCATTGATGATGCGACGAGTAACGAACTTATCCTACCCCGGACAGAAACCATCCGCGGAGACCATTTCCGTAAAGGGGATATTGTAAGAGCGGTGATCAAAAAAGTTGAATTAAAAAACAACCAGCCGTTTATCAGTTTATCAAGAACCGATCCCGCCTTTTTACAACGATTGATGGAACAGGAAGTTCCTGAAATAGAAGATGGATTGATTGTCATTCGCAAAATTGTAAGGATTCCGGGTGAACGTGCAAAAGTAGCTGTGGAATCTTTTGACGATCGAATTGATCCGGTGGGGGCATGCGTAGGGATGAAAGGTAGCCGTATTCACGGGATTGTCCGCGAATTGCGAAACGAAAACATCGATATCGTCAATTTTACCAATAACCTGAATCTTTACATTCAAAGGGCTTTAACGCCAGCAAAAATCAGCAGTATTGAAATCGACGAAGCCAATAAAAAGGCCAGTGTATTTTTGAAAGCTGACCAACTTTCTTTAGCCATTGGAAAAGGTGGAGCCAATATCAAACTGGCTTCCCGTTTAACAGGTTATGAAATCGATGTTTATCGAGATCAGGATGAAGGTGAAATCGACGATGTGGATCTGGACGAATTCAATGATGAAATCGAAGAATGGGTGATCGAGGCTTTCAAGAAAATAGGTTGCGATACCGCACGCAGTGTGTTGAATCTGAGTGTGGAAGAATTGGTTAGACGGACTGATCTTGAAGAGGAAACGGTGTTGGATGTTATCCGGATATTGGAAGAAGAATTAAAAGATTAATTGGATCAATAAGGATCATAGAGGTAAACGCTAGGAATGAAGTTATTATTTAAAGTTGCAACGGAGTTTAACGTCGGACTGAGCACTGTCGTGGAGACTTTGCAGAAAAAGGGATTTGACATTGAAAACAAACCCACTGCAAAGGTAACCGACGAGATGTATGCCGAGTTGCTGCGGGAATTCCAGCGCGATATCCAAGAAAAGGAGCAAGCCGACCAGCTTCAAAAATTGGCTCCTCCCGTGGTAGTTCAAAAAGAAAAACCAAAAGTATCTGTAAACTTGTTTGGAGATGCCCCGGTTGCACCAGTGATAGAAAAACCGGTAGCCAAAGAACCGGAAGTCATTGAAGCAAAAGTTGATGAGGATCAAAAACCAAAATTAAAGGTTGTCGGTAAGATCGATCTGGAAAAACCAGAACCTAAAACCAAGAAGAAAAAGAAATCAGAAGAAGAACCTTCAGAAACAGCACCTGTTGTTGAAGAAGAATTGGCTCCAGCACCTTCTGCACCCGTAGAAGAGGAAATTACACGCATTGAGGCTCCGCAACTTCAAGGTTTGAAAATCCTGGGCAAGATCGATACCGGTAAGCTAAAAGATTCTTCCAAGAAAAAGGAAGAGGTGAAAAAGCCTGCAGCAACGGCTACTCCCGGACCTTCAAAAACTTCTGCTTTAAGCGAAGCAGACAAGAAAAAAAGAAAACGCAAGCGAAAAAAAGTCAATACAACAGATTATCAGCCTGAAGATAGAGGAGCCAGAACTGGGGTAAGAAGGCAGGAGGATCAAGTCAAAGAGGTTTCAACCAAAGAAATTGAAGACCAGATCCGTGCTACCATGGCCAAATTGAACCAGGGGGCTAAAAACAAAAGGCAGAAGATAAGACGCGACAAACGGGAAGTCATGAGAGAAAAAGAAAGTGTACGCGCGTCTGCAGAAAACCAATCGGTTATACAATTGACGGAATTTGTGACCGTTTCCGAGCTTGCCAGCTTGATGGATGTTCCGGTCTCTGATGTCATCATGACCTGTATGAACATGGGGATTATCGTTTCCATTAACCAGCGTCTGGATGCTGAAGTCATCGAAATTTTAGCAGAAGAGTTTGGTCATACGATTGAATTCATCAGTGCAGAAGAGGAAAGCGTTGAAATTGAAGAAGAAGTGGAAGACCTGCCGGAAGATTTGGTAGAACGCGCTCCAATCGTCACGGTTATGGGTCACGTGGACCATGGAAAAACTTCATTGCTGGATTATATAAGGAAGGCCAATGTAGCTTCTGGAGAAGCTGGAGGAATAACCCAGCATATCGGAGCATACGAAGTTAAAGTTGGTCCGAATCATAAACCCATTACGTTTTTAGATACTCCCGGCCACGAAGCATTTACAGCGATGCGTGCCAGAGGAGCAAAAGTAACTGACATTGCGGTCATCATTGTTGCAGCAGATGATCATGTCATGCCTCAAACAAAAGAAGCTATATCTCACGCGCAGGCGGCAGGTGTTCCAATGGTTTTTGCCATTAACAAAGTGGATAAAGCAGGTGCCGATCCTGAGCGCATCAAAAATGAACTCTCCCAAATGAATTTACTCGTGGAAGAATGGGGTGGTAAATACCAGTCTCAGGATATTTCAGCAAAGAGTGGTTTAGGAATTGACTCATTGTTGGAAAAAATTCTTTTGGAAGCAGAAGTTCTCAACCTCAAAGCAAACCCAAAACGTCCTGCCATCGGTACGGTGATCGAAGCTTCATTGGATAAAGGCCGTGGATATGTCACCAAATTGTTGGTACAAAATGGAACCTTAAAAAATGGAGATTTCATTTTGGCTGGTGAGCATGCCGGTAAAGTTAAAGCCATGTTCAACGAGCGTGCACAAAAATTGACCAAAGCCCCACCGGCAACACCGGTTCTGGTATTAGGTCTTCCAGGTGCACCAACTGCAGGAGAAAAGTTCAAAGTGATGGAGGATGAAGGAGAAGCACGTTTGATTGCAGGACGCAGAGCTCAGATCAACCGGGAACAAGCTTCACGTGCTGCGAAGCGGATTTCTTTGGATGAAATCGGACGTCGTTTGGCCTTAGGCAATTTCAAAGAATTGAAATTGATTGTCAAAGGTGACGTGGACGGTTCGGTTGAAGCTTTAGCCGACTCATTGATTAAGTTGTCCGTCGAAAAAATCCAGGTAAGCGTAATCCATAAAGCCGTCGGACCTATTGCGGAATCCGATATATTATTGGCCTCTGCATCTGATGCAATTGTCATTGGATTTCAAGTTAGGCCTTCTCCAGGTGCTCGATCACTCGCTGAGAAAGAAGGTGTTCAAATTAAATTGTATTCCATTATCTACGAAGCCATTGACGAAATCAAAGCAGCCATGGAAGGAATGCTTGAACCTACCAAAGAAGAAAAAATTGTGGGTCAGGTGGAAGTACGTGAAGTATTCAAAGTATCCAAGGTCGGTAGCGTAGCTGGATGTATGGTCATTGATGGAAAAGTTGCCCGCAACAATCCAATCCGGATCATCAGGGATGGTATCGTAGTTTATCCAAACCGCGAAGGTGCTACAGCTGAAATTGCCTCACTTAAGAGATTTAAAGATGACGTCAAAGAAGTAAAAGAAAACATGGAATGCGGTATCACCATTAAAAACTTTAACGATATCAAAGTGGGCGATATCATTGAGGCTTATGAGATTAATGAAATCAAACAAAAGCTGGTGTAAGTAAGGTTTTGTTTGATTCCCTATTTGGGTAGCCACGTTAGAATGATGTTATACAACTGCTGCATACGATTTTAATTATATAATTCTTCAATAATTTGCAATCAAACATGAGACAAGTGATTTTCATGATGGTGATAGGGTCATTTTTATTGGCTTGTCAACCTGGTTACAAGCCTCATCGTGTAACCCTTCAGGAGGATTTGATTGAAGTTCATTTTGGTAGAAACATGAGCCGGTCTTTATTGGATTCCATCCAAATGGAATTAGCGAAAAAGGGAGTCAGCTTATCTTATCCGGAAATTGAATACGATGGTGAGTTGTTGAGTAAATTGAGCTTTGTGTTAAATTACAAGGGACATCAAGGTACGGCTTCCACCAATTTCGTTTACCGGGGTTATCCCTTTGGATTTAAAATTAAACAGCCTCAGAGTGATTCATTTCACCTGGATGTGGGCGAATTGTCCAAGAGAGATTAAAGTTATATCCCTAGATTATTTTTAACTCATTATTGATTCAGAATTTGAATGATCAGAAATCAATCGATCGTAGAGCATAATGTAATCTTGCGGACTTAGAACTTCAGCACGTTGCTCAAAAAATGAATCGGTCAATATATCCGGTTTAGATACATAAGATTTAAGATTGTTCCGCAGCGTCTTTCGGCGAAATTGAAATGAATGACGGACTAATTTTTGAATTCCCCTGAATTTGGCATTGGGTAATAAATGTGTTTTCCTTTTTAACAAAACGACAGAAGAGGTTACTTTTGGAGGCGGTGAAAAAGCTCCTGGTGCAATGTCAAAACATCGTTCGGCATCATAGAGCAATTGGGCAAGTACGCTGAGGGTCCCATATTCTTTCGTCCCAGGTTTTGCATTGATGCGTAATGCAACTTCTTTTTGAAACATTCCAACTAAATAGGGGATTTTGGATGCACTTAGCAAGGTCTGAATCAATATTTGTGAAGAAATGTTGTAAGGGAAATTTCCACAAACGATGAATTCTTCTTCTTCAAACAAACTATTGAAATTGACTTTTAAAACATCTTGCCGAATCAACTGATCAGGCTTTAGTATGTTTTTATGGATTAAGTGGTCCTGCATATCGCGATCAGCTTCAATGCACAATAACTTTTTCTGTAATACTAACAAGTGTTCGGTCAGCGCTCCCTGACCGGGGCCGATTTCCAAAAGATTGGGAGTTTCCAGACCCGCAATGATCATGCAGGTTTTATCCAAAACATGCTGGTCTTTAAGGAAATGTTGTCCGAAGGACTTTTTGGCTAAAGTTGATCTCATTTTGGGTTGGTTGCAAAAACCGTTAACTCGGTGACAAAGCCACGGTCATCCATTTCAAGCATAGAGGCAATGGCATGTGCGATTTCTGATGCTCTGAGTTTAGTTTCGTTAAAGGGCCTTTCCGGGCGACCACTGTTCACCACAAATTGTGTTTGAACTTCACTGGGATTGATCTGCATTACCCGGATATTATGCACCCTGAGTTCATTTCGCCAGCATTCGGTCAAAGCACTCATGGCAAATTTGGAAGCGCAATAGGCACTTCCACCTGAAAAGCCTGATTTGGCCGCAGTGGAAGCCACATTGATAATATTACCTTGTTTTTTTTCAATGAAATATTTAGCAGATTCACGGGCACACAAACAGGCCCCCAAAAGATTAGTGTTGAGTACTTTTTGGAAAGAATCCAGATTCAAATCGACCAATTGCGAAAAGTATCCAAAGCCAGCGTTATTGATCAAAACATTGTAATCACCAAATTCCTGTATGACCTTTTGAATCATTTTTACAACTTCGGCTTCAACACTTACATCAGCTAACAATGGGAATGCACCGGATTGGGTTGATGCTTCCCGGAGTCGATCTGCATTCCTGCCGCAAATGGCCACTTGTGCACCATGTGTAACCAATAATTTGGCAGTCTCCAGTCCGATGCCCTGACTTCCACCCGTAATGAGTGCTTTTACTTTGTTGAGTTCCATTGGCCTATTTCATTAATTCGTGAATGTATTTACTCAGTATTTCCGGGGTATCTACGTGTATCCAATGCCCCGCACCTTCTATAGTGAGTAGACGCATGTTCTTGAAAATATCGGATAAATCCGCCATGTCATCATCTTGAATGTAATCGGATAAACTTCCACGTAAAAACCAGATTTCTTGAAGAACAGGATGCTGGTACAGGATGGGACCGGCTATTGAAGGGTAATTCTTCAGAATACTCTCCAGATGAATGCGCCAAATAAATTTACCATTCGCATCGCGAACCACATTCTTTAAGATAAATTGCCTGATGGCAAATTCTGGAATCGGGTCTGACAACCAATCGTTTAAAGCACCTCTGGAGGAAAGATTATTCAAAGGCAAGTTTACCATGGCATTGAGGATTCTGTCATGGGCACCTGAATACCCCCTGGTGGATATGTCCAACACCATTGATCGTTTTAACCCTGGAAGAGGATTTTTAAGATACTCCATCAAAAGTTTTCCTCCCATGCTATGTCCAATGACATGATAAGCTGATAATTGTAGCTGTTGAATCAGACGAGTTAAATCCTCAGCCATCATTGGATAATTCATTTCGTGGTGGTGAAATGAACGCCCATGATTTCTTAAATCGACTGAAATCACTTGAAAATGGGCTGACCAGGCACGAGCAAGACTTTGCCAATTATCCGAACTACCCAATAACCCATGGAGAATGATTAAAGGGGTTCCTTTACCCTGAATGTGATGATATAAAATCGGCAAACTCACTTGTCAGATCCTTTCTATTTTTGCTGTTTATGTCATTTAAACTATGTTCATCCTATCAGCCAACGGGCGATCAACCACAGGCAATTCGCCAATTGGTTGAAGGCATCAATCGACATGAACGCACACAGGTTTTGTTGGGGGTGACCGGATCTGGTAAAACGTTTACCATGGCCAATGTCATTTCGCAGGTAAATCTTCCAACACTGGTCATGACACATAACAAAACCCTTACGGCGCAATTGTACGGAGAATTCTGCGAATTTTTTCCGGAGAATTCTGTCGAGTACTTTGTGTCTTATTATGATTATTATCAGCCAGAAGCCTATCTCTCCGTGACGGATACGTATATCGAAAAAGATCTACAGATCAATGAAGAGGTCGATAAACTGAGGTTAAAAGCAACATCTTCTTTACTGTCAGGAAGAAGGGATATTATCATGGTGGCAACGGTTTCCTGTATTTTCGGTATGGGAAATCCGGAAGATTATAAAACCGGTATCATAAGATTGCAGAAAGGACAAATATTGTCGCGAAATACTTTTTTATACAAGTTGGTGGATAGCTTATATAGCCGAACCGAATCCAGTCTCAACCGGGGTGAATTCAGGGTACGAGGCGACACCGTTGACATTTATTTACCGTATGCGGATTATGGATATCGGATCCATTTTTTTGGCGATGAAATTGAAAACATTGATCAAATTGAATTGAGCAGCGGAAAGCGAATCACCAGTATGGAGTTTGCAGCTATTTTTCCTGCCAATTTGTATGTAGCGCCAAAAGACCGTCTGAAACACATCATTCATTCGATAGAAGACGAACTGGAGGCGCAGCGTAAATATTTTGATGAAGAAAGGAAGTACCTTGAATCCAAGCGCATCGTAGAACGAACGCAGTTTGATCTGGAAATGATTCGGGAACTGGGTTATTGCAGCGGCATAGAAAACTACTCAAGATTTTTTGATGGTCGGAATCCGGGCACCCGACCTTTCTGCTTGCTGGATTATTTTCCAGATGATTACTTATTGGTGATTGATGAATCCCATGTGACCATACCTCAAATTCGGGGAATGTGGGGAGGTGATCGCGCGCGTAAGCAAAATCTGGTCAATTTTGGATTTCGACTACCTTCCGCGCTGGACAACCGACCACTAAGCTTTGAAGAGTTTGAGCAGCAAATCAACCAGGTAATTTTTGTAAGCGCAACTCCGGGTAATTATGAGTTGACGCAAACGGAAGGTGAGTTTGTTGAACAAGTCGTGAGACCCACCGGTTTGTTGGATCCGCCAATTGAAGTCAGACCATCCATTCACCAAATCGATAATTTGCTGGAGGAAATCCGATTGAGAAAAGAAAAAGGCGAACGAGTGTTAGTTACAACACTGACCAAGCGGATGGCGGAAGAACTGAGCAAGTATCTGCAAGGGATGCATATACAGTGCAAGTACATTCATTCTGAAGTGGATACCATGGAACGAGTTGAAATTTTAAGAGATTTGCGCATGGGGGAATTTGATGTTTTGGTGGGGGTCAATTTATTGAGAGAAGGATTGGACCTGCCAGAAGTATCCTTAGTCGCTATACTGGATGCAGACAAGGAAGGATTTTTACGTAACGACCGATCTTTAACCCAAACGGCAGGTCGCGCGGCTCGAAACGCCAATGGATTGGTCATATTTTATGCGGATAAAATTACGGATTCAATGCAACGAACCATGGATGAAACCAATCGCCGCAGAAGTAAACAAATGGCCTATAATGAAGAGCATGGAATCGTTCCTCAAACCCTGAGCAAGTCAAGGGAAGAAATCCTGAGAAAGAGTTCGATCCTGGATATGCGTGGAAGAGAAAGTAAGGCATACATCGAACCTGAAGAGCATTCAATTGCTGCCGATCCTTTGATAGCCTTTATGAGTAAGTCGCAAATTGAGCAACTCATCGCAGAGGCAGAACGCAAGATGAAAGCTGCTGCAAAAGAGCTTGATTTTATTCAGGCCGCCATTCACCGGGATGAAATGAATGCACTGAAAAAGAAGCTTAAATAAGAATACCACCATGAGGGAGTTCAGACTCGTAATTTATGGGTTTTATTTTATTTACTTCAATATCCTTCAAGGGCAAAATATGGATGTGATGGTCCTGGGAATTGCTCAGGATGCAGGAATACCCCATATGGGCTGCAAAAAGGAATGCTGTTTAGCCAGTTGGAATGACAGTTCAGCAAAAATATTTGTGGTTTCTTTGGCATTGGTGGACCATAAATCCAAAAAATGGTGGTTGGTGGAAGCAAGTCCTGACATTGCGCATCAAATTCAATTGTTTAATCAGTTGACACAATTTAAGTTTTCTTACTGGCCCGATGGAATTTTTATTACACATGCTCATATCGGACATTACAGTGGTTTAATGTATTTGGGAAGGGAGGCAGCAAATCTGCACAGTATGCCGGTTTATGTCCTTCCTAAAATGAAACATTTTTTAGAAGACAATGGTCCATGGAATCAATTAGTGCAAATTAAGAACATTCAACTCAACGAACTGAAAGCGGGGGAATCAAAATTTATAGCGTCTTCAATTTCGGTTACTCCGTTTACAGTTCCACACCGGGACGAATATTCTGAAACTGCAGGTTTTAGACTTTCGTGCTATGGCAGGAAGTATCTCTTTATACCCGATATTGACAAGTGGGAAAAATGGGAAATGGATATTAGGCAAGAAGTCAGGAATTGTGATGTCGCATTTTTGGATGCTACATTCTATGAAGAACGTGAGATTCCCAACAGGAAAATATCTGAGATCCCACATCCTCTGGTTCCGGAAACCATTCAATGGTTTAAAAATGAGGATAAAAAAGACATCAATAAAATAAAATTCATTCATTTGAATCATACCAACTCTTTATTGAGATCGGAAGAACTTCGATCTACCATTCGCAACAAGGGTTTTGATGTTGCTGAACAAGGGAAGTGGTATTGAATTGGAAAATGAATTCTATTGTACTAAGCTAACTTAAAGGACGTAATTTGCCATATGGATATATTTGAAGCAGTAATTATAGCTATCGTTGAAGGCCTCACCGAATTTTTACCCATTTCATCAACTGGTCACATGATACTCACTTCCGCAGTTCTTGGATTGGACAATACGGCCTTTTTGAAGACTTATGAAATTTCCATTCAGCTCGGAGCGATAATGGCCATTGCATGGATGTATGCGGGCCGTTTTTATTCGAATTTTGTCATGTACTATAAATTATTTGTCGCGTTTGTTCCAACGATGGTGATTGGATTTTTGGCGTATGATTGGATTAAAACTTATTTGTTCAGTACATGGGTAGTTTCCATCACCCTGGTCCTTGGTGGGGTTCTTTTTATTTGGCTGGATACTTTTATTGAAAGTAGAAAATCTGTGTATTCCGAACTGGATGCCATCGCTCCAAAGAATGCCTTTTGGATTGGTGTGATTCAAGGCCTATCGGTAATTCCAGGTATATCCAGAGCTGGAGCCACCATAGTTGGAGGATTGATGAATGGATTTGACAAGCGCCAAGCCATGGAATTTTCATTTTTATTGGCCGTGCCTACCATGCTGGCAGCGACGACTTATGATTTGATTAAAACGCCTATTGAATTTACCAATGATCAAATAAAAATTCTTGGTATTGGAGGGGTGGTAGCCTTTGTTGCAGCATGGGTCGCAGTAAAATTTATGTTGGCTTTTGTAGGAAAATATGGATTCGCCTGGTTTGGTTGGTATCGCATAGCACTGGGAATAGTTTTTTTAATTCTGCTTAAATTGGAGATCGTTAGCTAGTGGAAGCCTTTTAGTCTCGTCTAACTGAATAACCAAAATCGGTTATTGAAAAAAAGGGTAGTTGGCGTGGCTAATAAAAACAGATTCATTCATACGCCGGGTCGTGACTTACAAAGACTCATAGTGTAATTTTCAAGAGTTTAACTCTCATTGGCAGGAGCACCTGATATGATTATAATTATCCTGGTGATTGATATTGATCAACGAGGATGAACCGAAAAAGTTATTACTTTGCCTGATTTTATATTCATTGCAATAAACAGAATTGATCATGGAACGTAAAATGCAACCCGAAAGCCTGATGATGTCCTATGGGTATAAACCTGAGTGGTCAGAAGGGGCAATCAAGTGTCCTATTTTTCAAACATCTACGTTTGTTTTTAGAAACGCCGAAGAAGGGAAGGCGTTTTTTGAATTGGCATACGGTTTACGAAAACCCGGGAAGGATGAGAAAACCGGATTGATATACAGCAGGATCAATAATCCTGATTTGGAAATATTGGAGAATCGGTTATGTTTGTGGGATGGAGCGGAAGAATGTGCCGTTTTTGAAAGCGGTATGTCGGCCATTACCACTGTCTTGTTGGAATTTTTACGTCCCGGAGATCTGTTGTTATTCAGTACTCCGCTGTATGGAGGAAGCGATCATTTTATTCGTAAAATATTAAACCAGTTTGGTATTCATGTGCTAAGCTTTTCGGTAGGGCAATGCAAAGAAGAAGCGATTCAAATTGTTGAAGCCAGTGGATTAAAGGATCGGTTGGCTATGGTTTACATTGAGACTCCGGCGAATCCAACAAACGATTTGATTGACATAGAATGTTGCAAAGAGATCACAAAGCATTTTTCAAGGGAAGACAAGGAAATCTATCTGGCCGTTGACAATACTTATATGGGTCCACTTTGGCAGCATCCTCTTAAGCATGGTGCAGATTTGGTTTTGTACTCAGCGACAAAATACATCGGAGGACACAGTGATGTGATCGCAGGTGCTTGTCTAGGCAGTCATAAGCTGATTAGTCGGGTAAAAGGTTTGAGAACCTTTTTAGGAAATATGGCCGGACCCTGGACAGGTTGGCTGTTGTTGCGAAGTCTTGAAACTCTAAAAGCACGGATGGACATTCAGGCGGCTAACGCAGAACATGTGGCGGAGTACCTCAACCATCACCCTAAAGTAGATAAGGTTTATTTTCTGGGAAATATCAAGCCCACCGATACCCGGCTTTATGCAATAAAACAGAAGCAATGCCTGAGTAATGGGGCAATGATTTCTTTTGACATTCAGGGAGGAGAAAAGGAAGCCTTTAAATTTTTAAATGCCCTCAAGTTGATCAAGTTAGCGGTAAGCCTTGGCAGCACGGAAAGCCTTGCCGAACATCCGGCGACCATGACCCATGCCGATGTTGCACCAGATGAAAAAATACAGTTGCACATTACAGAGAAAATGATCAGACTTTCTATTGGCGTGGAAAATTATAGAGACATTATTCATGATATCGAGCAAGCGCTTATGCCGGTTTGATAAGTAAAGAATTGAACACTAACGAACGTTAGTATTTTTTCAAAAGGGAATGTACTCAGTTCTTTATTCAGAGGATTCTAATTACCTTTGAGATAGAAATATGAAGCGCACTTTGAAATATTACCGGATCATGTGGTGGAAGCATGATTTTTCAGCTGGTTTATCGGTTTTTTTTGTTGCCTTGCCCTTGTGTTTGGGAATTGCCTTAGCTTCAGGAGCTCCTGTTTACAGTGGTATTCTGGCCGGAGTCATTGGAGGCATCGTTACGGCTTTGATCAGCGGATCGGATCTTTCCGTTTCAGGACCGGCAGCGGGCTTGTCTACACTGGTTGCAGCTGCAATCCTGGACTTAGGAAGTTTTAACATTTTTCTGGTTACTGTAATCATTGCCGGATTTTTTCAAATCGCATTGGGAACCTTGAAATTGGGCATTCTTGCAAATTACTTTCCTTCTGCAGTGATTAAAGGTATGTTGGCAGCCATTGGAGTTATACTAATATCCAAACAAATTCCACTGGTACTCGGGTATGACCAACCTGATTTTTGGACCAGTGGATTTCTTGACCTTTTTTCTTCGAAGAACTTTTTAGGTAATCTCCAGGAATTCAGCCACCACATCACCATGGGCTCCATAATCATTGGGTTGGTTTCCTTTGTGGTGATGATTTGTCTGGAAAGAAAAATCCTACCGAGGTTTCGGTTCTTGCCAAATGCTTTATTCATCGTCGTATTAGGAATGAGTATGAATGCCATGTTTGGGTGGTTCATACCGCAATGGTCACTCAAAACTTCTCAATTGATTAATCTTCCAGGTAATCTGGAGGGTATGATCCAATTTGCAGATTTCATCAATGGATTTTCATCATCTCTGGTTTGGAAATACGGATTGATGATTGGGGCTCTGGCCAGTCTGGAATCGCTACTTTGCATTGAAGCCATAGATAAATTGGATCGACATCACCGGATCACTCCAGTTAATCGAGAGCTTTTGGCTCAGGGAATAGGAAATGTTTGTTGTGGGTTATTGGGTGCTATACCCATAACGGCGGTGGTGGTACGCGGCGCAGCGAATGTTGATGCAGGTGGTCGAACCAAACTTTCTGCCATTACACATGGCCTTTTTTTACTCATTGCGGTTTTTATGTTTACTTCCTGGATTCATCTTATCCCATATGCTTCTCTGGCAGTAATATTGATCATGACGGGTTTTAATCTTGTGAAGCCTAAGTTGTTTATTCATATGTGGCAATTGAGTTGGAAGCAATTTCTACCATTTGTAATTTCCATCATCATCATTTTAGCAACGGATTTACTTTTAGGGGTGAGTATCGGGCTATTGGTATCCATTTATTTTATCATACAAAATAATTTTAAGGCCGAATACAAAGTAAACAAACTGACTGAACAGGGAATACCACATTATAGAGTCAAGCTGAATACCAATGTTACTTTTTTAAATAAAGTCAATTTGAAGAAAGTTCTCGATGACATTCCTGAATATTCTAACTTGACGATTGACGGTTCAGATTCACATTTTATTGATTACGATATACTTGAGATCATCAGTGAGTTTGAAACCAAAGCAAAAGAAAGGCATATTGAGATGCATTTAATCAATATTGAACGCGTCAATGTTACAGCTATTCATTAGGCCATTCATAGCATTCTGCACCCTTATGCATGGTTACATCGTTACGGGTAGTTAAATTTACCATAAATTAAAAGCCGGAAACGGGAATAAATCTATATTTACCGTATTAATAATTTTATGGAAGGGATTAATGTTTTTAATGATTGCATTCGCAAATTGATTTTTGTATGGACACTTTGCTCTTTATTATCAGATGGTAGTGCTCAGACTTCTAATCCTTTATTTGATTCAACATTGGCTAAGAAATACCAGGCTGACCAATATGGCATGAGAAATTACACCATGGTTTTATTAAAGACAGGCCCGGTACAAATCGATGACAAGGCAAAGGTTTCAGAATTGTTTCGAGGCCATTTAGACAACATTGGTCGACTGGTCAAAGAAGGCAAAATGGTAGTTGCTGGACCCTTTATGAAAAACGATCTTTACCGTGGAATTTTTATCTTAACCGTAGCCACTGCTGAAGAAGCAAAAACTTTAATGGATACTGACCCTGCCATTCACGCAGGTTTACTGGAGCCCGTTTATTTAGGCTGGTATGGTTCTGCGGCGCTTCCGGCATACCTGGAGCTTAGTGAGAAACTGGGTAGATTTAAAATTTAAGCCAATGCATGAATTCAAGTTTTTCAGGACTATTTTGTACCGTGATAATTTGACTTCCATTGATAATGATTCGATAAACTAATTTCACGCTTACAACTACGTCTGTGACTTTTAAGCAAGTTTTCTACTGCTCCCATATCCTTACTGATGAGAGTTTAAACGAACTTTTAGACTAAATTTTCTCCGGTTGAAATTTATATTTTCTATCTCTTGTAATGGTGATTTTTTGACGTGCTTTCAATTTTAAAAATGAATCCCTTGCATAAACTTATTATTCTTTGGTGGACCCTATTGCATACCCTGCACATTCAAGCACAAACTTTGGATAAGGCATGTTTGTACTTCCCTTCCACACATCTTGAAAAGACTGGCCAATGGTGTGTTCTTCTTCCAGGCGCCAGCGGCTTATCCATCTTTGATGATGACAGTTTTTACATACGGAGAGCTCAAATGTTAAATGACAAAGGATATGATGTATTGTTGATCGACTATAAACAATATTTTAAAAATAAGAGAGACCGTAATATCCATTTACCAACGACTTCTGAGAAAATAGCATGGGTGGTTCGTCAAGCTTTGCAGGATGCTTTTACACAAGGAATATTTAACAAGGATCGAGGGGGATTTCTGATTGCCTGGAGTCTAGCGGGGCAGGGTGCATTTTATTTGGTACAGGACTCAGGATGGATTGACGATGTAAAACTTCATGCTGCTGCTGTTTATTATCCGGCTCATGAAGAATGGAGCATTATAAATAGTCAAGTCCCCTTGCTTTTGTTTACCGGGCAGAATGATCAGGTTACCCCAACGGATGGCATGAAAGAAAAAATTGATCAATGTAAGTTAATTCAATGGATACAATTTCCAGATGCCTTTCATGGTTTTGATGTGGAATCATTGTCACCAGGAAGAACTATGCGGTTTCCACCCGTCATCGGAAAAAAGTACCTTTTTAAATACCACGCGGTTGCCAGAGATGAATCATTGAAATGGTTATTGGATTTTTTTCAACAATTTCGTTGAAGGGGTTGTGTTCTATTGGTTTATGCAATTACCTGAAGAAGTGGTTATTCAGAGTTATCCATCAGTCTGGTGTTGGTATATCTTCATTTTTTCTGAAAATAGACTTTTTCTTGAGATAGTTTTTCCATTTTTGGAAGGTAAAGAACTTTTTAGCCAGTCGACCGTCGTAGTGATTCACCTGAGTGACTTTTTGATAGGAGGAAAAGTCTCCTGGATAAATGATGGTTTCGTTTAAAGAACGCAATGCGGACAAGTATGCATTGGGCAACAAATAAAATTCCTCAGGATCTTTCATTTTGCCAATGGATTTTACCAGAGACCGGACAAAATCAATGCAATTTCGCGCACGGAGAGAATAAGGCAAATGGTCCCATTCTTCAATCAACTCCAGGCAGCGAATAAATTGACTTTCATCCACCTCAACAGCAAATGCATCTTGAAATTCAGCGCCCCAGTCATTCCGGATACTCCCTGGCATAAATCCCCAAAAGCCTTCTTTTTGAATGCCGTCTTTAGGGTAATATCCCCAATAACCAGCCAGCAGTTGACCGGCTTGTTGAGGGTCCTCCTGGACCATTCCAACGAATATATGGCCAAAGGATTGACGCATTATTCCGTTGAAAAATCCCTCTTTGGCATGAAATATCAGCCATTGTCGGCTTTCCAAAGGTTGGACAAGACCTAAGCTCATCCAACAGGTCAGCAAACTTATTTGAAGGAATCTAATGACCATATTGCCCATTTGCATTCATTACCATTTTTTTTGCTCATCGGTCGGGACTTTCAGGAAAATCCACCAATTGAATTTCAAAAATAGGAAAAATGGAAATTTTACAAAATATGTTTCCTATGGGGTTCTCTTAATTCAGTCCTTACTCCGTTAAATCAGCTTAAATTTGTGACCTAATTGTTCAATATGCTTACAGAAGTCAGTGTTTATCAACCCAAACATAAAATCCGGATTCTGACTGCGGCTTCTTTATTTGATGGCCACGATGCAGCCATCAACATCATGCGCCGTATCATGCAAAGCAGCGGAGCGGAAATCATACATCTGGGTCATAACCGGTCGGCATTGGAGATCGTGGAAGCTGCAATTCAGGAAGACGTACAAGGAATTGCCATCACTTCTTACCAGGGGGGGCACAATGAATTCTTTAAGTACATTTTTGATTTATTGAAAGATCGCGGATGTGGGCACATTAAAATATTTGGAGGCGGGGGGGGAACCATTTTACCTTCTGAGATTGAGGACCTCCATGCTTACGGGATCACCCGGATTTATAGTCCAGACGATGGACGCCATTTGGGTCTGCAAGGCATGATCAACGATGTGATTCGGCAATGTGATTTTGAAACTTATTCGAGTTTGAACGGAGAAATGAAAGCGGTAGTGACTGGACATATACCTTCGCTTTCAAGATTAATCTCTGTCATTGAAAATAATCCACAACTGGCTGAATCTTTAATCACAGAAGTTCAGAAAACAGCAAAGGCCAAAACCATACCGGTTCTAGGCATTACTGGGACCGGTGGGGCCGGAAAATCAAGCCTCGTGGACGAACTGGTCAGAAGATTTGTGCTGGATTTTCCTGAAAAACGGCTGGCGATTCTTTCCGTGGATCCATCAAAACGCAAAACCGGAGGGGCGTTATTAGGGGATCGAATCCGGATGAATTCCATGCATCCCGAATTTCATGGGGGACGGGTGTTTATGCGATCATTGGCTACCCGTCAAAGCAATTTAGCTTTGTCACCACACATTAAAAATGCACTTCAGTTATTGAAGGCATCTCCATTTGATCTGATTATCCTGGAGACTTCGGGTATCGGACAAAGTGATACGGAAATCGTTGACTTCAGCGATGTTTCGCTATATGTAATGACTCCGGAATACGGAGCCGCTACACAATTGGAGAAAATCGATATGTTGGATTTTGCCGATCTGGTGGCCATTAATAAATTTGATAAAAGAGGTGCAATGGATGCCCTCCGTGATGTACGCAAACAATTTCAACGCAATCACAAAGCATGGGAAAGTAGTCCTGAAGACATGCCCGTTTACGGGACCATCGCTTCTCAATTCAATGATCCTGGTACAAATCAATTATACAAACAACTGTTAGTTACCGTAGCTGGTAAGACGGGTGTAAAATGGAACAGCAGTGACGTGTGGCCACTCGGAGAATCCGAAAAAATTTACATCATTCCTCCGGCAAGGACTCGATACTTAAGTGAAATTTCAGACAACAACCGAAATTATGACAAGTGGTGTATTCAGCAATCCAATCTGGCCAGCCAAAGTTACAGTTTGCGGCAAACGATGAAGTTACTTGATCAATCGAAGGAAGCCAAAGTTGCGATAGAATCCAAATTGGAAGAAGTGGAATTGCAATTGGAGGGTTCTTGCAAAAAATTATTAGAAGCCTGGCCGCAAAAGAGAGAGGCCTATTGCCAGGATGAATACGTCTATAAAGTACGGGACAAAGAAATTCGGGTGCCCATTTATACTGAATCGTTGTCACACACCAAAATTCCTCGTGTTGTGCTGCCTGCCTACAATGAATGGGGAGACATTCTAAAATGGATTCTGCAGGAAAATGTCCCCGGTGAATTTCCTTATACGGCTGGAGTTTATCCTTTTAAGCGTCAGGAAGAAGATCCAACCCGCATGTTTGCCGGAGAAGGTGGTCCGGAAAGAACCAACCGGAGATTTCATTACTTGAGTATCGACATGCCCGCCAATCGTTTAAGTACCGCTTTTGATTCAGTGACTTTGTACGGAGAAGACCCCGACCATCGCCCGGATATTTATGGTAAAGTCGGCAACAGTGGCGTAAGCATTTGCAGCCTGGACGATGCAAAGAAACTTTACAGTGGTTTTGATTTATGTAATCCTAAAACTTCGGTGAGCATGACCATCAATGGTCCTGCGGCAACACTTTGTGCTTTCTTCATGAATGCTGCAGTCGACCAACAATGTGAATTGTATATCCGGGAAAAAGGTTTGGAGCATAAGGTGGAGAAAAGATTAAAAGAAAAGTACGATGAAAAAGGATTGCCAAGGCCAAAATATCAGGGTGATTTGCCTGCCGGAAACAATGGTTTAGGATTATTGCTACTGGGTTTGACCGGAGATGAAATATTGGAGCCTGAAGTGTATCAATCACTTAAGGCTAAGGCTTTGCAATCCGTTCGGGGAACTGTCCAGGCGGATATCCTTAAAGAAGATCAGGCGCAAAATACCTGTATTTTTTCTACCGAGTTTTCACTGAAATTAATGGGCGATGTGCAGGAATATTTCATTCGAAACAAAGTTCGGAATTTCTATTCCGTATCCATTTCCGGGTATCATATTGCTGAAGCTGGAGCTAATCCAATCACCCAATTAGCACTCACTTTGGCCAATGGGTTTACTTTTGTCGAGTATTATTTATCGAGGGGGATGAACATTGATGATTTTGCTCCGAATTTATCCTTTTTCTTTTCAAACGGGGTAGATCCGGAATATGCTGTCATCGGACGGGTTGCACGCAGGATATGGTCTAAAGCCATGAAACATAAGTATGGGGCTAACGAACGGAGCCAGATGCTTAAATACCATATTCAGACGTCCGGACGATCGTTACACGCCCAGGAAATTTCGTTCAATGATATTCGCACCACATTGCAAGCTTTATATGCCATCTACGACAACTGCAATTCCTTACATACCAATGCGTATGATGAAGCGATTACAACACCTACAGAAGAATCTGTGAGAAGGGCCATGGCCATTCAGTTAATCATCAACAACGAACTCGGACTTGCAAAAAATGAAAATCCATTGCAAGGTTCATTTATTATTGAGGAGTTGACCAATCTGGTAGAAGAAGCCGTTTTAACTGAGTTTGACCGCATTACTGAAAGAGGTGGAGTATTGGGTGCTATGGAAACCATGTATCAGCGCAGTAAAATTCAGGAGGAAAGTCTTTATTATGAAACCCTGAAACATACTGGTGAATATCCTATCATTGGGGTGAATACTTTTTTATCCAAAGACGGCTCTCCAACCGTATTACCACGGGAAGTAATCCGTGCAACAGATCAGGAAAAAAATGACCAGATCAGTTCACTTATGCTTTTAAAACAAGCCCACCAGAATGCTGTCGATAACAGTCTGCATGGGCTTCAGGAGGCAGCTTTGCACAATGCCAATATGTTTGAATGTTTAATGGAAACCGTCAAGCATTGTTCGTTAGGTCAGATTACTTCAGCTTTGTATGCAGTGGGCGGTAAGTACCGAAGAAATATGTAAGTTACTAACAAATGTTAGTTAATAAAAATCAACGAAAGGCAATTGAACCGCTAGAATCTTTTTGGGCATAGTTGACAGGGCTAAGTCCCTTAAGATTTTTTTATTCCGGTTGATGGCAATGTATTGCATTCCTTAAAAAATCAAAACCTATTCGTCTGAATTTTGAAAAACCACTCAATCCTTCACTTCCAAAGCTTTGATCTTTTTTATTTCAGCTTGTGAATGGAACTTATACAATTGTTTATTGAATTTTCGAACCATGTAATTGCAGTTCTTGGTCAAATGGTCACTGGAGGCAAAATAATTCATCAAGGTCTTTGCATTGTTTTCAATAATGAAAGGAAATCCTTTTCCTAAAAATTGGCCATCCAGAGTTTGAACCAACCAACCTTCAGCTTGAGATTCAGGGGTAAGATCTTTGTACAAAATATAGCAGGAATCCGGATTCAGAGGTCTGGCAGTTTGGTTGGATAATTGGTCCGTTAAAAAATAATTTCCAACCCAACCAGCCGACTTTAGCGCATGATGATCCTTGTCATAATAAAATAACAAATCACAAAAATTGAAGTGCTTGCGGAATGCCTGAATGAAGGTCTGATTGAACCGTTTAGCCGATTGATCTATCTCCTGGATTTCTTCTTCTTTTTTTGATCGGCATCGTGCATCACAATCCGGATTCAATAAAGATTGACGCAGGTAATTAAGTTTTTTTTCTTTGGATTCCAGGCGAACCAAAAGGGTGCCCCCTTTTAGATGCTGAATACTGGTAGTTTGCAGAATTTGCAGGCCAGGATCCTGACTGTAACCGGTAAAAGTGTTAAAAAAATATAAAAAGAGGCACAAGAAGTATGTTTTCATCCTGTAATTTCCGTTTTTGCACGTGGCGAATTGATGTATACAAAACGCAAAATTGATAATTTCGCCGCCTGTTGCAAGATAAATTTTATTAAAACCATGTCTCAATACATTGACATCGAAGCTTTAAATCAGCAAATTGCGATTGAGAGCGCCTTTTTAAAGCCATTGGTGGCTCAACAAAAGGAAATTTTAGTAGGTCAAAGTCACATGATCGATCGTATGATTTTAGGCTTATTGACCAAAGGCCATATATTATTGGAAGGTCTTCCAGGCCTGGCTAAAACCCTGGCGATAAAGACTTTGGCTCAATCCATTGATGCCCGATTCAGCAGAATTCAGTTCACTCCGGATTTGTTGCCTGCAGATATCATCGGTACGATGGTGTATAATCCATCGGACCATCAATTTTCCATCCGCAAGGGGCCTATTTTTGCGCATTTTATTTTGGCCGATGAGATCAACCGAGCACCGGCAAAAGTTCAGTCTGCACTTCTTGAGGCCATGCAGGAAAAGCAAGTGACCATTGGTAAAGAAACGTATCCTTTGGAAGAACCATTTCTCGTGTTAGCGACCCAAAACCCTATTGAACAGGAGGGTACCTATCCATTGCCGGAGGCCCAAACTGACCGGTTTATGATGAAAGTCCTGGTCGATTATCCAACATTTGAAGAAGAACGCATCATCATCCGAAGAAATCTGAATGAACAAGTCTTACAAAAGCCTAATCCGGTAGTCCACCCACAAGATATTCTGAGAGCCAGGCAATCCATTCAGAAAATTTATATGGACGAAAGGATTGAAAAGTACATTTTGAGTTTGGTTTTTGCGACCAGACGACCTGAATCTTATCAACTGAAAGAGCTGGCATCTTTTATCCAATATGGGGCATCCCCGCGAGCAAGTATTTTTTTGGCAATGGCCAGTAAGGCACACGCCTTTATGCAACACCGAGGTTTTGTTATACCGGATGATGTACAACAGGTATGTCGGGATATCCTTAGGCATCGAATCGGCTTGAGTTATGAGGCAGAGGCCGAAAACATACACCAGGAGGAAATCATTTCAAGAATTTTATCAAAAGTTGAAGTACCCTAAATTCATCTCATGCGCATCGTTTATTCCATATTGACCTGGTGTCTATCCATCATAGTACTGGGGGCACAGACGGTCGCACCCGCAACCACAGTGCGGCAGGTTATTGAGTTGTTTGGAAATAAGAGTAAAGGCTTATGGGTGCAGCTTTATTCTGGAATAGGAAGCCGGGGAGAACGATATGTCCTTGCCTTGGGGCATGATCAGACGGACTGTAAGGGAATCATTAAGTTTATTGATCGTAACGATAGCCTGTATCTCGAAGGTAGATATGATCCAAATCAATTGAAACTGGTGATGCAGGATCAACATTTTGAGCATAAGGGATTTTTGATCGCTGGATTTTTTGATTCCGGACTACGCGTCCAAATCATGACAGCAAGAAAAGAAACTGGCAGTTACATTGAATTTGTAAAAGTCAATCGTGAGGGCTATGAAATGCCACAATGCGCATTGAGCCATTGGTATCAGTCTTTTTCTGGAATTATGGACCGGGACCCAATCAAAGTTCAACTTCAAAGTGATGTGGATCAAAGGATTTATGGAACCTTAAGTAAACCGGACAAACTCACCGGGTACATGCTCAGTGGTGAATGTGAAGAACCAGATTGCAAAAAAATGAATGTCGTGATGCATGATTTTTTTGGTGAACGTGTAAAAGAATTTCATTTAAAAAAAATAGATGATCGGCATTATCAGGCTGACGAATTGTTCAAGAATGCCACATTGATTTCAGAAAACTGGGAATCCGAGCTGCGGTATGTATTAAAATGTAAAAATGTCAATTTACCGGGAATTAGGATCTATGCAGAATACTTGCACCTGAATGACAGAGAATTTGATCTTTGGCTAAATGCATTTTTAAATAAATGGATCGAACAGGTTGTCAGTTATTATCAAAACACTCCGGTGGAGAATACCAAATCATTTTCATGTTACATGGACATTGACTGGATCACCAAAGATTGGGTCAGTGGAATTTTCCGTTTTGCAGAACCCTGGAGTGATGGTGACAGGAACCTCTCGTTTACGTTTGATCGGAAATCAGGAAGGGTTTTGGGAATTGATGAGTTATTTGATAGTTCTTTTGATTATAAAATGTATTTTGAAGAATACATCTCCTGGAAAAAACAGGAAATGGCCAGTGTGAATACATCAGGTAGGTTTAAATTATATCTGCAAAATGAAGGTTTTAAACATTGGACCCTTCGACCTGAAGGATTTTCCTTCAGTTCTGATTTTAGCAGAATTTGGGGTAATCGGAAAATTATTATTCCATATTCTTTGTTAGCTGAAAAAATTCGCAAGACAGGCCCGCTGAAAAGAATTTATTGAACGATGCTGACCCAGGATATTTTAAATAAAATCAGGCAAATTGAAATCAGGACCAAGGGACTGAGTCAGCACCTGTTTTCCGGTGCCTACCACAGCAGTTTTAAAGGGAGAGGGATGTCTTTTTCTGAAGTCCGTGAATATTCGCCTGGGGACGATATACGGCACATCGATTGGAACGTCACAGCACGAACAGGACAAGTTCAGGTGAAAGTATTTGAAGAGGAAAGAGAACTGACATTGATGCTAATGGTGGATATCAGTCGATCCATGCAGTTTGGTTCGGACAACAGAGAGAAATTTTTATGGATAGCCG
Organism: uncultured Saprospiraceae bacterium; assembly: GCA_964568865.1. Classification (GTDB taxonomy): domain Bacteria; phylum Bacteroidota; class Bacteroidia; order Chitinophagales; family Saprospiraceae; genus Vicinibacter. Next base: position 31,208 of record CAZMSE010000025.1, read on the forward strand.
AAATGGCTGCCGTATTGGCTTCTTCAGCGACACAAAATCACGATAAGGTTGGTTTGATTTTATTCAGTGACCGCATCCATCTTTACATTCCTCCCAAGAAAGGAAAGCAACATATTCTTCGCATCATTCGGGAATTGCTCATCAGACGTTCAGAGGCTGTTCAAACCGATTATCAAAAACCACTTCAATACCTCAACAGTGTGCAAAGCAAACGCTGTATAGCGTTTCTGATGTCTGATTTTCAACTAGAGCTTCCGGAAACCATGGTCAAGATTGTTGCTCGCAAACATGATCTCATCGGTATAGCATTACGCGATAATCTGGAACGGGAAATACCTCCTGCAGGACTGCTATTGCTGAAAGATATGGAAAGCGGAGATGAACAACTCATAGACACTTCAAATCGGCCATGGCGAATGGATTTTGTTCGGAAACAAGAGCAACAAATGACCAAAACAAAGCAGACATTGCTAAGAGCCCGTGCAGATTTTATGGAACTTCCACCAGATGATGGATATATCAAAATATTATTGAATTTTTTTAAAAGGAGAAGTTGAATTGAAAGTCATAGCAACATACTTACAAGTGTTAGTAATTTGCTTTTCCTTGGGGAAAGTTTGTGGACAGATTTCATTCAGCCAATCGCTGGATTCTACCCAAATGTTATTGGGTTCACAACAATACCTATACCTGAAGACTTCAGATACCCTTGCCGCAAACAATGCATGGATTCAGTTGGATACGATGCCCTGGTTTCATATGATCTTACCGGGGGTCTGGGAGCAACAAACCGGAGTATATGAAAGAAAAATACTTTTTACTGTATTTGATACCGGTAATTTTATCCTACCGCCTTTGGGTATGATAAATGACGTGCAAGAAGGAAAACCATTGGGCCAGAACCTGTTTCTGAATGTGTACATTCAACCGGATAGCCTTACATCATTCAGACCAATAAAAAATATTGAGGAGACTGAAGCAGCCTCAAACATAGGCCTTAAGCTAATTTTAGGAATAACCTTTCTGATATTACTTCTCCTGGTATTGTGGCAGTTTTTTAGAGCAGACCGATCGCCTGTCGTATCTTTTTCATTGCCGGAACTACCCAGTCCTGTTGCTCTTGCCTTGCAGGCTTTGGACGACTTGTCAGTCCATCAATACTGGCAACAAGGAAAAATTAAAGAGTATTACGACGGTCTTAGTCAGATCCTTAGGAAATTTATGACCGATGGTTTGAAGATCCCTGCATTAGAGCACACCACACATGATACCGAACAAATGTTAGTTGAAAAATGGGGAATACTTGATTCCCATGCAACTGCCATTGAACTGCTCAAACAAAGTGATCTTGTAAAATTTGCCAATCGGATACCCGAGTTGAGTCATCACGAGCCCTGGTGGATTAAACTACGCGAGTATATATTGACCCAGGAAACAACGAGCAATGAGTTATTAAAACAAAGTAAGACGCATTATCTTCAGTTGTTGGGACAATCGATGGCAGATCAATTTTCACGACCTTTGGATACCATACCTGATGCGTTGTTGAATGCCTATACACTTGACCCTTCCATTAAGACGCTGGATTTGTTTGGAAATTTGTTTATGCATAAGCGATTTGAATTGCCTGCAAGCTGGGTTAAAATGCATCAAGCAGAAACTGGAAGTCTTTATCGTTGGCAATCTAACATACTCTCATCCGGTATTCACAGAGGATGGCAAATATTGGTTCTTTTTCTGGTAATTCCCATCATTGCTTTTTTCTTGCCTGTTTTGTGGCTGGTAAGCCTTTGGAAGAAGGAATCATTGATGGCAAGAGGAATTTTTGCAATGGATAAACACGATAAATTGTTTTTGAAAAAACTACCTGAAAGATGGAGTTGATATTAAACCGATTTGAATGGAGTAGTCCCTGGATTCTTGCATTTTTGTTAGTGATCCCTTTACTCGCATACCGGTTATATAAGAATCATCATACGTTAGTAAATGGATTGTACTATCCAAACATTTTGCGATTTCCAGCTCAAAGGAGCTGGAAACTGAGATTATTTAAATTATTACCACTGTTACGGCTTTTTACTTTATGTTTTATGATTCTGGCATTGGCTGGACCCAGGTGGTTGTTAAAGGAAGAAAAAATCAATGCTGAGGGTATTTCAATTTTTATGGTGATGGATTTATCTTCTTCTATGCTGAGTCAGGATTTTGAACCAAACCGTTTGGAAGTAAGTAAATTACTTGCGGTGGATTTTATTGCCAAGCGACCTTATGACAGAATTGGACTGACAGCATTTAGTGGTGAAGCATTTACCCAATGTCCCCTGACGACAGATCATGATGCATTGAAAAGCCTTTTGATGGAGTTGAAATGTGGATTATTGGAAGATGGTACAGCTATTGGCATGGGACTGGCTTCCGCAATCAATCGTCTTCACGATGACACTTCAAAAAGTAAAGTGATTATTTTGATTACAGATGGTGTGAATAACGCAGGTGATATTTCTCCTGCAGTTTCGGCAGAATTGGCGAAGTCGTACCAAATAAAAATTTATTCCATAGGAGTGGGCACCAACGGAGAAGCCTACTCGCCCGTTGGAAGAAGTCCTCATGGAGAATATGTGTTCGGTATGGCACCTGTCAACATTGATGAAGAATTATTGAAACAAATCAGTCAATATACAGGAGCGAAGTACTACAGAGCCATCAATGCTGCGCAATTGGCCGAAATTTATTCAGAAATTGATCAATTGGAGAAAACAAAAATTGATGTAAAATATATAAAGCGTTACAGCGAGGAGTTTAGATTTTTTCTTTGGATTGCAGTTACCTTATTGTTGATGGAGTGGTTATTGCGATTCAGCCTATTGAGAGTTAATTATTAATAGCATCGATACAATATGTTCAGATTTGAAGAGCCAATATATTTTTATGGACTGCTGCTGATCCCAGTATTCATACTGATTTATTTTTTGGCTCAGAAGTCCAGGGAGCGAAACATGGATAAGCTTGGGCAATCCAAACTTTTAAGTCTGATGAGACTGTTTTCGAAAAACCTGGAAAGTACAAAGTTTGGACTGTTTATGGTCGTATTATTACTAACTATTGTTAGTATGACCAATCCGCAATTTGGAAAAAAGATGGAGAAAGGGAAAACTCAAAGTGTAGATGTATTTGTCGTTTTGGATGTATCGCAAAGTATGCTTTGCGAAGATATCAAGCCTTCCCGTTTAGAGAGAGCCCAATTGTGGGTCAAACAATTCATCGAACGCTTTCCATCGGAGCGGATGGGATTTATATCATTTGCGGGTAGCGCCTATCTCCATACACCTTTAACTACCGATCTGGCAACCGTATACAATATAGCCGATGCGGCATCTCCCAAAAACCTGGGCACACAAGGTTCTGCATTGGCAGCCGCTATAGATCTGGCCGTAAAATCGTTTGGGCAAGAACAGGGGTTTCATAAGGCCATTGTCTTACTGAGTGATGGAGAAGATCATGAAGGCGAAGCGGTCGAAGCGGCCAGGAAAGCATATCAACAAGGCATCAGCATTTTTACCGTTCCCGTAGGCACTCCGCAAGGAGGACCCATTCCTTCCATTTTTTCTGGAGGAGGAAACTATCGAACCGATCAAGCAGGTAATTTGATCATGACAAAACCCAACAGGGAACTATTGCGTGAAATAGCCGAGACTGCTGGAGGTGAGTTGATGGAGATTCAAAGTGATGCGTCAGATTTTGCAAGGTTGAAGGAAAAATTTTCTGCAATGGCCAGGAAAGAATTGGTTTACCAGTCATTCAGTAGTTACCATTCCTATTTTCAATATTTTCTTGCAATGGCCATCATTTTCTTGTTGGCTGAAACTTTAATCGTTCGTAAAAAAATATGAAAAATTTACTGAGCTGGTGGTTTGTACATTGGATATTGATGTGTGGAATTGCACAGGATCAAGGCTTGTATTTATTGAAGGGAGACAAGCTTTACAAGGATTCCAGTTATCTGGACGCCGAAGAACAGTACCGGAATGCACACCAAATCAAGCCCGGCTTCAAGACCTTATATAATTTGGGAAATAGTTTGTACCAACAAGGGAGAAGTAAAGAAGCCATTGAGTTCTATGAACAAGGATTGAGGTCAGCGGAAGATCCACAGCGATTGGCTAAAACATATTACAATCTGGGGAATGCTTATTTTCAAGAAAAGCGTTTTGACAAAAGCATCGACGCATATCAAGAGACCCTTAAGAGAAATCCGGCCGATCAGGATGCAAGAAATAACCTATTGCTTGCAAAAAAAGAAATGCTCATTCAACAGCAGCAGCAGCAACAACAACAACAAAATAATCAGCAACAAACCCCACCGCCTCAAGAGTCCAATGAGCAAGAAAAAAAGGAGCAAAAGGATCAGGGCGAAAAACAGCAGCAAAAACCTCAACAACAAAAAGAAAAGGCTGAAGATAAATTTAACCAACAAGGTAAGCTCTCCAAAGACCAGATGGAACAATTAATGCGCATGGTGGGAGATCAAGACCAGAAAACAAGATCAAAAATGCAAAAGGCGCAAAGCAGTTCACCGAAACGTCAAAAAGATTGGTAGACCACTGTGTTATTATTGACGGGTCAAGGCGAAAACCAAGAAGCGTTAAATTTGTTATACCGATAAATCCGTTATGATTGAAAAGGACAGTATTCGAATAAGATGATTTGAAATTAAATCGGAATGACTGTTTGAGACCAAACGTTGAAATAGCAAAAAAAAGACACGAACTAAATTTTGATTCACTTGAAATAAAATGAATGCATTATGAAAACCTGGTTATTTATTTTCTGGATGGCCGCAAGTGGGCTGAATGCTCAAAAATTGGAGTTTAATGTATCCGTGAGCAGTGATACCCTGTTGCTCGGTAATTACCTGGAGGTAAAATTCGAAATCATGAATGGAAAAGGACGATTTGAGGCGCCAGAATTTGCAGGTTGGAATATTGTGGCTGGCCCTAATACCTCGTCAAGTTTTTCCATCATGAATGGTGAAGTAAAGCAAAGCAGTTCATACAGTTATTATCTGGAAGCCAACAGTGCAGGTATGTACAGCATTTCACCAGCAAAATTGATCACTGAAGAAGGTGAATTGAAGACTCCGGAAATTTTTATTTCCGTTCTGCCCAATCCACAAGGGATCAGGCAACATCCCAAGAATCGTGAGGAAAGTAAATTTTTCATGGACGAGCCAACTGCGACTCCACCGGCTAAAAGTAAAAGGAAACCCACGAAAATTTGATGAAAATTCTATGGGTAATTATCGTTTGCTTGTTGAGCTTGTCAGTAAAAGCGCAACGATTTGAAGCAGAGACCGATGCTAAAACAGTTTTGCAAGGTTCCAGCTTTCGCGTAAAATTCAATTTGTACAATGCGGAAGGCAGCCGGTTTCAAGCTCCTGATTTTGGGTCGTTGCAATTATTGTCAGGACCATCACGATCATTTCAAACCTCCATTGTCAATGGTCGGAAAAGTTCCAGCCAGGGATATGTTTTTGAATTGTTGTGCAATAAACCAGGAATTTATACCATACCTCCGGCAAGGATTACGGTTGATGGTAGAGAACTGCGCACGCAGGCGTTGAGCATAGAAGTGGTGAAATCAAGTCCTGGGTCATCTGGGCAGTCGGAGATTTTTGTCATTGCAAGTATAGATAAACAAAATCTATATGTCGGCGAACAATGTCAATTGATGTACAAATTGTACACGCGGGTTAACATTGAAAGTGTAGAAGCAGCGTCAACACCTTCGTTGGATGCATTTCACCATCTTCCCGTGAATATGTTGAACAATCCCGTGCAAAGGGAAGTCTACAAGGGCCGCGAGTATATGACCCGCATTTTATCCAAGACAAGTCTGTATCCAATTCGCGAAGGAAAATTGACGGTTGATCCTATGGTGTATAGGGTCGTTCAGGGAGACAACGATCCTTTTGGATTTGGTATAGGTTCATTTTTCAGACAGCAGATAGAGAATATTTCTACCAACGCATTAACGATTCAGGTAAATCCATTACCTCCGAATGCACCTGTAAATTTTTCAGGTGCAGTAGGTCAGATGGATATGACGGTTGAGCATCCGGATAAACAATATGCGTTGCAAGACGCTATACTTTTGAAAATTCAAATCAGGGGCAATGCCAATTTCAATGGCCTCAAAGGTAAATTTATTGAAATGGATTCCACTTATGAAATTTCAGAAGGGAAGGCAGATGCGCCATTAAAAATTACCGATGAACCTGAAATGAATCACAGTTGTCAATTTGAATTCTTGTTGGTTCCAAAAAAATCAGGCATTCTCAAATTGCAACCTCAGTTAATTTATTTTGAACCAAAATTGGGAAAGTACCAAACGATTAAAGATAGTTTTTTCATTCAGATTTATGATAGAGGGATAAGTGAGCAAGATAGAAATGCGAAAATCGAAATAGGTCTGAAGCCGTTGGTGCCACCTTCCATATGGTCTAAACCCGTGGAAGAAAATCCATTGACCCTCTTTTTTTGTATGATCCCATTAGTGGTATCTGGTAGTTTGTATTTTAATAAAAGACAAAAATTGAAATCTAAGGTTCAGATAAAAAATAATCTTGAAGATCCTGTTACACTTTTAGAACAGGAGTTTTTAAAACGTGTGACTAAATGGAGTCATGAAACCAACCTTGGAATGAGCAGGCAAAGAGCAACAGAATTGTTGCGAAGCCATCCGGAAGATCCAATGGCAGCGGCATTACTGGAGTGGTTTTTCCAACTCGAACAGGCTAAATATTCAGGCTTGTTGGATGAGACTGCCGTGGAGCATTTGCACCAAAAATTGCATAATATAAATCCCTGATATTCAATATCCTAAACGCATATATAGGGAATTCAAGGAAAGGTGAAAAATATCTAAAGCTTGAGTTTTGGTGAAAGCTTGTAAGCGCAATTTTATGGTCATAAGGATTATCTTTGCGGCCTAAGTATGCATATGCGAAGGATAAAATTATCTGCTGTTTCTGAAATGGAGGCCTCCGGCCAGGAATTATGGGTGATGGGTTGGGTTCGTGCTTTCCGGAACAATCGGTTTATTGCTTTAAATGACGGATCCCGGTTGTCAAATTTTCAATTGGTGGTGGATCCTGATCAGTTGGATCCCGACATGATGAAGAGGATAACCGTTGGTGCAGCGGTATCGGCCAAAGGGACACTGGTGGCTTCGCAAGGTGCAGGCCAGAAAAATGAGTTGGTAGTCACTGAGTTTGAAATTTTGGGCGATTGTGATGTTTCCGTGTATCCCCTTCAACCCAAGAAACACAGTCTTGAATTTTTACGTCAAATTGCACATTTAAGGTTTCGTACCAATACTTTTAGTGCAGTATTCAGAATCAGGCACCACCTGGCATTTGCCATCCACGACTTTTTTCATCGGAAGGGGTTTTATTATTTACATTCGCCGATCATTACGGCTTCTGATGCAGAAGGTGCCGGTGAAATGTTTCAGGTCAGTACATTGGATGTAAACCAGTTACCACGAACCGAAACCGGAGCCATTAACTATTCAAAAGATTTTTTTGGAAGGAAGACCAATCTTACGGTATCCGGACAACTGGAAGCAGAGCTGGCAGCAACTGCCATGGGTCAGGTGTATACCTTCGGTCCTACGTTCAGAGCTGAAAACTCCAACACCCCGAGGCATTTGGCTGAATTCTGGATGATAGAACCGGAAGTTGCTTTTAATGATTTACAGGATAACATGGACCTTGCTGAAGAGTTATTGCAAGACGTCATTGCAAAAGTCATGGAACAATGTACTGAGGATCTGGAATTTTTGCATCAGCGTGAATTGGAAGAAGAAAAGCAAAAACCTCAGCAGGAGAGAAATGAAATGGGACTGTTGGAAAGACTGAAGTTTTGTACAGAAAACAAATTTGAAAGGATTTCCTATACCGCTGCTATTGAAATATTAAAACAATCCAATCCCAACAAAAAGGGAAAATTTCAATATGTCATTGAAGAATGGGGAGCCGATCTTCAATCTGAACATGAACGCTACCTGGTAGAAAAACATTTTAAAAAACCCGTGATTCTCACCGATTACCCAAAAGGTATCAAAGCGTTTTATATGCGGCAAAACGAAGATGGTAAAACGGTTGCGGCGATGGATATTTTGTTCCCAGGCATTGGGGAAATTGTTGGAGGTTCGCAAAGGGAGGAGCGTCTGGACAAACTCGTTCAACGCATGAATGAAATGCACATTCCTACCGATGAACTCTATTGGTATTTGGATACACGCCGCTATGGCACTTGCCAGCATGCGGGATTTGGACTTGGATTTGAACGATTGGTGCAGTTTGTCACAGGGATGGGAAACATACGCGATGTCATACCCTTTCCTCGCTTTCCCGGAAATGCAGAATTTTAATACTAACGTGTGTTAGTTTCATCATAAATTATTAATAAACATAATAATGAATACTAAAAATCTAAACTGGATATTGCATGCAGTTACACTTATGGGTCTGATTTTCTTGTGGTTTCAAAATCAACAATTAAAATCAGCATCCAATGGGAATAAAAGTACAGGCGATTTAACCAAAAATGAAATTGCGGGAAATATTGCTTATTTCCATACAGACAGTTTGTTGTCCAAACTCAATTTTTTTAAACAATCTGAGGCAGATTTTAAGAAAAAGCAGGAGCTCATTATGAAGGACCTGCAGGGAAAGGAAGCAAATCTACGCAGCGAGTTTCAACGACTTCAAAAGAATGCTGAAAACATGACCCGTAATGAAATGGAGGGGGCACAAAAAAAATTGGCCGGGATGGAACGCGATTTAATGGAACAAAAAGAAAAAATGGGTGAACAATTTGCTGCAGAAACGGCTGAATTTAATGAGGCTTTACATAAAAAGGTGGTAGCCTTCTTAAAGGAATTCAATGCAGACGGTAAGTTTGATTACATTTTCAGTGTAGCCCGTGATGGAAACATTTTTTACTGGGATCCAAAAAATGACATCACGCAGATCATGATTGACGGATTGAATGAGCAATACAAGTGAGCAACATACCGACGGTCGATTGAAAATATTGATGCTTCCACACAACGTATCTTCGGATATGGATTATCGCGTGGAAGCCCTTCTTGGTTATTCAGATCTTGAAATCCGGGCCTATACCACCCATGTCAGCAAGATGATTCCCTCCAAACACTGTAGGCAATTGCCAGCAGGATTGGTATCGATGAATCCTTTCAAGCGGATTGTGGCCTATTTCAAATACCTGAGGATTTTAAAAAGAGAATTGGAATGGGCCGATATCATCCATTGGTATTGGGATTTTAATTACATACCCCTGTTGCGATATCCATTGGAGTTTCGTCTATTGAGAAACATGAAGAAAAAAGGCTTGATCATGTGGTGTGGATCAGAAATCAGGAATCCCGACATGGATAAAGAGATCAATCCGTTTTACCGGAGAGAAAAAGAATCGGGTAATTACGAATACCATTTTGAATCAGCCGAACGATCGTTTAGAACCCAAAGTTTATTTCATAAATTAGGTTTTGTGCCTTTGGAGTTTATTGGAATGGGTCATTACATTCGCCGCGAACTTTTTCCAAAAAGGTTTCGCGTATATCAGGTCATTGGACTTCAGCAGTATCAACCGCGATTTCCTTCTGTTGATCAGAAAATACCATTGGTGGTGCATTCAGCATCGAGAACCGGAGGCAAGGGAACGAAGTACGTATTAGCCGCAATAGAGTCTTTAAAAAGGAAGTACACATTCGATTTTCAGTTGATTCATGGTATGTCAAAAATGGAGGCACTCGATTGGGTAGCCAACTGCGATGTATTCATCGATCAGTTGATTACTGGTTCCCACGGTACCGCAGCGGTGGAAGCCATGGCGCTGGGTAAGCCCGTAATTTGCTACATCAATCCGGTAATAGGTCAGGATTATCCTAAGGATTTTCCCATTCACAATGCCAATCCTGATACTATTGAGCAGGTGCTTGAAAAACTGATCTTGGATTCCTCACTCAGGCATCAGTCAGGACATTCCAGCCGTGCGTATGTAAAAAAGTACCATGATGATGCAGTCAATGCTGAGGCTCTTTATCATATCTATAAGCAGTTGGTTTGATCATTCTCTTTGTTCTCATCACATCATGTGCCAACCTGCTGTATCAAGCCACAACTGAATAGAACCCCGACAGGGTTCAACCTTACATCCCCATGAACGGCATTTTGTTCTCTCCACTGGATGGAATTGGTTTACGTGAAAAGCAAATACATGCAATTCAGATGATGAATCCAGCCATTTAGAACATTTGGCGCATTCGTGCTACTCCTTCACCCACAGCCCCTGATGTATGATTTTTTGATCCTGATACACGACGTAAGGATAAATACCGGATGGAAGATGGGATAAATTCAAATCGCATACTCTTGAATCACCAAGATTGGATTGGAATACCAGTCTTCCTTGTGAATCGGATAATTTTATCATGATTTGACTTTGTGGATTTTTTAAATCCATATGAAGGCGACCAGTAGAAGGATTTGGGAAAATTTCCGGTATCCGACTCCATAGGTTTCCTTCCGATAGACCCACTGTTCCGGTTTCATAAATCAGAAAGTCATCGTAACTCACATTTCCGGTCGTTTCGATGCTGTTCCAGGTCATAAAATAGGGTTTTTTAAAGCTTCTGGAGAAAAACTGAAAATCTTTGGCTTTGGCTACTCCGTTTATGTATATGTCGTACAATCCACTGCGCATATGCAGGTCTAACTTGAAATGGTACCATTGATTTTCATCGTACACATCGAGATCTTTCAGATTCCCTTGCCCTCCTCCATTGACGCCGGTAATGATTCCATTGTTGTTTAAAATGATGCCGGGTCCTGTGTTGGCAGCAGCATGACTGGAATCACGAATTCGAAAGATCATGCAAGTGGTCAATGTTTGTCCGGGCCGTACCTTGAATTCGATGGTAATGTTGTCCTGATTGAGGTTGGTAATGATTTTGTTTAAACCATAGGCTCCTTCTCCGCGGGCACAATACATTCCGGAGGCCGGATTCTCCTGGCTGATGAAGACATTTCCGGTGGGCATCCAGCGGCCTGCCTGGAAGTCTCCCGATTCAAATCCATCTGAAAACAAACTTTGCGCGTGCAGCGCTTGGCCATACAGCAGGGCCATCAAAAATGTCAACAAAATGTTTCGCATGATGAGGTCTAAGTTTTGATAAAAATATTGAAAAATTTTGGTTTGCTTAATTTAAAAGCCGCCCGGGCTCTTCCTTTATAGTCATTTTAAGTTTATTGCAGAGTTTATGTCCACCACGCAAGGCTGAGTGCACCTTCCGGTCAAGAGAAATTCAGTCCGCATCGATTTTTTAAGAAATTCTCACACGCGTTCACATCAAAGCCTTCCACAGGGCCACCAATTACCCTATTCATAATCAATCCTTTAAACATAAATAAAAAAAAATTTGTCTAAAACATCCCTCAAATTTGCGTAGGACTGAAATATCGTCTATGTTTGCCGAATAATTCGACATTCGATTTACATGCACTTGTCGGTACACTCTTATTTCTCGCTCCGTTACGGGACTTTGTCCCCTGAGCAATTGGCGAAGGAGGCGGCGCGTAGGGAGATTGGCGTGTTGCCATTGACGGACATCAACAACTGTTCGGCGGCATACGCTTTTGCGCAGGCTTGTGGGCGAGAGGGTATCCGGCCGGTGTATGGGATGGAGTTTCGCAGTGCCGGAAAATTTCTTTTCACGGCATTGGCCCGTGATGCGGAAGGGGTTGCCGAGATCAACCGCCATCTCAGTCAGGCCGATGCGGGGAGCTTAAGTTTTCGGGCACCGGAGTGGCAACACTGTTTTGTGATCTACAGGAATTTGCCCTGTGCGGTCAACGAATTGAAAGATTATGAGTACATCGGAATAAAGCCAGCGGAAGTACCTGCCCTTTTTTCTTCATCCTTGCGTCCTCACGTGGACAAGCTCGTAGTGTTTAGCCCGGTTAGTTTCCTTGACGGGCAGGGCTTTCGCATGCATAAATTGCTCCGTTGTATTGACCTCAACCTGGTAATTGGAAAACTGGACTTGGAAGATTGTGCAGCAGAAGACGAAGTGTTTTGGGAGCCGGAGGCCATCCGGCAGCGGTTTGCAGCCTATCCACAGGTATTGCGCAATACAGAATACCTGCTTGACGCCTGTCGTTTTGAGATGGAAGTCGGAAATCATAACAACCGTCAAAATTTTACCGGTTCTTCGGAGGGAGATTATAAATTACTGGCCAAACTGGCTTTTCAGGGATGCCGCAGACGATATGGCTCACACAATGACCGCGCCACGGATCGTGTACGCCGCGAACTGCAGGTAATCCATCGCCTGGGGTTTAGCGCATATTTTCTCATCACCTGGGATATTGTGCGCTATGCCCAATCGGCCGGTTATTACCATGTCGGACGTGGAAGCGGAGCAAATTCCATTGTGGCCTTTTGTCTGTTTATCACGGACGTGGATCCACTCGAACTGGATTTGTATTTTGAGCGATTCATCAATCCCCATCGGAGCAGTCCGCCGGATTTTGATATCGATTTTTCATGGAGTGAGCGGGATGATGTCACAGAATATATTTTTGAACGCTACGGAAGAGATTATACCGCATTACTGGCCACCTACAACACGTTCAAGGGAAAGTCCATCGTACGCGAACTCGGGAAGGTATTTGGTTTACCGAAAGGCGACATTGACCTTATCATTGACCATCCAAAAGCAGAACACAAACACCACCCTTTTGCACGCCATATTTTTCATTACGGAAAGTTTATCGAAAAATTTCCCAATTACCTGTCCATACATGCCGGAGGCATCATCATATCCCAACGCCCCTTGCATTACCACACGGCTCTTCAGCAAATGCCCAAGGGATTTCCCATCACCCATTTTGATATGTACGGAGCCGAGGACCTGCATTTTCACAAATTTGACATCCTGAGCCAACGCGGACTGGGGCACATCAAAGATGCAGTGGATCTGGTTCGGCAGAATCAGGGTAAGAGCATCGAAATTCACGATATCCAGGCCATTAAAAGCAATGAAAACTTGCGTCGCCAACTGCGTTCGGGTCATTGCATCGGCTGTTTTTATATTGAATCTCCTGCTATGCGGGGTTTATTGCACAAACTGAAGTGCGACAACTATGTACACCTGGTGGCTGCCAGCAGCATCATTCGTCCCGGAGTGGCTCAATCCGGCATGATGCGCGAGTACATCGAGCGGTTTCACCAGCCGGATCGTGTGGCCTACCTGCATCCGGTTTTTGAAGAACACCTCAAAGAAACTTTTGGCGTGATGGTTTACCAGGAAGACGTGATGAAGATTGTCCATCATTTCGCCGGACTGGACCTCGATGAATCGGACGTGTTGAGGCGTATCATGACCGGTAAACGAAAAAGTTCGGATACGTTTCGCAACCTCATGGAGAAGTATTTCAACAATTGTAAAGCAAGGGGTTATTCAGACGCGTTGACTGCCGAAGTGTGGAGACAGATCGAGAGTTTTAGCGGCTATTCCTTTTGCAAAGCACATTCGGCTTCCTTTGCTGTAGAATCTTTTCAAAGTCTGTACCTCAAAGCGCATTTTCCACTGGAGTTTATGGTGGCGGTGATCAATAACTTTGGAGGTTTCTACAATACCGAACTTTATCTGCATGAAGCCCGCATGTGTGGGGCCATCATCAAAGCACCCTGTGTCAACCATAGCGAATACCTGACTTCCATCCGGGATAAAACCATCTGGGTGGGTTTTGTTCACATCCATTCGCTGGAGCAATCCATTGCACATCGGATGGTACGGGAACGCAATCGCAACGGAGCCTATGTCGATTTGGACGATTTTATCCGAAGGGTACCCATGGGTCGCGAGCAACTGTTGTTGTTGATTCGCATCGGGGCATTTTCGTTTACCGGAATGCAAAAGGCTGAATTGATGTGGCACAAGAACGCGGTTCCTGAAATGGGAAAAACACAGGCAGTGCCATCGTACTTGTTTACCGATGGTACCGAACATTTTGAGATTCCAACATTGGAAGAAGGTTTGTTTGACCAGGCCTTTGATGAAATTGAATTGCTGGGGTTTCCCTTGTGCAGTCCGTTTGACCTCATGCAGGAAACACCACCGAATGCTATTCGCAGTGAGGAGATGCTCAAACATCTGGGTCGTCCGGTGAGTATGGTGGGTTACTATGTTACCCAGAAACCCGTACGTACCAAGCAAGGTAAACTTATGGCCTTTGGCACATGGGTGGATCGGCAGGGCCGTTTTTTTGACACTACGCATTTTCCTCCTTGCCTGGAACGGTACCCTTTTCAGGGAAAAGGTTGTTACCGCATGGAGGGTAAGGTGGTGGAAGATTTTGGATTTCCAAGTCTGGAAGTGGACCGGATGAAAAAAATTCCTTATGTTAAGGATCATCGTTATTGAAAACTAACAAACGTTAGTTCGTTTAATACCAACCGATTCAGGTATTCTAAATGAAGGATGAAAATCTAATTGGCTATCAAAGTACAATAGTTGACTGTGCTCTAAAGTATATTTACTTTTTGCACATTTCTTCAATTTATAAGAAATTTACCATTAGACATAATCTTTTGATTGAATAAAAATATATTCCATCCGATAATTTACTTAAGTCTATCTTATGTTGTTGTCGTTCGGGATTCAATTTTTCAATAAATAATGTTCTGGAATGGATATCTGTAATGATAATTTGTAAATCTTTAAGAATGCTTGGGTCAATATCGATGACCAGCTCATTTTTTACAGGATTTGGATAAACATTCAGGAATATATAATCCCATTCCATTTCTATTGATTTCGTTACAAATCGTAAGGTGGAATCACAGGGATGAACACCATAAGGCCTTTAATGAGGAAAAGCCGGTAGGGAAAAATGATTGAAACTGGGCAAGCGAACTTCGGCTGGAACAAACTCGCAGGACATGCCTTTGCGGTCAGGATAATTTATTACGTGCAAACACTTAACACTCCCTGGGGAAGAAAGATAAATTCTGCAATCAGGTCCCAATTGCATTCTCCTTAGATAGGAGTAGGAAACCCGCTAACACCCACAATCTATTTCATGCATATGCGCAATTCCCTCCACAGACTATATAATGTCAGTAGCTTCCACATCAAATTGAAATAAATCGTAAAGTCCTGACACATAGATAAACCTGTTGTTTAGACTAAACGCAATTCCACCCGTACCAAGTGAAGTGTCAAAAACCTCAAAATTCCGATACTCCGATAAAACTCCATTTAGCTTATCAAACTTCAACAATTCCAGACCGTAGGTCTTGCTGTACCAGGCCAGCCACTCTCCGTTTGAACTAAATACTGACTGGCCAACGTCATTGTTGTCAAACTTTCTACCTATGTACTGTTTTTTGTAGGTAATCGAATCTTCAGAAATGAATAACACATTGAACGATGAATCGTAATAGTTTCGACTCACCACCCACCAGGATTTACCATTTGCGTGGCGACAGGCCTCTAATCCATATCTTACCATGTGGTTCATTCCAGGGATTAATGCTTGATTCTTGTAAATTATTTTATGGTGAATTGTATCAATAAGGGTTTCCAATACCGTCGGTGAAAATACATAGGGACGCTGTTATGGTTTATACCAGGTTTCCATGGTCAGATACATTAGCTTTCCGTAGCCTACCGGTAAAAACAATGCAGATCTGAATGTATATCCCAATATTTGCATTAACGTAGGATCTTGCTCCAATCCGGCACAGCGGTTATAATAATCTTCTAGTAAGTTTAAACTATCTCCTCCTTTAATAATTTGATCATTTGATCCCCGGATACTGCAACCGTTAGTGTAATATAAGAGCTTACCTTCGCTGTCCGAAAACGAATTATTGTGTCCATTAAAAGATTGTAATATATTTCTTCTTTTATTACCGGAAATTCATTAAAATTAAACTCCATTCCATATTGACAACTGTCTCCATTATTGTGGTGTTTT
>CAZMSE010000026.1:0-46602 GCA_964568865.1 uncultured Saprospiraceae bacterium
ATCAAATTAGTATCTTATCACAGATAACCCTAATAGCCTCAATATTTCGCTCGACGGCGCTCGCTCATAAGTTCAGAGGATGCTGCTCACAGGAGCTCGCCTCCCGATGACCTCGGTCACCGGGACGCACCTAGATTGTGATTTCTATCACAATCTACCAGCTTCACTGGTCGGTGCTCATGTCGCAAAGCATCTCGTATGCTTTGCTCCTTGTTCAAGTTGAAACTCAATATCGAATTACCTAAATCAAAACACTACTTCAGTTTTGCTTCAAACGGAAACTTGAGATTGCTGTAACTGCTCAATATGGCTTTTACAGATCCAACCACCAAGGGCGACTCAATCAAAACCGGAATACAGTTTTGGTCATCCCCTAGATAGAAAGTCAGCTTGGCATCTTTATCAAAAACATGACCTTCAATCACGTCCGCTTGAGCAGACACCGCTTTAAAAGTTCCTGCATCCTTTATTTTTAATGCACGGTGCTGGTCGTTTCTCCGAATCCCCAGCTCATAAATCTCATCATCCAGTAATAAATGAAATGAGGTATGGTATCGCTTTTCCACCAGGTTCAATTTTTGATTGCGGAGATAATACATACAACTTACCATGTCGTAATAAGGGCGATCCAGCGGAATTTCTTTCTTTTTAAGTTCTACCATATTTTTCCCGGTATAGCTGTATGCTTTCCGTTGAGCATAATCGAATACAATTTTTTCATATCGCCGATAGCTACCTTGTTGTATATCTCGAATGTATAATTTTGGCAATCCGGTTTCTTTATCAATGTAGGAATGGTATTTGTCCCTTACTTTGTAAAACCATTCATACGAAGGATAGGTATTTCCTGTGACTTCGATGTGAAAAGCATCCTCTTCGTCCTTGATTTCAAATGCTACTTCACCTGCAGGCAGCCAAACAAAATTCCAGTTGTAATAAACTTTGTAGACCAGCTTCTCCCCACCTGCGAAAACAGTTTCACGGGTTTCAGCATGGGTCTCTGCGTTTCCCCACAAAAATGCAATAATCAGAAAAATGCTCATACGGGATCTGTCTTTTCCTGTTTTAACAAAAAGTACCAACCCATAATTGCTGGTACACCTTGATTTAACAAAAATATAAACAGCGCAACTCCAATGGCATCTATAGCTGCTATACCAAATGCCGGAAAAATCATACCAGCAACAGCACTGCGGGTCAAAGCACTCCAAGCTCCAGGCAATGGTACCAGGCTCAGCATTCCAAAATATAAAACACTGGATAGCAAGGCGTCTATTGCATTCAACCCACTGACTTGCGACATACACAAGCTAAACTGAACGACATAACAGCAGTAGCGGATTCCACTCCAAAATATGATCCAGGACAGCCATTTTAAGTTGATTTCAGACCGCCACTGGTCAATAACTTCAACTATGGCATTTGGTAAGATATGCCAGCTAAATCGGCTTCTAGACGTTAAAAACAAGGTTCCGACAAACATTACCAACATACCGCCAAGAGAACCTAAAAATTTTCCGTTCAAAGCAAACCCACCCAATAATCTACCCAGCAGAAAAAGGGCAGTTAATCCACCAGCCAGATTTAAACCTGTTTGAAAAAAACCTCCGACCAATAATACCTTGGTTTGATTAGACCAATGTTCTTTTTCAGCAGGTAAGATTCTACCGGTCCATGTGCCCAGGATCCCGGGCAGAATCCATTGCATAGCATACCCACTGCAAACAAGTTTCAAAGCTTCTAGGACCATTTTTCCTTTAATCACATTTGGTGTCAATTTGAATGATTCAAAAGCCACATTCAGGACCATCAACACGAACAGTAATACCATGATCCAACCTTCACAACAACGCATGTGAGGAGTCGCCTTTAAAACCACCTCTTCCATCTGCCGGTACTGACTAAACATGATCAATACCGCCAACAAAGCTGTTATGGCCAAAATCTTCTGTTTATACAGAACCATGACTTTCACCCCCTGGAAATCCTGAATTGATTTATCAAACCACTTTCCCGGATTCATCATATGACCTTAGCTTTGTGCAAATGAAAACAATTCCAAATAAAGGCCCAACCCGAATTCTGGGGGTTGACCCGGGAACCAATATCCTTGGATTTGGCATCATTGAACTGCGTAACCAGGAAGCTCATCTGATTGATTTGAATGTATTGCATTTAAAGTCAATAACCTCCCAACAGGATAAACTTAAAGAGATATTTCTAAGCATCCAAGAACTGATTGAAAAATACCAGCCTTTTGCAATGTCCATCGAAGCACCCTTCTTTGGAAAAAATGCACAAAGCATGCACAAGTTGGGTAGGGCGCAAGGAGTTGCAATAGCTGCAGCCATGGTAATGGGCTTGGAAATTCACGAGTTTTCTCCTAAAACCATTAAGAAATCCGTGACAGGGAATGGAAACGCTAGCAAGGAACAAGTCGCTGGAATGCTGGCCTCCCTTTTGAACATTACCATCCAAACCGATTATTTTGATGCAACCGATGCGCTAGCAGCAGCATTGTGCCTGGCTTTTCAGGTTTCAAAAGGAAAAAAAGAAAAATCCAGCGGAAATACAGGGTGGAAAAAGTTTATTCAGCAACACCCGGAACGGCTTATTTAAGCTGTTGAAACGCAGCAGCGATTTCTGAAGCCAGGGATTCAAATTCGTCCTTACTGAATAAACAACGCGGATTGCTGAAATTCAATTCGTGAATATGGTTTAATGGAACCAAATGGATATGCGCATGTGGAACTTCCAAACCGATAACACTCATACCGACTTTGACACAAGGTACAATCTCCCGAATCGCAATCGCCATGCGCTTCGAAAAACACATCATCTCGGCTAACAATTCGTCCGGAACATCAAAAATATAATCAATCTCTTGCTTTGGAATGACTAATGCATGACCTTTTACTAATGGTTGAATGTCCAGAAACGAAAAACAATGTTCGTTTTCTCCTAACTTATAACAAGGTATTTCGCCGTTTATGATTCGGGTAAATAAGCTGGACATCAGGCAGTAATTTCAAGAATTTCCAATACCATTTCACCTGCCGGGGTGCTCACGTTAGCCTTGTCTCCAACTTTTTTTCCCAGCAGTCCCTGGCCTATAGGAGATGTCACTGAGATTTTCCCGGTCTTGATATCCGCCTCCGCTTCCGATACAATTTTGAACGTCATCTCCTTATTCGTTTTATGATTTTTAATACGAACGTTCGTTAGCATTACCACTGAAGAAGTATCTATGTCATCCTTGTCAATGATCCGCACATTCAGTAGTTTCTTCTCCAGCTCATTAATTTTCATTTCGAGCATTCCCTGGGCATCCTTTGCTGCATGATATTCAGCATTCTCTGAGAGATCTCCTTTTTCGCGAGCCTCCGCAATTGCCCGCGCAGCTTCCTGACGTCCTGTACTTTTTAAATGATCCAGCTCGTGTTTTAATTTGTCATAGCCTTCCTGGGTCATATAATTCTGTCCGGTCATGGCGTTTTTATTTTG
Source organism: uncultured Saprospiraceae bacterium (assembly GCA_964568865.1). Lineage (GTDB taxonomy): Bacteria > Bacteroidota > Bacteroidia > Chitinophagales > Saprospiraceae > Vicinibacter. The sequence goes on from CAZMSE010000026.1 coordinate 3,505, forward strand.
ATGTTTTAAAGCAAAAAACGCTTGCCGCGTTAAAACGGCAAACGTTTTCAATATAGGTTCGCGTAAATGGTTTAAATCGACATAAGATCTAGGTTGTTTTCGCGACTGAGTTTAGAACTCGAGTCGCAGACCAATTTGATGTGTTCCGTCAAAAGGATCTGAATGCTTGTAGGTATAATCAATGGCCAATTTGCTGTTGTTTTTCTTGCTCAACGGAACATTGATCGTTGCACCTGCAGCCAATCCGGTATGGGCGGTATTTACATCTGCGTCAATGGCTTCTCCTAACTCCAGCTTGTAAGACGCCCGTAGACCCAGGTACTGTGTAAGATTACAATCGAGGCCTGCTCCTATTTCATCGCGTCCAAACGAATTTGAAGTAAAATTAACGATTGGAGTCAGGTTGAACTGTTCGGAGACATTAAAATCATAAGAGATCCCTATGTGCAATTGTGATGGCAATTCAAATTTACTGAGACGAACATTATAAGTCAAATCTGAATTGGTTGGACTTTTCAATTGAACGGATAAACCATCGCCATCAAAGCTCATGGGACCACCAATGTTGCGCAATGCTATACCAAATTTAAAATTGTTTTCTGCACCTGATACGTATTGAACCCCAGCATCTATTGACATTCCAAATGCACTGAGGTCCTGGATGGATTCAGAAATTCCACGCAATAAAAAGCCCACAGAAATTTTGTTTCCAAATAAATGGGAGTATCCGATGGCAATGTTGCTAAACGTAGGAGAATAGGTTGCCCCGGTACCTTCCGGGTTATTGGTGGTCGTCACGCGGATGTCACCAAAATTTAAACTCATTAGGGAAAGTCCCAGTGTACCGTTTGTCCCAACTTTGGTAGCAAAGGCACCAACACTCATGTCAATTCCACTGGGTCTAAGCCACTTGGTTTGTGCTAAACCCAACTCCCAGTTATTGATACGCGATAAACCAGCCGGGTTCAACATCATGGCTTCAATACCTCCAACTCTAGAAGCATTGAGACTGTTTAATGCTCCACTCCTTGGCCAGGGATTCATCAGTAATTCATAAGCACCGGCTTCTCCTTGCCGATCAGGATTACCTCCCCAAGCCACAGCATAAACCGTGAAGAGAAGGATTACAGACAGTAAATTTTTAAACATAGATCTTAGTTTATGTTGCTGTTTGTTAAAAGCGAATCCGGCAATAATTTACCGGACTCGCCCGATTTATTTTATTACAATCCGGATGGATCAAATTTTCTGGCTACGCCAAACCATTTAACTATCTTCTCAGCTCCGGTACTGTTTTCCTTGATGTGAATGATATAGGCTCCACTCGCCACTGGAATACTTTTGAAATTGGTCAAATCCCATTCCAGATCGGGAGAGATTTGTGCTTCCAGTATACCCGGATTTGAACCTCTTTGCTGAACCGGAACTTCATCCCGCTTGTATTGCTTGATGAACTTTCCATCAACTGAATAAATGGTTACCGTACAGCTGGCTGGTAAATTGGTAATCTTAACCACATTTGAAAATTGTCCAGATTCATAACTTGAGAATCCATAATATGGATTCGGCACTACATTGACATTGTCCAATGCATTGCTGAAATCATCTTCATTTACCACTACATCGGATTCATATCCGGAGACTTTAAAGGAATACATATTGTGTCCCTTATTCTCGTTGGTCCCCAGTGCATATTGATAAGGATTATCAACCCTCAAACGTATGGTCAGATCATTCGGGATTAGACCATCTTTGTAAGACAACAGTTGTGCATCCTGATTCAAAGCAGCCATTGAACACCAGGTAAAATCTTTAAACAATCGGTTCTTGTCGGCTATCCTGGTGGAATTCAAGCCAGCGCGAAATGATCTGCATGAATCATAGGGAGTTTTAGTCACGTAGATGTAATGATGACCACCCAAAGAAATTCCCAGAAAACTGGTAAATACATTGGTTGGGCAAGCCTGATCCGTGATCAAGTATTCATCCGTTGGATTAAACATCATGTCATCACCGGTCCATCCTCTCGTCGAACATCCGGAAACTAAAATATTATCATTCGAATAAAAAGAATTTTCACCAAACATAATATTGAGTCGTTTTCCGCTTTCAACATCAACGGCATAACCAGGAAACCAAGCATAACCCGTGCTGTCTTCATTCGTGTCCACATCAGGTAATCCATCGCCATCGTCATCGTTTTTAGTAACGGATGGTTTCCTGCTTATGGCAAAATTCTTTAATCCACTTTGTGGAGAAGTAGCAGCACCTCCAGCATTTGAATTCCACGTTTCCACTACAAGACAGCGGCTCCATTTGCTCTTATCCGAAGTAAACACGATATCCACATTGTTCAGATCTGCCATCTTCAATCCTCCCTGGACAACTTTTGTCAAAGGATCAATCCATACGGGCGTTAGGTAGGTAGTATCACTGGGTAATTTGAATGGATACCACATACCGTTGATGATGCCTTCACCCAAATTAGAAAAACATTCTTTTGGATCCAGTGCATATCGTGGTTGCCCTAAACTGGTCAGAATAAAATCACCCACTCCCACATTGTTGTCCGGTTGTCCAATCAACCAATTGGTTGCATTAGGATCTTTGTATTCAAAGTAGAGACCTTCTCCAATGATCCCACAGGTATTGGTACTGTCACTGCCTGCTTCAATGGTTTGTCCAATAGCTACAGAAATTCCGAATTTGTTCATGATCTGCTCGTTGAATCGGTTGATATCCGACTCTGCCATGATCGTATCATTGCTATTGGTACGGATCAACATCCAGTTGACCGGATCATCCAGTTTGGTATTGTTCAAATTTGCATCCGTAAATCTCAATGTGTAATCTCCGTCTTTTACGCGCAGAGGATCATAAACTTTTATTTCAACAGGACCTCTTCCGCTCTCATAAGTCACCTTACCATCAAAATTCGGACTAAGCATTTTATCATACATATCTGGCTTAACCCGCAAATCTATGTGGCCTGCTCCCACTCCATCATGGCGGGTAATCTCGAATCCTTGACCATAAGCTGCGTGTAATTTTTCATACACCTGAGGTCGGGGTATAGCGGTATATGGCTTTCCATCTCCGTTGGGACCAATGTTCAAACGGCCTGGACAATATTGCGTTCTTTGACCCAGGTTTTCAACAATGTCGTAAGATTTGAAATTGTTGTATCCGTAAGCAATGGAGACAAAATAATATTTTTTGTGATTCACCAATCGACGGTCTCCGGTGGCAAATTGATCCTCGTTGATGCGGAAACTATGACGGATTCCATTATCGGTACCTGAAACTTTTAATACAGGACTATAAATGATCGGATGCGTGGTCTGTGTTGGATTTGGATTTTTTGTACCGACCCAATTGTACACCTTGGTGATTTTGTTTTTCAAATCTACGGTAAAGATTTCCCGAACTTTGGATGGATCATTGATGGCATCATCAGAAAGCGTAATCGAAGGATCCGAAACCTGGAATATACGGTAACCTTCAAAGCGGTAAATGCTGTCTACCCCAGGAGGAAGTCCAATGCCTTCATCCTGCCAGGATTCCTGAAAGTTATTGGAAGCTATGTCATTGGTCAAAACCATGACCAATTCGCGATCCAATTCGATAAAATCCACATCCGGAGCATCTGGGCCGTCTTTCAAACGGAAACAGTTATCAAACAAATCTTGAGAAAGATTATCAGCCTGATACAATTCGTCCATTCCAGGGCATGGATAATTTTGATCAGGTACAAATACAGCACCGATGATTAACTCATTGATTGCTCCGGGTTTTAATTTCATGGGTCCGGTTGCCTGCAAAGTACGTCGGTCACCATCAGGAGCTCCAACGGTACACATGCTCCAACCGGCTGGATCATCCGGATCTCCTGAAAGGGCATATCGTGTACTATCACTCGAACCAGGGTTGTAACCAGTACCCGCCATCGTCAAAGGTGTTCCATCACGCCAACGACCCGTCAGGTAGCGGTAAAATTCCACACTGGTTTGTGGATCTGTAGTTGCAGCTGGATGATTTCCACCTCCACTTGCATTGTTGTAGTACATAAACGAAGTCATACCAAGTTCCCTTCCTGCAGTGTCCAAAGGACCTCGGAAATAATCCACACCTAACAGTGGAATTTCGGTACAATAAGTGTTTACTCCCTGGTCGCAATTACAACCGTTAGATCCATCAGAAGCGTCTTTGTTATAAATGAACATTAAACTTCTTTCAACATTGCAACCGATATAATCATCTGTATAACATCCCAGGTCTGGATCAATCCACATCGCAAAATAACAATCCGTCAGATCCTGTGGTGCGCGGTTGATCAGCTTATACCGCTGGAAGGTCATGTCATTGATTTCATCGGTTGTGGTAAAGGCAAAAGCTTGCACTTGTACTTCCATACGGATGGGCTCGCCATTCGAATTGGTATGGATGCCTCCATTGTCATTGTATATCCAAAAGATCATTTGATCAGGAAAAACAGGATCGGGACAACCCCGGATATCGATGATAGGGAATTCACCTTTCTCTGGTTGGTAAATTCCATCTTCGGATTCAGGATATTCATAGAACAAACCTAAGCCTTGTGGATATTTTGCCGGATCGGGGAGTTCAAACCGGTATTTCTGTGAGAAATATTTATTGCCTCTGGCTGGATAATATAAAACATCCTCTGGGATTTCATCAGGATTCAAATCACGGGTCCCACGTACAGCACGAAATGCTTTTTGTTGTTCGCGGATACTTTGTCCGTTTACGACAAAAAACTGATCCCATTTTAAACAAATGTCCATATCGGTTTCACCGAGATTGGTCAAAGGTCCAGGCCAACAGTCGTTAGCACTTGAACTCCGGTAGGTTTGAGCCATCATTTGAAGGTTTCCGCCCGGGTTGTAACCTCCAACCCAAACCGCTCCAGCAAAAATGGCAGATACTGGTTTTTTACCGGAACCCGCTTCAGGCTTGGGAACGATGTAAGAACCTTTGTTGAGGTCCCACCAACAATCCCCGCCATTCAGTAAACGGGCACGGACGTTATTGATTTCTAAATCGATTTGTTTAGTAGCCGGTGCACAAGCGCCTCCTCGGGCTTGCAAACGCTTGGCATGTTCCTTTTGCATGATGGCGTTTTCGGCGGGCTTATAAGCCAATAAAGAAGCCGAGCACAAGGTGAAGAATAAAATAAATAGCGTATATCTCATGATATAGGTTTTTAAATAATTTGATTAAAATTCTAAAATCGCACCAATGAAAATTCTTCTTGGTAGGGTGAAGAAATCTGGATTGAGTACTCTGTAATTGTACTGATTGACAAAATAATCAATGTAATCATCACCATACGTTGTGGTAACATTCTGTATCTCAGCTGCACCGCGGTCTGAATTTAGATAACCGTCATCCTTGGCATCACCTGAACCTCTGTAAACGGCAATGACATTTTTTGTATCAAATAAATTCTGCACGCGGAGGTATAAATTCAAATCCAATGGATGCTTTCCTTTTACCAAAGAAAAGTTTTTGTCAATGCGCATATCCACACCAAAATTCCATGGCAAACGTGCGCCGTTGATGTCGCCACGGAACCCACTTCCATCATAACGCACAATTTGTGTTCCGGGTGAATAAGGTCGTCCGGAAGCGGTAATGATCTGAAGGTTGATTCCAGCATTTGCCAGAATGTTTTTACCGGCAATGCGAGGACCGTTGTAAGCTTTTCCGGATTGATAGCGATAGTCTACAGTAAAAGCAAAACGGTGTCTTTCGTCATAATTGAAAGGGAAGATGTTTCGAATATTAATCCCCTTCTGTGTCAACCCTGCCTGAGATTCAGGGTCTGATCCTGTACCATCAGCAAACTGAAGGGTATAGGCTGCAGTAAATTCGAGGTTTCCGGTTCTTCTCAGGTCATAAGTAAAGTTGAATCCTTTTACTGTTCCAAAATCGATGTTACCATAACTGTTGTATGTGCCTATAGTGGCCACACGGCTATAGGTAATCCGGTTGATCATATTGCGCAATTCTTTGTAATAAGCAGACAGTTTAATTGCAGAAGAATTGGAAATTTTTTGTTGGAATCCTACTTCATAATCAATGGTCTTGCTGGGCTTCAGATTTGGGTTATTGGCTGGAGTCCTACCCTGATCATTGAAATAAAAATATTGAAGTGGAGAAACGTAAGAATTTGAAGTTGGTCTCTGTACAAGAATGTCGTAGTGTGCAAAGAAATTGGAGTTGTCAGAAATGGGAAATGAAAATGCCAAACGAGGCATGAAATTGATTTGTGGATCGTAGTCCTCAAATGAATCATCCAATTTAAATGTAGCACGTTTGATTGAGCGTATGGTATCTTCTGGTTCAATGTAAGATGGGTACACCAGGTTACTGGTAAAAATCTGATCGGACGAGTTGACCGGAGTACCTTGTGAATTGTACCACTGATCTCCATTTCGGTAGGCTTTTACTGAAGTGGATCGCTCTCCTGTAACATACACTTTATAATCGTCTCCAATAGAACCTGGTTTTGAAGTTCCGTTGATATCATGAAATGCTTTTGCACTTTGAATTCCATATAAAGAATAAGGATCCTTCAACACTTTGGTATTGGCATCATAATAATCCACCCGGAATCCCAATCGGAAAATAATGTCTTTAAAGGTAAATTTGTCTTGCAAATATCCGCCGGCATAAATCGGAGAAAATGGAGCCACGGTAAAGGCCTTATTGCCCGCTGCATCAATAATGTCAAAGAAATCTTCAAACTTCACATTACCGCTCAATTTTTTTCCAAGGTAATCGTATCCAGAATAATCAATCGCCCCTTGATCCGTTAACTCCTGAGCAGAAAACATATCCAGGCTTAGATCTTTGTTGGTCAATTCCTGAACGTTGGCATACAGATAAATGGCCGAATCAATCGGTACATTGGGCATCAGTTTTCTCCTGACTTCTCTGTAAAAACGAGCTTCGGGAGAGGGTGTAATGATGTTTTGATATAAATCTCCACAATCCACATCAAAACCCACAACAGTAGTGGTATCCACACCCGCAATATGGTTGTTGGTATACAATCTTGCCAGGTTCCACAATGCAAAGGGAGCAACCGTATATCCTCGATTAACCCTTTGCTCGTAAACCAAACCAAACTGGATGTTATGTCGTCCACTTTTAGAACCGCCTGGTAAAAAGTCAAATCCACTGGTGACCTGAAGTGTTAAAAGATCATTGTCATTCTTATTGTAGCGGTTGTAAATTCCCCCTACATTGTTGTGCAAGCTTGACCACAAGTTGTCGTATGAAGTACTGACCAAACCGTTAAAAGCTCGATAACCATCTAAAATTTGTGGATCATCAATCGCTAGTTTATTGTAAGCAGCATATACGGGATTGGTACTGTACTGAGGCTCGAAACCGTCCACCACAAAAGTGTATCCGGAATGAACTCCTTCTCTGGTTACGCATTGAAAATGTCCTGGAAAACGTCCAATGTATCCATAATCAAACAACCTGTCTTTATGCTTCCAATCCTGAGTTTCTCCAAATGTTTTTTGAATACCGCCTTGTAGGGTATAGTAAGCATTTTGCAGGTTTGAACTGGCATTTTGTCCTTCACCAGGATTTGAGTTAAGATCCACTAACCGTCCCAAACGATGGCGCAGACGCACGTTTATACGGTAAGTCTGGTTGTCGCTTACCGGATTATTGATCCAATTCAATAAAGTCCAGGCACCCTGTCCCGTAGTATTATCATCCCCTGGATTAAATCGGTCATTGACATCGGAATAGTTTCCTGAAATAGAAATATCAATGTTTTCTACTGGCCGGTAATCCAGTTTAGCAGTAAAATCATAGGCTGTATTTTGTTCGTTAGGGTTGTAATCCAGTTTTTCCACTTCGCTATCTTCCAAAAACTGTCCTGCAACTGTAGGTGATCCTCCAAACAACATGAGTGGATCCGCAGAAAGTCTTGAAATTGCCGATTCGGTTGCTCGATACACCGGATAAGCCGGTGGATCGTCGTCTTTCTGATAGTTGTATTGTCCGGATATCCGGTAACCCAAAATCGTCCTTCCGTAGGTACTGTCGGTCAATTTTTGCTTCAGGATAGGTCCGCTGAGGTTTAAATTCAACAATCGATAACCATATGGATCGAGACCTTCTGAGGTTTCTGCTTCAATTCCACCAGAAAATTTTGAAGAGGGTCCTTTGCTGGTTGAAGAAATGATACCCCCGGTAACGTCCCCATACTGGGCTTCAATTCCACCCGTCACTACCTGAAGCTGTTCCAGTTCTGATACGGGTATCTGTCTTCCGGTCACCCTAAGGCCATCCAGGTAAAACACAGTAGCATCTGAACGTCCTCCCCGAATATAGGCATCTCCTCCATCCACACTTGAAAGTCCGGCAGAAGTTGCCGCAACGGCGGTAATGTTTTTAACCGGCATGTTTTTGATCTTTTCAGCCGTAATGACCGCACCCTGTGTCGTATTGTCCTTTTCAATCAACGGAGCTCTGTATTCCACTACATCGACCACTCCCAATTCAAGCCCAAAACTCATCTTGAGATTAAGGGTATTGGCCTTGCCCCCTAAAACGTTGATGTTGGTGATTCTTTGCGGGTTGTAGCCTACATAACGAGCTTCAACATCATATTTTCCTGGATCCAGCTGTACCGAGTAATTTCCATCAAAATCTGAAACTACGGTAGTGACTTGAATACCGTTTTTAAAGATCATAATCGCGCATTGAATAATGGGCTCACCATTATCCTTATCAGTCACCTTTCCTGCCAATGCAGTTTGCCCAATGGCTCCTGCGCAAACAAATAGAACGGCTTGGAAAATGAGTACAATTCGTTTGACCATAATGAGAAATTGAGAGTTTATCCTTGTAAAAAAATTTCGCAATGTTAAGAATTTCTAAATGCATTTCAAACCCATTGGGCCCGCAGGATTCTAAATAATTTTGGAATACTGCCTTTCAAAAAAATAATAATCTGATTTTCAGACACTAAGATATAACCCTAGCATACAATGCATCGTGTTTTTCCAGCATGATCTTAGCAATTTTCTCTTTGGATTCGTAGGTCCATCCCGCTATATGCGGACTTACGATAATCTGTTCATTCGCAAACAGCGATCCATACAATCTTTGTTCCAAATCAGTATAGTTTTCAGGATGCTCGTTTTCAAAAACATCCAAACAGGCCCCAAGGACCTTGCCCTTCTCCAATGCGTCCATCAGATCGGTCGTTCGCACCACTGGGCCTCTGGACGTATTGATCAGATAGAATGGTCGGTTGCAACCTTTAATGAATTCCTTGTCTATCAAATACTTCGTTTCAGGACTCAGGGGGACATGAAGACTGATGATATCTGCTTTCTTCTGCATCAGCTCCAAATCCTTTACTTGTTCATAACGCTCCGGTAATTTTAAATGCTGCTTATATTTATCGAAAACCAGGATTTTAACATTAAATCCTTCCAATAAGCGGCCAAATGCCGGACCCGTATGTCCAAATCCTATGATGCCAACGGTCTTTCCCTGCAACTCCAATCCACGGTTTTTCTCGCGCAGCCATTGCTTCTGGCGCACTTCTCTATCCGCATGTCGAAGCTTGCGAAATAAAGCCAACAACATTCCCAAGGCGTGTTCGGCCACTGCCTGACAATTTGCCTCTGGAGTGCTGATGATCGCAATATTTCGGTCTCTTGCACCTTCCAGGTCAATAATTTCCAAACCGGAACCCAATCGACCTATCCATTTCAAATTTGTACCCTGTTCCATCATGGCTCTGTCTGCCCGGATTTTACTGTTGATGACCAGGGCTTGATAGTCACACACCTTATTCCGAGTGTCTTCCAGGCTGATTTCTGGACAATAATCGACCTTGTAGGACCGGTCGCGCAAGCCTTCAATTAACAGTGGGTGCACATCGTCCGTAATGAGTACTCTTTTCAAAATGCATGCAATGTTAAGACAAAGATAGGGCCTGCAGCCCTCCCTACAGCGAACTGTCCCAAATGACGGATACCAGCGGCTGGCTTTGACCTACGATACTTATCTTTGCGGGTAAATAGTCCATTGAATGCCAAAAGATAACTCGATCCGCTCAGTCCTCATCATTGGCAGCGGACCCATCATCATCGGTCAAGCTTGTGAATTTGACTACTCGGGTACCCAGGCTGCTCGTTCGCTGAGGGAGGAAGGCCTGGAAGTGAGCTTGATCAATTCTAATCCAGCTACCATCATGACGGATCCTGTTACGGCAGATCACATCTATTTGTTACCACTGACCGTTGACAGCATTGTCAAAATCCTGGAAGAACGACCGGTGGATGCTGTCTTGCCAACTATGGGAGGCCAAACTGCATTGAACCTGGCCATGGAAGCAGACCGGCAGAACATCTGGAAACGCTTTGGTGTCCGCATGATTGGCGTCGACATAGATGCGATCGAACTCACCGAAAACCGAGAATTGTTCAGGAAGCACATGATTCACCTCGGCATTGGCGTGGCTGAATCTCAAATTGCAAATTCTTTTTTGGAAGGAAAGGAAGCCGCCCAAAAAATAGGTTTTCCTTTGGTGATCAGACCCTCGTTCACCCTTGGCGGAACTGGGGGGAGCTTTGTGCTAAAACCTGAGCATTTCGACGAATCACTTCGCCGCGGACTTGATGCTTCACCCACCCACGAAGTCCTGGTCGAAAAAGCAGTGCTGGGATGGAAGGAATTCGAACTTGAATTGCTTCGGGATCATAAAGACAATGTGGTCATCATCTGTACCGTCGAAAATTTGGACCCGATGGGTATTCATACGGGTGATAGCATCACGGTTGCACCGGCAATGACCTTGTCAGATACAGGATTTCAACGGATGAGGGACCGGGCCATACAAATGATGCGATCCCTTGGAAATTTTTCAGGTGGGTGTAATGTGCAATTTGCCATGCATCCGGAAACAGAAGAAATCATTGCGGTCGAAATCAATCCCCGCGTCTCCCGTTCTTCTGCATTGGCATCAAAAGCTACCGGATACCCCATAGCGAAAATTGCCGCAAAACTGGCCATCGGTTACAGTCTTGATGAATTGAAAAATCAAATTACGGGTACCACTTCGGCATATTTTGAACCCTCCCTGGACTATGTCATTGTCAAAATGCCCCGATGGAATTTTGAAAAATTCCATGGAGCAGATCGTCGGCTTGGGCTACAAATGAAATCAGTCGGTGAAGTCATGTCGATTGGCAGAAGTTTCCGCGAAGCTCTTCAAAAAGCTTGTCAATCACTGGAAAACGACCGACAAGGTTTAGGTGCAGATAAAAAAGAATGGATTAACACCCAGGACATTCTTGAGCGTTTGGAAGTGGTGAGCGATGATCGCATTTTCCGGGTCAAAGATGCTTTGCGATTGGGCGTTCCAGAAAAAAGCGTCCATAAACTCACTGGCATTGATCCTTGGTTCATTAAAGAAATCAAAGCTTTGAATCTATTGGAAGATCAGCTGATGAAATACAACATTCCCGAAGACATTCCTGCTTCTTTTTTTCGCGAGCTTAAGAAAAATGGATACAGCGATGCCCAAATCGCCTGGTTGATGCGCATCGAAGAAAAAGAAGTCAGCCACCAACGCAGAAAGCTGGGAATACAAAGGGTATTTAAACTCGTTGACACCTGTGCTGCTGAATTTGAAGCCCAAACCCCTTATTACTATTCAAGCTTTGATGGTGAAAACGAAAGTATCTCCTCCAGCCGGGATAAAGTCATTGTATTGGGTTCAGGACCCAATCGCATTGGTCAGGGGATTGAATTTGATTACTGCTGCGTTCATGGGGTATTGGCATTGAAAGAAGAAGGTTTTGAAGCCATCATGGTCAACTGCAATCCCGAAACGGTATCCACCGATTTTGACATTGCCGATAAACTTTACTTCGAACCCATTTTCTGGGAACATCTGGAAGAAATCATTGACCATGAAAAACCCAAAGGTGTGATCGTGCAACTCGGCGGCCAAACTGCTTTGAAACTGGCGGAACGAATTCAACAGAAAGGAATTCCGATCATTGGTACAGAATTCAATAGCATGGACATTGCGGAAGACCGAGGCCGGTTTTCAGACCTGCTCAAAGAAATGGGTATTCCCTATCCTCAATACGGAGTAGCGACCGATGCCGATGAAGCGCTCGAGGTAGCTAGAAAAATCGGATATCCTGTATTGGTCCGGCCATCCTACGTTCTTGGAGGACAAAGAATGCGCATCGTGATCAATGACGAAGAATTAGAGCGCCACGTGCTTTCCATTTTCAAACATATGCCTGACAACAAAGTCTTGATCGATCAATTTCTTGAACGCGCCAAGGAAGCCGAAATTGATGCAATCTGCGACGGAGAAGACGTTCATGTCATGGGAATTATGGAACACATTGAACCCGCAGGAATACATTCCGGCGACAGCTCAGCCGTACTACCCACCTATAGCCTGAGCCCGGGTAGCGTGGATACCATGGTCGAATATGCCCAGGCCATTGCACGGCGTTTGAACATACGTGGACTGATCAATATCCAGTTTGCCATCAAAGGAGAACAGGTGTTTGTTATCGAAGCCAATCCCAGAGCCTCACGCACAACACCCTTTATTGCTAAAGCTTATCAGGTACCTTACCTGAATATGGCCACCAAAGTGATGTTGGGTACCAAAAAACTCAAAGATTTCAACATCCAGCAAAAGCTGGACGGATACGCGATCAAAGTTCCTGTATTTTCGTTTAATAAATTTCCGGGTGTGGACATCAGTCTGGGTCCCGAAATGAAATCAACCGGTGAAGCGATTCATTTCATCAAGGATTTATACGACCCGTATTTCCGGGACATTGACGCTAAACGATACATGTACCTGACCCGTTAATCAAATTCCATTGGCTAACTCGACAAACGCTCAGTGAAAACGAAAAAAGAGATAGTAGAAAACTGGTTGCCCCGATATACCGGAACGCCTTTACAGGATTTTGGTCAATACATTCTACTGGTCAATTTCAATCTATACGTTGAGATGTTTGCCGAATGGAATGGCGTGGAAGTGCGCGGAAAGGACCGATCCATGCCCAATGCAACTGCCAATAACATTTCCATCATTAATTTCGGGATGGGCAGCCCAAATGCAGGAACTGTGGTGGATTTGCTGACTTCGATTCATCCAAAAGCTATTTTATTTCTTGGCAAATGCGGTGGCCTGAAATCGAATAAGAACAAGGTCGGTGATTTTATCCTTCCGATTGCTGCTATTCGAGGAGAAGGAACCTCCAATGACTATTTACCTCCTGAAGTACCTGCATTGCCTTCATTTGCCTTGCAAAAAGCCATTTCAACGACCATCCGGCAATATGAAAAGGATTACTGGACCGGAACGGTGTACACCACCAATAAACGCGTTTGGGAACACCGGTTGGACTTTAAAAAATACCTGATGCGACTACGAGCATTAGCGATAGACATGGAAACAGCCACTCTTTTTATTGCAGCGTTTAAAAACCGGATCCCCTCCGGTGCATTGTTATTGGTGAGTGACATGCCGATGATCCCGGAAGGAGTGAAGACTGAAGCCAGCGACCAGTTGGTGACCAGGCATTTTATGGACCAACATCTGAAAATAGGGATTGACTCTCTGAAGAAGCTGATCGAAAACGATCTTACCGTCAGACATCTGCGATTTGAGGATTGAGTGCCGCTATTTCCATGGTTTATCCAAAACATAAATTAACGAACGTTTGTTAGTAACTTTATATAATCTTACACTCAATGCGTGTAAAAATGTTTTATTGCTTATTAGCTTCTCCCAATCTTGAGAAGCATCCACAACAATGTGGATGATGGCGGTGGGCTTGGAATTTTAGGTAGTATTTGTAGTGTAAAATATGCGGGGTAAATTTGGTTAATTAGATGATTTATTTTTTTAACATACTTTTACTTTTAAGTAACCTATTTTATTACATATCCTGACGCTATAGAGCTTAATGCCATGATCGTCCACTGTGGATTGACACCAATACTGGATGGAAATATGGAAGCATCCGCTACATGAACATTTTCAAAACCTTTTAATAGAAAATCAGTCCCGACAACTCCTGAACCACTGCCCATCCCAATCATGGCATTTCCCCCTTGAGGATGTGCGGTACTCAGAATCAGATCTGATTGTTTCAGCTCATAAGCATCAAAATCGTCTAAAAATTTTTGATACTCAGAATCATCTGATAAATCTAAACGCAATCCCGGATTGAGTGGAAGGGTCACTGATTTAGCGCCAGCATATTTCCCGAGTTTGACCATATCCCGCATAGCCGATTTTATTTTTTGCAAGTCGTTGGAAGCGCTCAAATCAAATGAAAAAGCTCTCCCGGTTAAGTGATTGTAATTCTTGTCAATGTTTCCAACATTAGAAGATCCAAGCAATATTCCAAAATTCAGACAATGGTTATAATTCGCCAGTACCTTTCTGTGCGTTTCAAAATTAAAAGGCAATGTTATGGCAAATGCAGCCGGAGGATTAAAGTAAGTTTCAAATATATACGACTCTGTATTATGCATAGCTGCTAGGGTAATTTGTGTTCCATCGTATGCTTTTATTTTATCATCGAACTCAAAAGCAAACGGAAAAGCATAATTACAAGCCATATTCTTTCCAAGTGCTTCATTTGCTGGGCCGTCTTCTGTACTTCTCATAATGAGGTGCGTTGAAGCAATGCACCCACCACAGATAACTAACTTCTTTCCGATTTTAATTTCAACAATCTTGTTGTTGTGTTCAACTACAACACAGGTAGCCTTTTGATTTGCTTGACTTGAATTCTGATTTGTTTCAGACAAAAATTTTAAGACATTTGCCTTGGTCAGTATATTCAGACCTCTGCTTTCAGCCCAGATTATATATGTCTCATCCATCGAAAGTTTTTTTCCTCTTTTGTTGCCAAGATTCCACAATCCATCGCCATCTTCATACCTGGCATTGACTTCAAGAGGATCCACGAGATTCAGTGCATTATTATGAGATTGATTATAACCCTGTACTCCTTTGATAAATTTTGATCTTACCACTTGGTTGATCGCAGAAGCATTCAATGGATGTATATTAATCTCCTTTCGGATTTTTTGGTAATGTGCTTTGATATGTGGAAAAGAAATTCCATATTCATTTGCCCAGGTTTGCATCGTAGCATTTGTCATTTCCAGACAAACGGCATTATTGATTACGGTTGTTCCGCCCAGAGCTTCCCCCTGCAATACTACCATATCAAATTTTTTTGTCTGTTGTAAGCCACCCTCCTTATACAATTTCGCTAACATTTCCATTTCATCATCATTCATATCGGTGTGGCGAGACAAGCGACTTCCCCTTTCTATCAATAATATTTTATCCCCTTCAACCTGATGCTCTTCTATGAGCCGATAAGCCATAACAGCCCCAGCAGCTCCAGAACCTACAATGATATAATCATACTCCGCTTTTAATTGAATGGACACGTTAGCCGTACTCAGTCCTTTAGCCTGCATTGCATGTTGTGGAATGGTTTCTGCCGGCCTATAATTTGAAACAGAATTTTCATCATTCGGGAGTTTGCATAAATCACCAAAAGGAGCTCCGAAAAATTGCGTATCCGTTTCATACCGATCTCGTCGTTCAGGCTCCACATAGCCGACAAAAGTTCTACCTTCATTCGTCGATAAATAAGATAATGAACTGATGGCTTTAATTGAGATGCCAATTTTATTTGCCACATTTGCCAATTCAGGAATAAATGCTGATGCGACATCATTCGGTTTACGTAAAATGTATTTTTTTAGAAAATAACAACGTTCATCCAGTCCCATGGTCGAAAACCGCGGGCGCAATGCCATAAAGGGGCATAAAATATTTTCTAAAATGTAAAAGGGAAAATTGATGAGTCCGCGTTTTCTTCCCTTAATGGATGCAATAAACTTGTCAGTTTTTAAGGCAGCGGCTTCTGCATGTACTCCCTCGATACCGTAAATTGCACTTACGGCTGCCACGGCTGTATCAACTTCAGAAGGATGCATACTCGTAATCTGGAAGTTCATGTTGTAATACAACGATCTTACCTTCTGTAGCGCAAAGAGTATGAAAAATCCCAAAAGAACATAAATGATTAAATAATTTTTGAGCAGTCCGGGATCTTCCAATGACGTCATGTAATAATAAAAAGTCCAAATGGTTGCAGCAATGGTGCTGAAGAGTATGGGATCTGTGAGATTGTTGCTTAGAATACTCCTAACAGCTGCATATCTGAAGCAATAGAATGCCATGAGAGCAGACGTAAAAGAAAATGTAATGGAATTCAGCAACATTGCTTCCGGTAAGTGGATCAATGCATACCATTTGTCAAAAAATTCACCAAATGCATTCCCTATTAAAAAACCTCCTACGAGCATTATAAATAGAAAAGCAAACAATAAAAATATAACCAAATAAACGGCAATTAGTAACTTTTCTGCAATGGTAGCGTCTTTAATTTTGAATTTACTCTCAGTAAAGCTTTTATCAAAATGTTTCCTGCTTATTAACAGAAGGATTAAACTAACAATGGTTACTAAACTGTCGGCGATACCCGATTGAAACAAAAACGCATCACGGCTACTGAAATAATACAAATAAAAGGAGCAAACGGCTGCCACGAGATTGCCTAGCATAAATATGCGCAATACCAGAAATCTGATTTTCAAATGAAATGCGGCGGACATAGCCAAAAGAATAAAATTGCTGATTTTCCCTATCGTATGAACATGATGAAACGCATTTGCATACGTGTCGGACATTAATTTTGCAAGTGAATCGGGCCATATTGTTTTATTGCTACCCATGGATACCGTGCCCAAAGCTCCCATTAATAATATTCCCAAATATGATAAGAAGAAAATACCTAAAATCCGGATTATCCAGAAACTAAAATCGATTCTCTTAAACAAATTCTTTCCGCAATTATCGCTCCATAACTTTATGCGCTCTGGTAAGATGATAGGTTGATCATTGGTACGCTTTTCATTAAATAATCGAAAGTAAGCCTCATTGAAATGATTATTACCTTTTTTAACTATAATGGTTGCAATCATTCGGGAAATCCATAAACATACTGGTCCCATCAATAAAGCATCAAATGACAGTGTAACTAAAAACCGGATCCAAATGGGCTTTATATCAAATACAAAACTTCCCGGATAATAATTCCATATCGCCTTATCAGTTTGCGTCCTCAGGCAATGCGCCTCGAGGTAAATATCTCCAAGATAAAGAGGTATTAAAATGATCAAAAAATGAAAAAGAGAACCAGACTTCCTTGTATTGATTATGATCAGGGCATATAATACACCAAACATAAATACCTCTGCAATTTTCCATTTGACTCCCGCAAAAAATACGATTTTAAATACTGAGTCGATCATAATTACCATTGTTATGGAAACAACAATGCATACCAGTAAATGCAAAAGCATCCTACGTCTTGCAGATAATCCATCCAATGGGTCATTCGCCTTAAATCCACTAAAGTATAATATAGGTATCATTATTTCATAAATTTTAATAAATGAAGATCACTTTTTTATTTACTTTCAGTACTACTCAATTAGTTGGCAATTAAATCAATATTAAATATTAGAACCTCTCTCTCCTTCACACCTGATTTCTGAATTCCAAAATTCAAATTTAAATTGGGATAAACCAATGGATGAATAAAAATCCATAGTATTCAACTATTAAATCAACACAGACTCAATCAATTTTTCTTAAAAGCAAATTCTTCATTTTTCCTTGACACTTAATAAGTGTCATCCACCTTTCAAAAAAACAGACACAAAACATCTGATAATTGATTTTTTATCAACCACGTTCAGTTATTTTAATTTAATTAAATTACCGCACTTACCATCTCCCCGACAATTAAAAATAAACATGAAAGTTCTATCCATCAAAGGTTTGTTCGCCCAATTGTTTGTTGCATAATAATATTAACTCCCATCGCAATTCATGCTGATTATTTCGATTCAGACCAATTCATGGTTTGAAGCATTCTTAGCTGACTCAGTTTTTGGTGTACATCCGCCTCAATGCCGTGTTCGATAGCCTTCTGCTTAATTCTCAGTTTTAACTCTTCAGGAGTCGTTTGTTGTTTTAGCTGATCCAGCTCAGACAGGATGATATTATTCAATTGTTCATTAAATTGAAATCTTGATTTAAGGTTTCTATTTTCTTCTTCCAGCGCCATTTGATTGTGCCTGACTTTTTTTCGTTGTATGTAGAACCAGCTTAAAATTCCTGCCAAGATGATTACCCCCGCAATGAGCTGCCAAAAATATTTATCCCACCAATCTTGTGTTTGGTCATTCACTTTATCGACTATTTTCTCCATCCTTTCGAGAGTTTCAAGAATAGGTGCCATGATAGTCTTCGAAAATGCTTCTTTTGTAGTTTCATTTAGGATTCCGCTTCTTAACTCCTCGCCCAGCGAATCTAGTTCAATGCCTGATAAAATGCCTGAAAGAAAGGATTGAATTTGTTTTCTATTGGCATCGCTCATTATATTTGCAATGAGACTCTTCAACTCTGCATTCGTGTTCTGGCTTGTCAATTCGGCTAATACTCCCCGTATTAACCACTGGATTTCATTTTCAAGATTCATTCGAAATTTCTCCAAATCCAGCTTCATCGAATCTGATCCTAATTCTTCCCGAAGTCCTGTTATAACTGAGGATCCCACAGATTTGAGGTTCAAACTCTCCAGATGTACTTCGAGTTTGTTCATCAGAGTGTCAATGATGCGCTGTGAAAAATATTCCAATTTTTGAACAGATTGCTCATTTGTTACCCCCTCGATGAGCCCCATCATTAGTTTTTTGCTCAGGCTGTCAGCTGGAAATAATTCTTGGTGAAATTTATCCACTGAATTCCCAACTCTATCCGCACTTTTGTATCCAATATTTTTAACCCATCCGCAAGAAGCGAGGCAAATGATCATCCCTACCCAAGAAATTGCCAGGAAAATATTCTTCGACATAAATTAAACTAGTTATGCATTTGTTATAAAATTACTGTAAGGCTCTAATTTCTTATTATTTGTATTCCAAATCATAAGACATGTTTGTATTGATCCCGTACTTGATTTTGATAAATACACAAGATTATAAGTCACACCTGATTCAATCCGTTCATATTTCTGCACGTATTTACTGGTCCAGGTTCCCGAATTCAGATACTCTTTACCGTCTTTAATGATGTGCTGAGGGTGGTGATTATGCCCTAATACAATGTAATCATAACCTGCTAATTTTCCTCCTTTCTCAAGATCTCTAAATGCTGATTCAGACAGTGGCGGATCAGTTAGTTTCAACCATAACAATATTTTCTTGAGAGCCCATCTGCTCAAAAGAGGTATGAACAAATTTGTAAAACCATTTAATATTAGTTTCCAAAAAGAATTTAAACTTTTGGTCTTTATAAATAATTCAGTGGGCGGATTTGAAAACAGGTAAACAAACATAATTATTGGAGCCAATACAAAAACAAGCCAAATCAAAAACCTGATTATACTCAACTGGAAGTTCTTTTTTAAAACCAGTACAGCGTACCCACCGAAATTTGCAAAGATTTTAATGACTTTCTCAAAATTCTCATCGAGCAATGCTCTGAACATGCTTCCTTTTATGCTCAGATTATCAACATGTGGAAAATCGAATTCCACCTTATTTATTAGATATCTGTTAAGAAATGATCCGAATGAAATGAAGAGCTCTTTTTCAAATTCTTGTTTTACATTTTGAGGTTTTCGCTTAGAAAATAGTTTTTGTTTAGGAGCTACAAGGTCGTATTCATAGTCAGGATCCATGCAGGTCACTTTCTCATAGTTATGACCGTGATCTATCCAAACTTTATCATATAGGGAGAACGCAGCTATGCTAAAAAGGATATTGTTTTGAAAACTTGCTTGAAGCTGTGATTGTTTACCGGTCATTTCCCAAAGTCGGATTTTCAAATAATCCTGAACCCACTTCCAGTACCACTCAGGATCGTGATTACCGACATTGATGATCAATTGATTTCCGGAAGAAATCCATTGACTCAAGGCCTCAAATAAAACCGGATGACCCAATATGGCACAATAAAGTTTCCAGACAGATTTGTAATTGTTGGTCCGCAGTCCATACTTTTTTTCCCGTCCGGAAATACATGACGATGGGATGATAAAATGAGGGTCCACTTTATTCAGTTCATTTTGCCATAAGTGGAACTGTTCTTTCGTTTCCGGAATCCGCGTGATCCTTATAAAATCTACAAAATCACCATTGATGATAAGGCAACAAGGCTTACTCTTTTTTTGGTGATACGAACTTTCAAGATGCTGTAGCATTTCCGAAAAAACTCCATCAGAAAAAAAATTTTCTGTTCCCAGTGTTCTACCCCGATCCAGGTTGCCTTCTGCAAGGTGTAGATCGGATACAACAAAGCAATCGTCCCCGATAGGTATCATCTGAGCCATCTATTAAATTTTTTTAATTTCTCAAATTTATGCTCTGAAGGTAGGCAGATAAAAGGGCGTTTTTCCTGTATCTAAAGGGTATTTTTCCTGTCTACTAATCTTTTAGACGTTGAATTTAACTAATTAATGACTCTAAATGATAAAGGCCTCACTTCATCATTGAACTCAACCTTAAAGGATCAGTGTTATTAAATCCGGGATATCCAAATTAGTACCATCTACTTTACACGATAATGCCAATCCAACTTATTTGACATATTCTAGCCTGACCTTTGAGCCAATATGACTTAGTCAACTACCCTCTAATTAAGTCATAAATGATTGTGAGTTAATAAGATCTCCAAAAAATGCAGTATAAATCCAGAAAGAAATGAAGTTACAGGGATACCAGGGTATTCCATAGTCCACAGCATGCACAATTAAGGTTCGATAAAACTAATTTTTTAAGTTGAGCTGATCACGCCTAAATTGAATTTGCCTTTAGCATCAACCCTTTGAGCTCGTTTTCTTCATTCCTGTTCATATAAAATAAGGGGTACTTTTAAATAATCCAATTGTACGATGCCGACCTGATATTGAATCTCGTTTTCGGTTACCAAAAAAAAATATTTTTTTTTATATACAAGCTATTCGCCAATTTCCCTACATTTATTGTGAAAATTTGCTGCCCCAAAAAATGAAAACCAGAAAGGTTTTGTAAAGTAATTTACGCATTGGAAATGTTTATAGAGAAGTTAGTTGCCTATATGGCTTAGTGCTATTCCTACTTTGCAAAAGCAAATAGCCAATGCATACTACTAACCTGGCTTCAATATCAAAAATCTCATTTTCCAAGGCATGCAAACATTATTTTGACTTTAGGAAAAGAAACTCCATTTGGAGTAGGTGGATGAGTTTATCTAAGAATGAACTATAACCATGTATTACTTTGAAAAAAATACCGATACTTTAACCTAATAAACATTTATTTCAATATGAAAAGATCTGAAACTCTATTCAGTTGCAGTTTTTTCAACTGTTATTTCAATAATTCTTCTATTCATAACCCATAAAAAATGAGTACCATGTCTACAAGCAGAGCAACATTCATTGTCAACATTCTTAACTACACCAATGGTTACATTACATTCAACGGTTTTCCAACTTCATGGGCCCCAGATCCTGTTGAACACGGCGGTCCTCCGGTAATTAATGCAACCGTCAAGAACATTTCCCCTACTGACAACAATCCAACAGCCGTACAACTTCTTGGAGTTTCAGATTGTTGGACCACTCAGGTGGACGGAGAAACTCAAGGACAGGCTAACTTTAATATGCCTGATGGTTCCCTATTAAGTATTATTTGGCACGTATATTATCATACTGAAACAAACAATGATGTGAATTACAATTCCATCAGCTGTCCAAACTATACCGTTCAATATTTGCAAAGTGACGGATCCTATTCTACCACTCCTTATTATGGGCAATCCGATGTAAACACATTTACAACCACCATTAAGATAATTGGAGCAAAGTAAAATATTTCACATAATCAATTAATCACTATCCTTATGTCAACCTCAAATTACAATCCTTCGACTGATGCCCGTTCAGTAAATATCTACATTGATAATCAAACCGGTCAAAAGTTTTCTCATGTACAATATTCCGGAGATGATGCAAATGCAGGGGTATATCTTCATCATGGTAAGATCGTGAATCAACCCTACTCAACTATCGAACCAAACTCTGGCCAAACGTTGATAGCAACATTTGGTTCAAAAAGTACCTATGGTCCTCAAGGCATTTTAACTTACCAATCATCTGATGGCACTACATTAAACATTTATTTCAATAACCCAGAACCGGGTCAAATCACAACTTCAACCTGTGAAATTAATCAATCCTTCTATGGAATGTTGGTCCCAGCGGAACAGAATAATGGGACGGTCTATTATCTGGAAATTTCTGGATTCACTATGAATATCAGTGGCTGTACTTCAGATTCTCCCATCAACCCTGTTATAACTATTTATATCAACAATGGTTAATCAAGTGAAACCAATTTATGAGTATCTACAAAGATGGTTTACTTCCATAATTCAAACTTTTTACTGCTTGAATTAATTATAAAGCAAATTATTCTATCGTCCACTTCCAGGTGCCTTGAATAAAATGACAGTTAATTAACTGCATTTAAAATCAATCAATTCTTGAATAAATAGTTATCCATCAACAATACCATAAATCTTCATCCGCTTACCATTGATTTAATGCCGTTGAATTAATACTACCATGTATTCAAAGTTCCTATATCATTCAATCCCTAATCTTAAAAAATCATGAAAAATACAATCGTCAACCATCAAGAATTCCTTAATTCAATTCTTAACCTTCTGGTATTTATGTTGTGCATTGACCAAATTGCAACTGCACAAGTAAAATCTAATGAACCAAGTTCTACCTTAAATAGCACTTTTAACATAAGTGGCAATGGAGCCGCTGGATATACATTAAACATTGAAGTCCCTCCCGGAACCAATGGTGTAACTCCCCAAATTTCAATTGTTTATTCTAGTCAAGCGGGCAATGGTCTCCTTGGTAAAGGTTTTAGTTTGTCAGGAATCTCAAGCATAAACAGGGTCGGGGCAACCTATGAAGAAGATGGCTTCAAAGGTAGTGTGAATTATGACGGTAACGATCGCTTTACGATTGGGTCAAGTAGATTAATGAGAATAGGTGGAAATGTTAATGGATATTATTCAGAAGGTGCTATTTATCACACCGAAATCGAAGCTTGGGCTAAATTAATAGCAAGTAATACCAGTGGGAGCGGGCCTGGCACTTTTGATGTCACATCAAACAAAGGAATTTCATATCAATTCGGTGGTACTCCAGATTCAAAGGTTTATGCCATTGGTAAAAATTTTACAAGCGGTCCTAAAAAGAACTCACTAAGAAAGTGGTATATCAATCGTGAAGTTGACCTGAATGGAAACTCTATTGTCTATAATTATACGCAATCTCCCTTAGATTCAACGGGAAATATTATAACCATTGCTTCAAATAGGGGTCAGGTATATCCAAATCAAATACTCTATACATCCAACAGCACCAATCGTCTATCAGCTCAAAGAATAATCCAATTTTACTACGAAGGAAGGCCTGATTCTGTTGTTCAATTCATTGGAGGAAGTATCATTCAATCATTGGTCAGGCTTTCCAATATTAAAACCTATATCATTACAAATACCAATGACACTCAACTTATCAGAAATTACAAAATTACGTATGAAAATATTATCCCGTTGAATTCAAGCAGGGTGGTCAGCATATGCCAATATTCTCCAAACAATAGTTTATTAGCATTTGATTCATTCAACTGGACCAACTCCCCCAATAAATTCTTCAAAGACAGTTTCAGTTTATCAGAACTATCAACGTCAGGCGGATGGCAAGGAGACTTTAATGGAGATGGTAAAACTGATTTGTTTCTAAGCAGTGGGAATACATTAAATGGCATATATATCGCAGATGAAAGTGGTTTTACAAATAAAATCATCTCTCCATCGATAACATTGAGCAGCCTCCAACTAGTTGCTGATTTTAATGGCGATGGAAGAACTGATTTAGTCAATGGAACGAGCAGTAATTGCAAATTATACCTTTCCAATGGAACAGAATTTAAATCATCCATTCCCATTCAAGATAGTTTGTTTCTTCCAAGTACAATTAATTCAAACTCTGTATGGTCAGCTGATTTCAATGGAGATGGAAAAAGCGACATAATTAGTAAATCTGGAACATATGTCTACATCAGTTTTTCAAATGGTAAAGGTTTTAATAAATTTATCCCAATACATTTTCCAGCACTGAACGGTAAAACTTGTTTGACATCAGACTTCAATGGGGATGGATTAGCCGATATTTATGTTTCAGACTCAATATTTCTCTCCAACTGTTCAATAAACTATTCATTTAAATCTGGAATATTTGCACGTACGTCACTTGATAAGAATAGCAGTTTCTTTGCTGATTTCAATGGAGATGGTTTGGGAGATCTGATTGGAAAAAGTGGAAGCAATTATCAAATATATTTTTCCAATGGAAGTGGATTGGAATCTCCACTTACTTTTCCTGCCGGAGATATAGTTAGAAGCAATAGTTGGTTAGGAGATTATAATGGAGATGGTTTAATGGACTTATTAAGTTCCAGTAATAATAAATACGCCATATATTATGCTAACGGTATAAGTTTTAACTATGTCCCTATTTCATATTTTCCCTTATCTAGTCATAAGTGGATTGGTGATTTCAATGGAGACAATATCACGGACATTTTCGATGCTGGTTCACAAAACATCTACATAAATTCTGACTCCCTTAATCCACAGAAGAATTTTAATCAGCTACCAGATCAAGTTTACTCTATCCAAAACAATATAGGTGGTGTCGTCAATATTAAATATCAACCCATTACAAATGATTCAATATACAGTAAAATAAGTTCAACAGATAGTTCAACTCTTGCGATAGGGATTTTTAATATTTACAACAGTCTTCCCCTATCACCCCAACAAGGTTCTAACTACCCGATAAAACTAACTCAAAGAGCGATGTATGTTACGTCGAATTACTCAGCGGCAGATGGCAGGGGTAATATTTACCATTATCATTATAAATATGATGGAGCTAAAATTGATTTAACAGGACAGGGATGGCTTGGGTTTCATTCCACTTCCGAAACTGACAGTATGAGTAATACCATATCAAAGACGTATTACTTACAAAAATTTCCTTTAACAGGAAAGGTAGATTCAACCATTGTTTTTGACCTCAACAACAACGTACTTTCTACTCAAAAGAATGAGTATAATTTGCTTGAACTTCAAAATATTACCAATTCAAAAATTTACAATATCCAGATAAATAAAGTCAATTCATACCATTATGACTATGGGAAATACAACTATACATCATCCATTAAGTATAAATATGACACTTTTGGCAATCCAATTCTAATTACCAATGTTGGCGACCTTGCTAAACCGCAAAATACACTCTACAAACTAGTAAACTATTTAAATGATACGATAACGTGGTTGATCGGATTACCGACCAAGATGGTTCAAAGCAGCGATTCTCTTGGTAAACTAATCCTTACGCAAACCACAAATACTTACTACCCCAATTCAAATCAAATAAATATTCAGTCTCAATGGTTAAATACTACAGATACATGGTTAAGCACAAGATATATATATGATGCTTTCGGAAACAATACCATAAAAATTGATGCTTCAATGGATTCCACATCCATCGAATATGACCCAATCTATCATACCTTCCCTATAACAAATTATTATCCAAAAAATCAGTGGGGAAAAATACTGTCCACAAAATCTGTGTACAATCCTGCATTTGGCGTAAGAATTGAATCATTTGATGCCAATGGCAACAGATTTGGAATTCTATTGGATCAGTTTGGCAGGGATAGCGTTATGACAGGGCCGGATTCAACGTCTATCAACCAAATTGCACTAGAAATAGTTTCCTATTCCAAATCAAATCCTACGGGCATTTTGACTTCTAAGGTGGTAAGAAACAATTGGGAAGGAACAAGTTGGGATTCAACAGAATCATACATTGATGGCCTAGAACGAAATTATGTTAATGTATGGCGTGGAACCGATCATAGACACATATTGCAGCAAATTGAATACAATAACAAAAATCAAGTCACTAAAAAATCCAATCCTTACTTCATTAACGATAGCATAATTTGGACTACTTATTCTTATGATCCATATGGAAGATTGACATCCATTCACTCTCCTGATTCAACCGGAACCTATAATACAACGCGATTTTCCTACTCAGATAAAAAAATGGAAATTTGTGTGGCTTCAGGAAAGCCAGATTCTGCAGTTAGTTCATACATATTTGAGTACTATAATTCAAAAAAGAAAATAATTCAGCATATAAATAATCTTTCTCAAACTTCAGAATTCTTTTATGATTTATTGGGTAGAGACACACTAGCAACGGATCCAGGAGGACACTCAATCAACCAACAATATAATTCTGTAGGAGACAAAGTATTAAGTTTTAATCCATCCTCTGGAAAAACATATGCCCTATATGATTATTTGAATCGGGCCATTACAACCGTGGATAATAAAGGAGATACACTTATTTCCATCTATGATGGATCGAAAAGACTCATAAAACAAAAATTTCCTGATGGTACATCATACCAATATCTATATGATCTAGCTTATGTTAAGAACGGGCTTGGTCAAATTGGTAAAATAATTCTACAGGACACTGGATTATTTTATTCCTATCAGTATACCCCTTATTCGAAAAAATCAAATATTACCTTCAGTTATAAAAACTGGTCATTTACTGAAAATTATAGTTTCAACCCCGATCAAAGTATCTCAAAACTAATTTACCCTGACTCAACCATTGCATTCTATAGTTATTATCAAAACGGAATGCCAAAGAGTATAAGCTTACTAGATCAGAAAAATAAAAACATCGCACCTACCCCAATATTTGATTACCTTGCATACAATGCACAATCCAATGGGGTTTTGTTACAGTATGGTAACCAGGTCCAAAGGAATAATTCGTTTCTTCCTTCAGGCCAATTGCATCAATATAAAATTACTTCCCCTAACAATGATATTTTAGTCAATCAATTATATGATTGGAACAATGTTAACGAAATCGTTTTAATTGCAGATAGTGTAAATGCACTGTATTCTCAATACTTCAAATACGATAAGGCAGGAAGGTTGGACTCCGCAAGGGGAGCTTATGGAAATTACGGCTTTGCTTACGATAATTCAGGAAACCTTTTAAAAAAAGATTCAATCTCATTTGAATACACCAATTATCAAGTTACTTCAGGAACTAAAAATGGGAATAAAATATATAGTGCCCTCTATGATTTGAATGGAAATCAAACACAAAGAGTCATGGAAAATGGAAAGAAATTACTTTCGGAGGAGTACAAATTTGATGCTTTAGACAGACTCACCACCATTTCTGTCAACAATACACCGATGTTCAGTTTTATGTATAACCATCTTGGAAATAGGATTGAAAAGAGAGACTTAAAAAACAAGGTAAGCACCATGTACATCAGTCCAAATTATGAGTTAACCAGGACTCCTGATAGTGTTATCATGACTAAATACGTTTTCACCGAAAATAAAATAGTTGCGACCATAACCAATGCCTCTCCAAACAAAAACAAATCTTTAAATAACGGTTACCCAGGAATTCCTACCAGTGGAATTATATTTTTTCACCAGGATCTAGTGAATAGTACAAAAGTTACCACTTCACCCTCCGGTCTATTGCAAAATCAGGTTTATTATAAACCATTTGGTGAAGTGTATCAATTCACTGGGAAAAATAACATCAGGTATACTTTTGGAACAAAGGAGTTTGACGCAAGTGGATTGTACTATTTCTCAGCCCGTTATTATGACCCATTCACAACCCGATTTATCTCTGCTGACAATCAATTGGCAGGGGGAAAATTTCGAACGGATGCTTTTAATAGGTACGCATATACCATCAATAACCCTATCAAGTTTTCAGATCCAAGTGGTCATGATCCATTGACTGACGTTAAAATCGGACTCTTATTCACCGCTGAAGCTGTCTTAGACATTGCAGCTGATGGTGCTTTAACCCCTGAAGAATTAGAAATTGATGCTGATTTCTATTCAGCTCTCAGAGCTTCTCGAAGAGTTTATGATGAAACCCAAGGGAGGAGCGGAATAAGTCAGGACGAAGCCATTAAGGCATTTAAAGGCAAAAGAGATGCAAATAGGGGGCGATCTTTAGATGAACGAACAAGTAATAGAGATAGGAATGCTAACACAGGTAGACCAAATGCATACAAACCAATAACTTCAAATGGGTATGGGGAACCCGGCATCGATAACCATGGTAATTCGATATACGCAAATAAATCTCCTCTTCAGTTGCAAGATGAACAAACAACTTTCGCTAGAAATTATGAAAATCAATCGTTATCGTTTGGAAGTACACGCGATGGAAATGCAGGTATCACGCAACTGTTGAATGAATCAACAGGGTTAAAACCCTATAAGTTTACCTTAAGTTTTGATGATTATCAAATTAGTATTGGCACCCATGACAAGTGTACTCACGCCGCATTAGAGAGTCAGCAAGGTGGAGGTCATGTGTATACTGCGGGACATGTTTGGATGGACAATGGTCAGTTACAGGTTGTAAACGAAACCGGTCATTATCAAACTTCTTTTGGCAGTCTAAAAATGTCTGATCCGGTTTGGCGAACATTAGGATTTACTAATATAGAATATATTGAGTTCTAACGATGATATACGTGTTTACAGTTCAAATTCACAGCACTTAGATCATTCCACTTGGGCAAAACAGCTAAAAAAATTGGATTGATCCCTCTCTTCGCTAATGCATTTAATCATATGGATGCGAATAATAATAGGTGATCCTTAAGGGATCACCTATTATTAATTACTAACGTTTGTTAGTTATTTTAAATCAAAACGGTCCAGGTTCATGACTTTGTTCCATGCGGCCACAAAATCCTTAACGAATTTATTTCCAGCATCGGCACAGGCATACACTTCTGCCAATGCACGCAATTCAGCATTGGAACCAAAGATCAAATCGACCCGGCTGGCTTTCCACTTCAGGTCTCCCGTTTTGCGGTCACGCCCTTCAAAGGTTTTCTTTCGATCATCCACAGGTGACCATACCGTTTGATAATCCAACAGGTTGACAAAAAAGTCATTGCTGAGTTGTCCGGGTTTGGTGGTTAAAATACCCAGCCCTGATCCATCGTAATTGGCATTCAGTGCACGCATTCCTCCTAAAAGCACTGTCATCTCCGGCGCAGTCAATCCCAATAACTGTGCTTTATCGATTAAAACTTCTTCAGCTGGAACATGGCAACTCGCCTTTTCGTAATTGCGCCAACCATCGGCCAAAGGTTCAAGCACCGCAAACGAGGCTTCATCAGTCTGTTCTGGCAATGCATCACCACGCCCAGGAGTAAATGGAACAGTAACTGGAATACCCGCTTTTTCAGCAGCTTGTTCGATAGCTACATTCCCGGCTAATACGATCAGGTCAGCCATGGATATATTCTTGCCTCCAGATTGTGTCTGGTTAAATGCGGTTTGTATGGTTTCCAATGATTTTAATACTTTGCTCAGCACGGCTGGATTGTTCACCTCCCAGTTGTTTTGTGGGGCAAAGCGGATTCTGGCCCCATTTGCGCCTCCGCGTTTATCTGAATTACGGTAAGTGGATGCAGAAGCCCACGCTGTCGTCACCATTTCCGAAATGCTCAAACCGGAAGAAGCAATTTTACCCTTCAGCTCATGAATATCCTGATCATTGACCAAGGGATGATGTATCGCAGGAACAGGATCCTGCCAGATCAAATCTTCCACCGGCACTTCTGGACCGAGATAGCGACTGCGAGGACCCATATCACGGTGAGTTAACTTAAACCACGCCCTTGCAAATGCATCTGCAAACTGATCAGGATTCTCCAAAAATCTTCGTGAGATTTTCTCATAGTCGGGATCAAATCTGAGTGCAAGGTCTGTGGTCAACATTATGGGAGCATGTTTTTTTGAGGAATCGTGTGCGTCCGGGACACTGTCGGCCCCCATTCCATGTTTGGGGACCCATTGTTTGGCCCCTGCCGGACTTTTTGTCAATTCCCATTCATAGCCAAAGAGATTCCAGAAAAAATTATTGCTCCATTTTGTGGGGGTAGTTGTCCAGGCACCTTCAAGACCACTGGTTATGGTATCTCCGCCTGCACCTGTACCAAAACTGTTTTTCCATCCCAGGTTTTGTTCTTCGATACTTGCTGCAGCCGGTTCAACACCAACGTATTTTGAAGGATCAGCCGCACCATGGGTTTTACCAAAAGTGTGACCTCCAGCAATAAGAGCAACAGTTTCTTCATCGTTCATGGCCATTCTGCCAAAGGTTTCCCGAATGTCTTTCGCAGCGGCTATTGGATCCGGATTGCCATTGGGTCCTTCAGGATTCACATAAATCAATCCCATTTGAACTGCAGCCAGAGGGTTTTCCAATTCACGTTCGCTACTGTAGCGCTTATCAGCAAGCCATTCTTTTTCTGAACCCCAGTAAATATCTTCCTCCGATTCCCAAATATCTTCACGGCCACCACCAAATCCAAATGTTTTAAAACCCATGGATTCCAATGCACAGTTTCCGGCCAGAATCATCAGGTCCGCCCAGGAAATTTTATTGCCGTATTTCTTTTTGATCGGCCACAACAATAGTCTCGCCTTGTCAAGATTTGCGTTATCCGGCCAACTGTTCAGCGGTGCGAATCGCTGTGCTCCAGATCCACCACCACCTCGGCCATCCGAGATCCGATAAGTACCCGCACTGTGCCAGGCCATTCGGATCATAAACGGTCCATAATGACCATAATCAGCAGGCCACCAGTCCTGAGATTGCGTCATTAAAGAATACAAATCGCTTTTAAGTGCATTCAAATCCAATGAATTAAAAGCTTGGGCATAATCAAATTCAGGGTCCATTGGATTGGATCGTTCAGAATGTTGACGCAAAATGTTTAATTTCAATTGGTTGGGCCACCAGTCCCGATTTCGGGTTCCGCCTCCCGCTACCTGCTTACTGGCTGCACCGGAAAATGGACACTTGGCACCTCCATTTTGTGATTGATTGTTTTGGCTTTCCATAATTTATTACAAATTTTTATTCTGATGATACAAATTAGATTAACGCATTAAAACAACTTGACGGATCGAAAGTTGAATAAAATCAAGATAAAATAATCCGAATTGGGTTAAGATTATTTCGCAAGCGTTTCAAAGTTAGCGTTCGATGAAATCCAGCAAGCCCAAATACCTTAATTTTGTATTCCGTGCGTCAAATCATCTTTAGTTTTCATGCTCCACCTCTACGAAATCCGCGGGCTTTCAGGGTCGCTGCAATGCTGAAAGAACCCACAGAATTTACTCCTGTTGAATTGATTACCACCCGCATCAGAAATTTCAAGGAAATTCATCCCCAAATACACCGCATCGGATGGCCTTTTATCCTGGATCCTCAAAAAAGAAACCAACTCAAAAGCCTGCATTGGATCCGTTGGTTACACCAATGGTTATGGCCGGATGATAAAATTTTTTTCCAATGGATAAGCCTCATTTATTATCTGGTACGTATCCGAAGAAAGCATGATCAGATTCTCACCGTAAGCCATCCATTCAGCAGCCATATCATCGGACTGATCTTAAAAAAAGTATTTCGCCATATGTGGACGGTCGACATGGGCGACCTTTTCGCATTTAATTCTTCAAGATTTCCCGGAGCCAATTACCGTTTTGAGAAGTGGGTCTTATTCACTTGTGATCGTATTCTGGTCAACGCTCCAAGCATGAAAGAATATTTATTAAATTCTTATGGCCTTGCAGAAAATAAAATTTTGGTAAAACCCAACGGATGCCGCCTCCATTTTACCCATATGCCCCGATCTCCTCATTCCCATTGGGTACTGAGTTTTTTCGGAAATACCTATCTTCCTCAGAGGGAGGGCTGCCTGGAATTAAAAACGCTGTCAGCGTTACGTAAAAATGCACCCTTTACGAATATGGAATTTCATTTATTTGGAATTCAACACTCAGGACTGCAACAATTGGCCGAACAAGAGAGCGATTGGGTTAAATTGAAAAACTGCCAAACTGACGAACAATTGTTAGTTGCCTATGGCTCGACCGATGTGCTGGTGAATCTGTCCAACCTGAATTATCCTGGTCTGCCAAGTAAACTGGAAGAATATATTTCCAGCGGATTGCCCATTATCCATTTCTGCTACGATCAGGATGACCCCGGTAGCCAGTATTTAAAGCTTTCCGGTTCTAAAGTATTTATTTTTGAATTAGAAAAAACACCTATAGAGCTATTGCATAATTTCTTACTAACAGTTGTTAGTAAAAAATAAATTAATTCATTGGGCGGGTGGATGAGCACCAATTTCCCGTTTGAAAAAGACAAAACCATTTTTCTGATAGAGCTCCTTCAAGTATTGAATGCTACGCAAGTCCTCAGCATTTTTATTCTTGGCTATGAAATATACAGGATGATCAATGGGACCATTGAGCAGCCATTCAAAATTACTTTTCGTTGCCCGATGGAAAGGTTTGACTTTACCATAAAACAAATGTGCATAAGTTTTAAAGCCATAGGGATGCAGGTAACACTCCTCTGTTGCTTTCGATTCATAAAACTCAATGGCTGCGCGCTGCGAATAAGCTTCAATGTTATTAACGGAAAACATCATTCCCATCATCACACACACTGCCGTGCTGCCAAACATCAAGTAAATTCCTTTGCGCATGATTTGATTTCGCAAAAGATAGGCAGACCAAAGCAATAATGCCAAATACCCTATACCTCCTGCGGCTAAGGCATAAGACCATGTGGGTTTAGCCTCCAGATTGGCCAGAGCGAATGCATTTTGATGAAAAAAGGTTTTTAATGCATCGATATGATTTCCAATGAAGGGTGCAATGAATAAAAGTAAAGCTATGAAACCGCCCAAAGCCAATAATCCAATACGTAACCACCGGTTCCAAATTTGAATTCCTTCGATCAGCTTTGTCATGGTCATTGCCGCCAAAAAAGTGATTGGAAAATAAGCCAGTGATGAATAGTGCACTATTTTGGATTGAACTATGCTAAACAAAATCAACACGATCCAGAACAGGATTTTCATCCAAAGTATCCATATGCGTTGTGCTTCAAAAGCCGGGTGACTGTTTTTAAATAGAGTGGGTATACTCAACAGAGAGGCAGGAAATACACCAACCAATAATACCACCAGGTGATATCCTGGAAATCCGGCATGGCCGGCATCTGCTGTACTGAACAAACGCAACTGATAACGAAAAAATTCTATAGCGAGACCGTGACCTTGAGTAATAAATAACCCAATATGCCAACTAAATCCCAGCGTTAAGGCAACCAATGAAAACGGTATGATGACCTGCAAACTTTCCTTCCATTGAATTTTTCGCTTCGCCGTATAAACTACCAAACAAAGACACAGGATTAAATAGGCTACGGGTCCTTTGATCAGCATAGCCAATCCGGTAAATAAACCAGCCATCACCGTATAATGCCTGAGACTGTAAAAACTGAAATTCGAAAAATCCGCTTGAAATTTTTGTACGGCCTGTATCATGTAAACTAATCCCCAAAGGATAAGAAGATTAAACCAGGGATCTAAGATTCCTGATTTAAAATACATCAATGGAAGTATGGAACCCAAGTAGGCCAATGCCCATAGCCGTCCGATGGTAATTGAAAAGTGTTTGCTTCCCAAATGCAACAATGACAGTAAGGTAAGTATTCCGCAGATGGCATTAGGAAACCTGGCAGCGAATTCATTGATGCCAAATATTTTCATGCTTGCACATTGCATCCAGAAAAACAGTGGTGGCTTCTCCCAAAATGAGTGGTAGTTTACCTGTACGGTTAGAAAATCTCCGGTGACCAGCATTTCGCGACTGATTTCGGCAAAATTGATTTCATCCCAGTCAAACAGATGTGCACTTCCCAGTCCGGGTAAATACAAAATTAAGCCTGCGAGTATCCATATCCAGGGTTCACCACGCGAAAGACTCAATGAATTTTTTTGTACGGTCATGCGATTATTTATCCTGGTCATTGCAGTCCACTAAATGGAAATTTATTTCTTTTATCATACCCTAAAATCCGTTTAACTATAAAATTTTCCAACCCGATTCTTCCACCAATTTTTTAAGAGAGCAATATGGGTTTTGGATGCTTGGAACTCAAGCATTTTTTAATTCTATTGTCGGCATAAAATTAGCATTAAACCCCATTTGTGCAATCAGCTAAACAAGCAAATTGAACAAAGCGCTTTAAGGATCAACGATTGTTGTAAAATTCAGCAAAATCCCATTATGCCAATGTCTGGATAAGCCTTTGATAGGATTGCTTTATTTTCCGATATAATGTTTGTGTAATTCCGTTACTTTTTCGCGGATGTCTTCCAGCCGTGCCTCCATGAGGTTTTGATGAATTTGAAGGGGATCGCGGAAAGCGACGTGCGCCTGATATTCCCACAATTCTTTAACCTCATCGAAGGGAAGTTGAAATGCCGGATATTGCGTGTTGTCAGAAATGCAGATCAGATGTTTCTTTGAAGGGTCCTTTTGTAATCGTTTATAAACCACTCCATCGCGATGGGAGACTACGATATAACAGGTATTGTTTTTAACGTGTTGAAGTTGCTCGACATAGCGGCAAATGACAAGACTTCCTGGTTCCATGGGAAGCATAGAATCCCCTTCGATTTCAAAAGCGCGGAAGGGACCACCTTGCAAAGCAGGCAATTGGAAGCGGGGAAGATCGCTGATAAATTCGGGATCCTGAAAGCTTTCGACGTAGCCAGCAGCCGCTTTGGTGCGCACCAGTTCGATGTTTTGTTTTTGTTGCGCATCAACAGAAATGGCCAACACTTTCAATTGGTTGGAACTTTGTTCTTCCCAGGCAAGGTTTTTCATACGACGAGCCACCAGGGCTTCCAATGACACTTGATAA
The DNA here is from genome assembly GCA_964568865.1 of uncultured Saprospiraceae bacterium. Classification (GTDB taxonomy): domain Bacteria; phylum Bacteroidota; class Bacteroidia; order Chitinophagales; family Saprospiraceae; genus Vicinibacter. Next base: position 38,706 of record CAZMSE010000026.1, read on the forward strand.
ACCGATGCCAGTTTGAGCAAGGTCTCGAGATTGGGCTCGGTATGTCCCCGTTCATAGTCACCTAATGTGGTACGTGGAATGCCGACCTTATCGGCGGCCTCGGCTTGTGACAGACCTTTTTCTTGTCGAATAAATTTAAGATTCTCTGCAAGATACATATTGTTACATTGTATTGCTTCACAAAGTTACAAAATAATTGGTTGAAAAATCCGTCATGTTGCAAGTTGCTTAATATTTCGACTTATATTTGTCTAATATTTCGACTTTTGAAAATTGCGAAGACCATGTATCAACGTGCGATCTTACACATGGACCTCGATGCCTTCTTTGTATCGGTCGAGTGTCTTAAAAACAGCCAGCTCAAGGGACTACCGCTGATCGTAGGGGGCTACAGCAACCGTGGAGTAGTGGCGGCCTGCAGTTATGAGGCCCGTGCCTTTGGCGTACATTCGGCCATGCCCATGAAAATGGCTTTGCGTCTGTGTCCACAAGCTACGGTGATACGGGGTGATATGGATTCCTATACGAAATATTCGGCGATGGTGACGGACATCATCGCGGAGCAGGCTCCGGTATTTGAAAAGGCCTCCATCGACGAGTTTTACCTGGACCTCACCGGAATGGATCGGTATTTCGGATGCATGAAATGGGCCACAGAGTTGCGCAATAAGCTGATGCGGGAAGCTGGGCTGCCCATTTCTTTTGGTTTGTCGGTCAACAAGTTGGTATCCAAAATCGGGACAAATGAAGCGAAACCAAACGGCATGCTTCAGATCGATTCGGGTACGGAGCGCGAATTTTTATCGCCGCTGAGCACCTCTAAAATTCCAGGCATCGGAACGCAGACCTACAAACGACTGAGTTTTATGGGAGTGCGCTATATCCACGTCCTGCGCGACATCCCTGTGCGGTTGTTACAGCGGGAATTTGGCAATGCGGCGGGAATGAGTCTGTCGGAACATGCCAATGCCATTGATGAAACACCGGTTATCCCCTACCACGAGCAAAAATCCATATCCAAGGAAACGACTTTTGAAAAGGATACGCTGGATATCCACCGCATCCGTATTCTAATGCTTGACATGTGTGAAAAATTGGCTTTTGAATTGCGCCAAAGCAAACGTGTCTGCTCTTGCGTAACCATTAAAATACGTTACGCCGATTTCAATACCTACTCTAAACAACGGCGCATACCGTATACCGCTCACGACGATACCCTCCGCCGTGTCTGCTACGAGCTGTTTGACAAACTCTATGAAAAAAGACAGCTCATCCGCTTGATTGGCGTAAAATTCAGCGGACTGGTACACGGCCAATACCAGATCAGCCTGTTTGAGGATACCGAAGAACAGATCTCGCTGATGCAACAACTCGATCACATCCGGCGCCGCTGGGGTGCGGGTTCGGTGATGCGGGCTGCAGTGTTGAAATAAGGGGGAGGGAAGGGGTTTAGTATTTAGGAATGTAGGGGTTTAAGCATTTAGGAATGTAGGAGTTTAGGGGTGTAGGGATTTAGCAATGTAGTTTAAGGATGGGTAGGTTTAGGAGTTTTTGGTATATAGGCGCTTCTAACGAACGCTTGTTAGTATCGCGATAAATCTCTAACATCTATCTTTTATCTTCTATCATCTAACGCTGTAAGGAACGGTCAATCAAATTCCATCTTAAAATACATTGAATGTACTGAATAGGTAGGATCCATGGGCACACTACAACAAATCCAAAAAACCTATTCAAGTAAAATCGGAAATGTCTTTATTTGTTCATCCGCATTTAAAACCAGAAAATACTGCCCCCTTGGAATCTGACTAGATACGTCTATATCAAGCGAATAATTGCCAGTAATTTGAAATTCTCTATTTAGATATTTTCTGACCATTTTACCATTAAGATCCTTTAGGGATACAGTAATAAATGCAGTATTAGATAATTGATATTTAACCGTAAACTTTTGCAAACCAGGATTGGGATAAACAGTTGCCGAAATCTTGTCATCAACTTGATTTGCATTTACAAGTGCTGGACCATTCTTCAATTTAAGGATAAAGGTATTATAGGAATTCTTGAAATAAAAATCTCCTAATATAAAGATATTTTTATCTTCCGTAACTAAAAAACTATAGGTGTTTGGAAAGTTAACAAGATCATTTGTAGTTGTACAAATATGAAATCTCATAATTCCATTCCCACTTACATTTCCGACCAGTACCCCGTGTTGATCAATAATAAATAGAATGAGCGTGTTGCTGGTGGCTTGAATTTTACTGTCACCAAGCACTGCAATTTTTCCATCAGTCAGAATGGCAACACCTATTGCAGTTTCTGTATTATCCAAGTCAATGACTAAAGCCTCCCCATTATTAAAACTTTTATCGATTGTTCCATCAACATTTAATCTAAGGATATAAAAGTTGCCCAATAATGAACCAACTATAATAATTTTACCATCAGTTTGTAAACAAATTCTATGTAAGGTCAAATCTTGACGTGGCAAAGGAAAGATGTATTTTCCAGAATTACCAAAAGTGGTATCAATCTTCCCCATACTATTAAATTTTTCAAGAATATTAAAATTTGATGAACCTCTGATAATAAAAAGATCATCGTTTGAATTTGTTATTGCATCAAGAAAATTCCCTTCAAATACCTTATCGTAAGTAGAATCCAATACATTCTCGACAGAACTTTTGAATACTCTAATAAATGGTTTATTTCCAATTTTGTTAAAACTTGAAAAGTAAAGAAGCGACCCGTCATTTTGACTCAGCAGTTTTACAATAATTTGAAGGGGTTCGTACGAAAGAAAAGCACTATCTACTTCCCCATTTTCAAGGAGACGCGTACAATAGGCATAATCGTCATTATCCATATTACTCCCATAATTATTTACTATTGCCAGAATTTTACCATCCTTTTGTATATTGAGTGGACCAATCCTCGCATTTTCAGTATAAGGCTTGAAGTAAATATTAAATGTGCTATCCATTTTACCGTGTTCATCAAATCTGGATGCAATTTTGTTGTAAGGTAAATTCCCAGGCATTAAAATCCGTTTATTCTGATCAACAAGTATATTGGAATAATATGAGCTAGGGCCTTCACCTAATATAATACCATTTAAGCCAAAGCTTGAGTCAATGGTATAGTTTTGACTGTAACATCCTGTCTGAATTGCGGCAATTAAAATCCAAATAAATAAAATTGCTATAAATGAGTGTTTGCACATTTAATAAGGATTACTTGATATATTGGAGAACGAATTGTGTTGAAATTTATTTTGCATTTTATGTGGGTATTTAATAACATATAATCAAATATTCTTTTTGAATTCTAAATGAATAGGGGGAAGCTCAAAATAGTAACTAACGTATGATAGTATCGATTTTGAAAAAAGCTAATATTAGCCCCTAACAACTAACCTCTACCAACTAACAACTATTTTCTAACCCCCAACAACTAACATCAACCAACTCACTAACATCTAACAACTATCCTCTAACATCTATCCCTTAACCCTTTATGGGAGGCCAACCAAATTACATCTTATAAAACATTGACTATGCTAAATAAGAAAATAACCCATAAGCCTACCTCAACCCATCCAGAAATCTATACAAGTATTCCCTACCAAATAATACAAGCCTTCCCATGTAAGTTCCTGCTTTCCAGCAAGGCATGCGCTCTAGCTATCTCACTTACCGGAAACTGGTGTGCAATTTTAGGGTCAAATATTCCCTTTTCTGTAAACTGAACAACCTCACGTAGCATATTTCCTACAAATTCAGGTTTATCATTGGCCAATTCCAGCATGTTGACTCCAAGAATAGACTTTGAGGGCATCATCAACATCACAGGATGATAAATCCCAAAGGACAATAATTGAAATAATTTTTGAAATAAATTTCCGGAACTCAAAGCAGAAGCTCCATGTAAAACCAATCTACCTCCAGTGGATAAACTTTTAAAACTCTTCCGCGCATTGGAACCGCCTATCCCATCAAAGACTACATCAACTCCTTTTCCATGAGTGAGCCTCTGGATTTCATTTTTAAAATCGGTTGTTGTGTAATTGATCGGGTAATGGACACCCATATTATGCAACAATTGAATCTTTTCTCCTGATCCAGCGGTTGAAAACACTGTGCATTTTTTATTTAAGGCATACTGAATCAATGCGCGCCCCAATCCGCCAGATCCCGCATGAACCAATACCCGGTCTCCTTCATTCAAAGTAACTAATTTTTCACCTGCGTAATAAGCTGTCAGGTATTGCACAGGTAAAGCTAAAGCATCAAGATCATTGATGGATTCTGGTACCTTAACCACGCCGTAAAACGGAGAACAAATGTATTCCGAATATCCTCCAAACTTGCACATGGCCACTACCCGATCCCCTTTGGCAAATTCACGGACGTTTGTACCAAGCTCTTCCACAATCCCAACCACATCAAAACCAATCACAGCAGGTAAATCCGGAGCTCCTTCATACAGATTCTTTCGGATCATGACATCAGCAAAGTTAATCCCAGACGCCTTGACCTTTATCATAACTTCGTCTGGCTTGCAAATGGGCATGGGTATTTCACGAAACGAAAAGGAATTCTCTGGCGATCCGTGTCTGATTAAGAAAATAGCTTTCATACGGGTACAAGATACAATATTCTGGTAATCCTATAGTACTCCTAAATTCACTATGCTAGTCTTACTCATACTAACATTTGTTAGTATGAGGGCTCTCTCGATAACAAAAAAAATCCCTTTCTCCGGGTAGAAAAAAGGGATCCAATCGATTGAATTGAAATGGCCTTTCCTAGAATTTAACCATTTTAAAATGCTGTTTTATACCATTTAAATATTTTTCTTTCTCCTCCTCTGCGAAGCTCAATGAGATAAATTCCTGGCTGAAGTTCGCTCAAATCCCAATCAGCTCGACTCAATCCCTGCAACTTAAATTTCGCGTATTCACGACCATTGAGATCTAAAATCCACAAATAGTCCTTTGCATCAAAAGGCCTTGTTGCATGAATGCTGAGCGGTCCTAAAGAGGGATTGGGTGATATGTATATGTCATTAAATGTAATACCATCTTGAGTTCCTACTACAGTTACCGGATAACAAGAAGAAGTATCACTACACCCCTGCTTAAGGAGAACCAATGCGTAATTTCCTGACTTGGAAGCCGTAAACACCCGGTTGGTATCTCCGGGCAATGGCTCAAATTGTTTATCGCAATCCACCCATTGATAGTGCGAGTTTGTATCTATAGAAGTCAATGTATTGCCATTCACATTAATTGCGGTATCTATTTCCGGAATAGTAATCTCAATGGTCAACAGCGAATCACAATTTACCGAATTCGTCAATTTCTGATAGTAAATTCCACTACTGTCATAATTCACTCCATTTACAATAGCACTGTCACAGGCGATAATTTGCACATTTCCAAAACTGGTATAGTTAACCGTCAATTGAATGATCAGTAATGAGTCACAGCCATTTGAATTTGTCAGTAATTGGGTGTACACCCCACTGCTGTCATAGTGGTCGCCATTAACCTGAATGCTATCACAAGCTATATAGCTTGCCGTCCCGGAGGTTGCATGATGAATGGTAATTTTCAGTACGATAATGGAATCGCAGGAATTGGTTGATTGAAATGTTTGAACATAAACACCCGTCGAATCATACTTCTTTCCATTGATTACAATTCCATTACACGTTACATAGGTCAATGTATCGCGATAACTTCTGAATAGATTTAGATTCACTAACAAAATGGAATCACAACCCTGCGCATTTCTCAGCACTTGTCTATAGCTTCCACTTCTGTAATAGCTCACTCCATTCACCCTTGCGCTATCACAAGCTACCAAATCCAAGGTTGCCGTTGTGCTAAAACGCATAGTAAGGATGAGCGTTAAAATAGAATCACAACCATTTGCATTCGTCAATAGAATTGTGTAAACTCCACTGTTGTAATATGTTTGACTATGCAACAATAAACTATCACAGGCATTGCGTACAATGGTTCCAAATGTCGTTGGAAGTATACTGACATTCAATTTCAAAATGGAATCGCAGCCATGTACATCCGTTAATTTTTGAAAATAAATTCCGGTTGCAGTATATGCGATTCCATTATAATAAACCGTATCGCAATCCGACAACTGGATCTCTGTTTCGCTGCTCTTATGAATGGTTAAATTTAAAATCAACAAGGAATCACAACCCACTGCGTTGATCAAGGTTTGTTGGTATTGTCCGGACCGGAAATATCGTTGACCATTGACATCCAGGCTATCGCAAGAAGAGAGTGTCAGGGTATCGCTGGTGCTTTTGCGCACTGTCAAATCAATTTGAATGGTGGAATCACATCCCAACCAGGTAGGAATAACCTGTTGATACATACCTGTGGTGTAAAAGGTTTGGCCGTTGAGCGTAATGCTATCACAAATGTCAAGTACCAATTGTGTATCCGTATGAAAACAATAAAGTATTCCAAGAAAAGGTCTAAGGCTCGTATCCTGACTTTCGGAAGACCAAAAGACGCATTTGGATGATTTAGCTTCTTCTCCACAGACTAATGTATCATGGTCAAACAAAGGCATCCCCGGGCTGAATTGAATATTCTGATCATCTGGATCGGTCATGAATATTGTACAAAATTCATTTTTTTGCAGATAATCCCGCATAAAGATTTGAGTCAAATCTACCGATTTGTGCCAACCTAACTGAAACATACCAAACAAACTATCCTGATGGGTCGAATCAGATTTAAAGGATGTCTCAAGGGTATCCGCTTCATAGGTTTCCAGCCATCCCTGGTGGTTAAGATTGTAAAAATTAACATCCCCGTCCCAATTCACTTCGGAATATAATACATGAACATTCAATTGTACCGTTTTTACAATGGCCCCTTGTGGAATACGGGAGATATTAAATTTGAAGGCAGAACGATAACCCCTGTCTGTTCCCGACAATACATAATGCGCATCTTGATCCGGATTTAACCTCAGGTTATACTCGTGAGAAATCACTTGGCCATACAATGACCATAATCCAATAAAATAGGTGATAAATGCACAGTAAAGTGTTCTTTTCATAGTTAAAAAAATAAAGGTGATGAATCAGAGGTAAACGGACAATAGATCCATTTAACTCAAATAATAAGATTTCGAAAAATAAAAATTGTGACGGGTGTTGGGGCAAAGATAAAATAGGTAACGAGATTTTCAACTATTCTTCCCATAATTTTTCAAGTCTCAGGAGGGCCAAAAAAGGCGTTATTCACCTATGAAAGTAAAATTGCTACTAATTAAGCACCCTTACTCTGGCTCCCAAATGAATTAAAAATATTCGCAGCAACACGAATTCACAGCTCTTCTCAGATTCCTAAGACTTTTTACTTCATTAGCCTAATTGAATTGTTCCAAAGGGACTGCCTCCTTAAGGTGATTTGAATATGGTCAATTATAAAAGGCATTGCTAAATATGACATCATTTCGCCTAACAAATAAAAGGACTTAGGTTGATTGAACACATTTCTTGTTTAAGGGATCACCTGATAGACCTACGAACTCATTGATATATCAATGAAATGGCGAAGTTAATTTAACATCAAAGCCCATTAACCAGTAGGGTACTTAAACAAATTACAAAAACAAGAGGCCAGAAATTATTCCGGCCTTTTGTTTATTTCATTGCAATAACCCATTGGGATAATTATTACTAAAGACTTCAGAAAATCAAATTAATGAGTTTCATGTTCCTGGTCTATTGATCAACCTGAATCATCGTTCAATGACCAATCTTCCCGTTGTTTGTTTTATTCCATCGTTTACCCTGATCAAATAAAATCCAGAACGTACTTCAAGTACATTAAAGTCCAACTCCAGCC
>CAZMSE010000027.1:0-44796 GCA_964568865.1 uncultured Saprospiraceae bacterium
TCGGGAGGATGGCGATTAATCTATTATACGGGACTGAATAAATTCAGTGAGCGGTAAAGCAGGCAGAAATCGCTAGAGGCTTGGTCTCAATGAGGAGGATGAGATGAGTAGATTGCAACAAACCATTACCATTTCTTACTCTTCCAAGGCTGCTTTGAAATTTCAAAACCTGTTTTGATCCACATCATGTAAGAATTGGATGACTCCAGTCATAAAAACTTTTTGGTCATCCCACATGGCCATATGACTTCCATTAGGACAAAATAAGTATCTCCCTTTTTGAACCATCTTACTTTGGGCTTCCATAGCTGCGGGATCCATGGTGTCGTATCGGGCACCAATCATCAAGGTAGGAATGTAAATTTCCTGGAGCCGTTGGGTGATGTCCCATAGGGTCAATCTACCTTGAATACCAAATTCGCTAGGCCCTTGCATCAAGGTGTAAACTTCCGAGTTCAGGTGTTTAAAAGTACGATCGATTGCATCGGGCCATACCGGCAATCGGCAGATGTGTTGAGCGTAAAAATGGGGTATTAATAAATCCATGTAACGCGGATTGCTAAAGTCACCTTTGGCTTCAATTTGTCGAATCTCTGCCAATACTTGAGGATCCATCTGTTTAGCTAAAACTTCGGAAGCATATCTACCATATGCAGGTGCGGAGGCCATCATATTGGCAACTACGAGTCCTTTGAGATGATTTTGATGTTTCAAAGCGTATTCCATGGCAAGAATTCCTCCCCATGAATTTCCAATAAGGTAAAAATTTGTAGAGTCAGCACCGATCGCTTCTCTGACCTGGTCAACTTCATCTACAAACCGTTCAATGGTCCAAAGACTACTGTCTTTTGGTTGATCGCTGTAATAGGATCCCAATTGATCATATTCATAAAATTCGAAGCCCTCTCGCAAAAAGAAAGTTTCGAAACATTCCATGTATTCGTGGGTGGCAGAAGGTCCTCCATGCAAAAGAAGTACTTTGACCCGGGGATTATTGCCAAATCGTTTTGTCCATACATGGAAATTACCAAGGGCTGTACTGATCTCAATGCGCTTAACGCCGCCACCTTCAACGCTGTCTTTGTAATCAAAGTACGAATTGAGGATACAAGGATTTTCCTGAGATGGTGGCGAGCAGGAAGAAATGAGGCTTATGACTGTAAAAGGAATGTACCACCAGATTTTTCGGCAAAAATTGAAATTGCATTTTTCGTTTTCCATCTTTTACTTATTTTTTTTAAGTCCAATCTTAACAGATAGACGTTTAACTTAAAATTCTTGCTACCAAATATACAATTTGCTAAGTATTTTGATGGAGAAATGAGCATTGGGAAAAAATTCAATTCAGTTATCTTAAGGGAAGTTTCCAACATGTCGCGTGCCAAGGTGAGGATAAAAACAGGTATACATTCATCGCTAACTATTTCGGTATTTTGAATGAATAATTGTACTTCTTTAGCCTAAATAAAAAAGCTCTCGCATAAGCAGCTTGAGGTCGGGATGACTGGATTCGAACCAGCGGCCTCTTCGTCCCGAACGAAGCGCGCTACCAGGCTGCGCTACATCCCGAATATGATACCGATCTTATCGGTAGGTAGGGTGTGAGTTTAAGAGATAAAAATCAATTTAATGGTTTTCACGAACCCTTTGAGCCACCACGCAGACTCGAACTGCGGACCCACGCATTACGAATGCGTTGCTCTACCAGCTGAGCTATGGTGGCAATTATGGAAAAGCCGCTGGAATACAAATTTAAATTGAAGCCAGGAATTTGCCTGGCTTTGAAAGGCAGAAAGGTAAAAATAAAAAAAGGCCGCATCCAAGATGCGGCCTCCCTAATCCCTGTGGGAAATCAAATCCCGATTTTAAACGAAGCCTAAAAATCTCTCATTTATACTTTAAACGTGCCAAAACACCAAATGGTTTTTTGTTTTAGTTAAGGTTTTCCTAATGATTTATTGCAACACCACTGCCCTTTCTTCCATCATTTTTCGGATGTTGATCAGTGCATAACGCATGCGGCCTAAAGCCGTGTTGATGCTGACGCGGGTCAATTGAGAAATCTCTTTAAAACTCAAATCCGCATAGTGCCTTAAAATGACGACCTCCCGTTGTTCTTCAGGCAACATATCCACCAACTGACGGATTCGGGTATGCGTTTCAGAGCGAATCATTTGGTCTTCCCGGTTTTCATCCGGTAATTCCAATACGTCAAATATGTCAAACTCATCATTTCCACTGACTTTTGTCCTGCGCTTGTTGCGTCTGAATTGATCAACACACATGTTGTATGCAATCCGGATGGCCCACTGGGAGAATTTACCTTCGTGATTATACCCACCCCGTTTTAGTGTATCGATAATCTTGATGAATACATCTTGAAATAAATCTTCGGCAAGGTCCCGATCCTTTACAAAAAGATAAATTGATGTGTAAATTTTTTGCTGGTGGCGGTTCAATAATTCAGCAAAAGCCTTTTCATTGCCTAGTAAATACTGATCAATCAGCGCCTGATCAGACAGATTCATAACTTGCATACCCTTATCTTTTAAAAAATGAATAAAGTGTAGAAGTTTAAATCTATAGGCTTGTGTTTTTAGTTTTTTTCAAATATGGCTTAAAGATAGAACAGGAACCCAAAGCTTCGATTCAAAATGATCTCTTTAACGAAATTTTAACCGCCTTTTTAGGTCCTCTAGCAGCAAATATATCAAAAAAAATGCCATTTGCAATCATTTTTCTCAAATGCTACGCGGAATCTTGAAAAAGTATTCAATTTGCATTCTGTTTCACGATGTCCCAACATACCACTTACCGCGATATGATAGAGATTAAAGGAGCCCGATCCAATAATCTTAAGGACATTCATTTGACCCTTCCCAAAAACAAATTGATCGTGGTTACCGGGGTGTCGGGTTCCGGAAAATCCTCATTGATCATAGATACTTTGTATGCTGAAGGTCAACGACGCTACGTGGAGAGCCTTTCGGCCTATGCTCGGCAGTTTCTCAACCGGATGAAAAAACCGGATGTCGATTATATCAAAGGATTGTGCCCAGCCATTGCCATTGAACAACGGGTCAGCTCAGCCAATGCCAGATCAACCGTAGGTTCGCTGACTGAAATTTACGATTTCCTCAGATTGCTGTTTGCCCGCTTGGGAAAGACACATTCTCCGGTCAGTGGAAAAATCGTCAAGAAACACGAAGTGAGAGATGTGGTAGATTATTTGAGGCAGCTGGATCCCGGCCTTAAGGTGTTTGTAGGCTTTCCCCTTCAACAGGAATATCCCGAAAGGAGCCTGCAACAAGAGTTGACCATACAGCAGCAAAAGGGCTTTTCACGATTGTATTATAATGGTACACAGACCAGCATTGATGATGTGTTGGAACTCAAAACCAATTTACCACTCAAAAAGAAGGTCTCCGACAAAGCCTTTAAAGAATTTTACTGGATTGTTGACCGCTTGGTCACCCAGGAATTTGATGAAGACCTTTTGAAAAGGGTTGAAGATTCAATTCAAACGGCTTTTTCTGAAAGCCATGGGCATTGTTACCTGATTGTTCAGGATGAAAAACAAGTTCACTTCTCAAACCGGTTTGAATTGGATGGGATGCAGTTCTTAGAACCCAGTCCTCATTTTTTTAATTACAACAATCCATATGGCGCCTGTCCGGTATGTGAGGGTTATGGCAGGATCATTGGCATTGATGAAAACAAAGTAGTTCCCAATCAAAATAAATCGCTCTACGAAGGAGCGATTGTCTGCTGGACTGGCGAAAAGGCATCAGAATGGCAATACCCGTTGTTTGAAATGGCGGCCGATCTGGAGATTCCTTTGCACATTCCATATCATCGGTTGAATGCGCAACAAAAAGACATTTTATGGTATGGAAAAGGTACTTTCCAGGGGATTTATGCCTATTTCAAACACCTCGAAAGCCAATTGTATAAAATCCAAAACCGGATCATGCTGGCAAGGTACCGGGGAAAAACCACATGTCATAGTTGCAAAGGTTCTCGGTTGCGGGCGGAGACCCAAAATGTTTGGTTGAGCGGTAAACGATTTGCAGATCTTATGTTCATTCCGGTAGATGAGTTGTTGGAATTTTTCAAGAACCTAAAGCTGGATGCTTATGAACTTGAAGTGGGTAAGCGATTGATCCTGGAGATCACCAACCGGCTGGAAGTATTGAATCAAATTGGATTGGGGTACTTGCATTTGGATCGTCTGTCATCGACTTTAAGTGGAGGAGAATCGCAACGCATCCATCTGACAAGAACATTGGGAAGCAACTTGACTTCATCACTCTATATTTTGGACGAACCCAGCATAGGATTGCACCCCAGGGATACGGCCAATCTGGTTTCGGCTTTGGGTCATCTGAAGAAACTGGGAAATACAGTAATCGTCATCGAACATGAAGAAGAAGTGATCCGCAAGGCAGATGCCATATTGGATATTGGTCCGGGCGCAGGCATCCACGGTGGGCAAGTCGTGTACAATGGGAGTTATGAAAATTTTCTTAGCGAAGGGGAAAACAACCTGACGGCTGCTTATCTGACGGGTAGTAAAAACATACCCGTACCTTTCCGTAAAAAAATCCTGCCGGATAGAATTCATTTGAAAAATGTCCGATTACACAATATACAGGGACTGAACTGTGAAATTCCTTTACGATGCATGACCGGTGTTTCGGGAGTTTCTGGTTCTGGCAAAACAACGCTCATCAAACATGTGCTTTATCCCTTGCTCCAGCAAAATCTACAAAACGAAACGACAGAAGAAAATTTTTCAAATGGAAGACTGGAAGGTGACATTCGCAGAATCCAACAAGTCGAACTGGTCAACCAACAAGCCTTAGGACGATCTTCCCGGAGCAATCCTGCCACTTATGTAAAAGCTTATGATGAAATCAGGGACATCTTTCGTCAGCAAAGTCTGTCCAAAATCAGGGGATACCTTCCGAAGCATTTTTCTTTTAATGTGGAGGGAGGGCGATGTGAAGCCTGTAAAGGGGAAGGAGAAATCATTGTTGAAATGCAGTTTCTTGCAGATGTGGCGTTGCTCTGTGAGGACTGTAATGGAAAAAGATTCACCAACGAAATTCTGGAAGTCCGCTACAAGGACAAAAACATTTTTGAAGTGTTGGAAATGAGTGTGGAGGAAGCTTTGAAATTTTTCTCAGACAAAAAAGACATTGTCAAGAAGCTAAAGCCCCTCCAGGATGTTGGATTGAATTATCTAAAACTGGGTCAGTCCTCTTCAACCCTTTCAGGTGGAGAAGCCCAACGGCTTAAATTAGCCTATTACCTTGGCCTTGAAAGTGGTAACGAACATATCTTCTTTATTTTTGACGAACCTACAACCGGATTGCATTTTGATGACATCCGTAACCTTATGTTTGCTTTGCACGCACTGGTTGATAAAGGGCATACTGTACTGGTCATTGAGCACAACATGGATGTACTAAAGACAGTGGACTGGTTGATCGATTTAGGACCAGGAGGTGGTAAACAAGGGGGAACCTTAATCTATCAAGGTCCTCCGGAAGGATTGATTGGAAATCCTCAATCTCAAACAGCTGAATTTCTTGCCAACAAACTCACGATCTAAGCGAAAATTAGCCCTATAAAGGCACTCTTATTGGCCAATCCCAAAAAGAATTCATTCAATTATATATCTTATATTATTCTTATATAAGAAATTATACATTATAAAATAAAAAATATGAAAATATTTTGAAAATTCCTTGCAGAATTCAAGGTTGCTATTATACCTTTGCAGTGTACTATTATTCTAATACACTAAAACAATATTATGATACAAGTTCAAGAACTGAAATTCGGCTACCGTAAGAAGAGAGCCCCTTTGTTTCAGGATTTAAATTTAGATCTTCAGCCTGGAACCATCACCGGAATTCTTGGCAAGAATGGAGCGGGTAAAACCACTTTACTTCGTTTGGTGTCGGGCCTATTGCATCCGCAGAATGGACAGGCACTCGTAAATGGAACCCCAAGTAAGGATCGTTCCGTAGGCATGTTGAGCGAATTGTATTATGTACAGGAAGAATACATCCTTCCGGAAGTTACGGTGGTTTGCTATGAAAAAATTTATGCTCCTTTTTATCCAAACTGGGATGCTGAAAAATTCCAACGCATTCTGCAGGAATTTGAACTTCCTCAGAACGGAAAGCTGAAAGAATTATCCTTCGGGCAAAAGAAAAAATTTCTCATTGCTTTTGCATTGGCGACTGGAGCCAAAGTTCTGATTTTGGATGAACCTACGAATGGACTGGACATTCCTTCAAAAATCATTTTCAGAAAAGTGGTATCCAACTCATTGAATGAAGACCAATCTATTTTGATTTCAACACATCAGGTGAAAGATGTTGCCAATCTGTTGGACCGTATCGTAGTCGTCGAAGGCGGCCGCGTCATATTTAATCAGGACCTTTTTTCAATTTCTGAAAAATTCCGTTTTGATTTTTATCCGGGATCGTCGCTTCCTGAAAAATATTATTATGCCGAACAAGTTCCTGGAGGTCATGTGGCCATGCTGAACAATGAAGATCAACATGTTCAGACAGAAGTTGACCTCGAAATTCTTTTCAATGCCATCATTTCTAAATCCATTTAAACTTTCTGCCCTATGAATAGCTCATTCAGTTTAAACAGAATCTCACTCCTGAGTAAGAAAGAGTTCTATCTGACCTATTTACCCTTTTTCAAAATAATGGCCATCGTATTAGGAGGTGTGCTTTTGGTCACTTCCATAGTTGCATATTTTGAAAGTGGGGGAATGAAAACCATATCTTTGGAAGGTTTTTTTGCCGTATTTGCATTCATTTATATCGTCAATTCTTTTGAAGAACTGAAAAAACTTCCTACCCGAGCAGATTACTTGAATTTACCTGCCACTGCTTTTGAAAAAGTATTTACCAAATGGTTGTTTAGCCATGTACTGTTTTGGTTGGGATCATTGGCTTTGTTTTGTGTCTACTATTTGGGTCACGAATTGATCATTGGACTGATCATGAACAAATCCACAGCAAGTTTCACCATCATAAGTGCTGAAAACTTAAAAGGTTTGCACTTTCTGACCGTGGTATTCAGCGCCTTCTTTTTTGGTGCGGCCATGTTCAATACGGGTGGATGGTATAAAATCGTGATGTGGGCCGTCATCGGAGCCATTGCATACATCATCATTGTTTTTTGTTTTGCTTATCTGTTGTTTCCTGAATTCCGCGCCGGTTTCCATGGTGTGGAAGCACAAGATCCCAACATTCCGATTGATCTGATCATCGAGGATTTCTGGATGATAAAATTTGGAAAATTCTTTCTCGAATATTTAGCTGCACCTTACTTCTGGTATATGTCTTATTTAAAAATTAAAGAAAAGGAGGTGTAATTATGGAATTTAAAAAATCATTATCCATTTTTGAACAAATTGGTATGTCCGTACAGGAAAATATCATCAGCAATGCCTGGAAAGAAGGAGAACGCATTCCATCTGTCAGGGATTTTGCAACCAACATTCAGGTCAATCCAAACACCGTTATGCGATCTTATACGCTGTTGCAGGATCAAGGGATTCTTGAAAACAGAAGAGGAATCGGCTTTTTTGTAGCAAATGGTGCACGTGAAAGATCCCTTCACACTCGTAAAGAGCAGTTTGCCGAAGATTTCTTGCCGGAATTGTTTGTCGCGATGGATCAATTAGGTATACAATGGGATGAATTAAAAAATTATTACGTTAACTGGAAAAAAAATGAAACAAATGAAGTTAAGCAATAAAATCAGCTGGATCACTGCAGGGTTCATCGTATTATGCACCCTGATCGTTATGATCAAAATGCGTGTCGAAGCCAACAAGTATTTGAAAGAACTGAAAATCGGGAATAAAACCTGGGTGGAAGAAAATATTCCGCTCACAGAGTTTACGATAATTGAAGCCGGTAAACACTTTGTTGTGAATTGGCATAAAGGTTCCCCCAAAGCGACCGTAAGAGTGGAGGAAAACCTAAAACAATACGTAAAGGTTGAACAAGACGGTCAACGGATACGCGTCAAAATGGATAGCCTGACAAATTATAGAGTCAACGAATCCATACGGATTGATCTCTATTCAGATTCCCTTACAGAGATCTTCATGAATGGTTTTGTAGAATTCAATATGAAAGACAGTCTGAGGGTCCAACAACTCAAGGTAAATATTGAAAATCATGCAGATGCAAGTTTGTGGATTATCGCCAATCAAGTCAATATGCAGTTAAATGATTTTTGTGAAGTAAACCTGAAGGGAAGTACAGACTATTTAAAACTGAAAATGGATGATCATAGTTCACTCAGTGCTAAAAATTTTGAAGTAAACAAATGTGATCTTGAAATGGGTGATTTTTCTGAAGCCAGAGTCAATGTAAAAATTCACCTGAACGCAGAATGTACGGATCACAGTAACTTGACCTATTCGGAAAATCCTCAATTGGAAACGCATTTGATCAACCGGGAATTCAGCGAAATTCAACCAGCAAAATAATCATTCGATTCCAAGTTAAGAGGCTTAATTCTAAAAACCAGTTTCACTAAAAAAACAGAATAATATTTGGTAACATGACTAATATCAAGCGTTATTTGAAATATTATTTAACAAATTATTGTAATTAAAAAATAAAAATTAAGTTTTTCTTAAAAACTTTCTACCGCATGCAACGTTAATTTTGTAACTACATCTTTAAAACAGTTGATCAGGTAATTTTAAAACGCCCTACCGGATCATGTTGATAAACAAGGAAAAAGGAAGCAGGTAATTTTCGACGGCTGTATTCGGTCTGGAATTGTATTAAATAATAAAAAAATAAAAATGAGTAATATGAAAACACTAAGAATTCAATTGAATCAAATGTTCATTATGGTCCTGGTTGGAGCATTCCTTTCAGTAACGTCAACATTGCAAGCCTACGGGCATGTTCCTGAAAACTTGGAAGCTTTTGAATTGCGTTTTTCTGAATTCAAGTGTAATGTCAAGGATTATCACCGGAACATTCTCTTTACGGCTCAGAATGAGGAATGCAAATATTACTTCCTGAAAGACGGTCTTTCAATGCGTATGCCGGAATCCACGATGGTCGCTAAACCGACGCCTTCATCTATTGATTCGAGGCAGATCAATCTGAGATGGGAAGGTATCAATAGCAGTCTTGAAGTGGTTGCTGCGGATGAATTAAAAATGAAAAGGAACACCAAGGATTGTGTGGAAAAACAATTCCGCAAACTTTTTTACAACCAGTTGTATCCGGGCATAGACCTGATGTATGCCGACAAAGCTGACCAATTGGAATTGGACTTTCAAATTGAAGCCGGATTCAACCATAGCGATATTAAATTCAAACTGGAAGGTGCACAAGATATCCGGGTAGATGCTTTAGGGCGTTTGCTGGTTCGCACCAACGGAGGTGAGATCATCTTCGATAAGCCCATGGCTCAACAGGAAGGCAAACCACTGACTGCTACTTGGGTGTTTGATGGACAATGGGTTTCCTTGCAAATAAAAAATGCCAGTTTGGATCGCTTTACCCACGTTCAAACCCAAATCGTTCAGAAAGACATGAGCTTATAAATGAATTACATTCCGATACAAAGAGGAATATCAAGATTGAAGGTGTAGTTTTGAAGGCAGTTCGTTAAAAGCGGACTGCTTTCTTTTTTCTTACCCGAGAGTTCAGGTAACTTTGTGGCATATCTACCATGACTAAAGCCACGACAGATTTATTTCAGGAACTGCAAAATCAATTGCAAGGGGAAGTGCATTGGGATGCTCTGCATCAATCAATTTACTCCACCGATGCCAGCAATTACCAGATCAAACCTTTGGGTGTGGCAATGCCCAAAAATGAAGAGGATGTCATTCAAATTGTGCGCTGGGCATCCAAAAATCATATCCCTCTGGTTGCACGAGGTGGAGGAACGAGTTTAGTAGGTCAAACCGTTGGAGAAGGTTTGGTCATCGATTTTACCAAATACATGGATAAGTTGTTGGAAGTGAATCCTGAGCAACAATGGGCCTGGGTACAACCCGGTATGGTAAGGGATGTCCTGAATCAAAAGCTTAAGATCCACGGCTTACATTTTGCTCCTGACCCAGCAACCACCAGTCGTGCCTCAGTTGGAGGGATGATCGCCAACAACAGCAGCGGAACGCGAAGCATTCTCTATGGTAAAACCATAGATCATGTAATGGAACTTGAAGTGCTGTTGGCGGATGGTACGATCTTGCATTGCAAAGACCTTCCCACAGAACAACTGGAGCACATGTTGGAAGGCCATGAGCGGGAATCAGATATTTATAAACGTGTATTCAAGATTGTTCAACAGAGCCGTTCCGAAATTGAACATCGTTTTCCAAAAGTGATGCGAAGGGTTGGTGGATACAACCTCGATGAATTTACGGGTAATGTATGGAATCTTAGTAAACTGATTTGCGGAAGTGAATGCACTCTGGGCCTCATTCTGAAGGCAAAAATCAGATTGGTCCCCAATCCTAAATTTCAAAGTCTGTGCATTGTACATTTTCATGATTTTTTTGATTCAATTGCACATATGCAAACCATTGTGGATTTTAAGCCCGCTTCTTCAGAATTACTCGATCATCTGCTCATAGAGAAGAGTCGCGAAAATATCGAGACCAGGCGTTATTGTCATTTTATTCAGGGAGAACCTGGTGGAGTTCAGGTCGTAGAATTTTATGGCGAAAGCAAGCAGGAAGCAGAACTAAAAGCGCAGAATCTTGCCAAACACCTTAAAGAAAAAAACATAGGTTATGCTTGGCCTGTCATCACGGATCCAAAAGGAATTGAAGAAGTGTTCACCGTGCGAAAAAAAGGTTTGGGTCTATTGATGGGAGTGAAAGGAAACAGAAAACCCATTGCATTTATCGAAGATGCTGCGGTTCCTTTGGAACATTTAGCCGAGTACATTCGTGAAGTATTTGCACTTTGTCATCGCAACGAAGTACCCGTCGTTGCTTATGCACATGCCAGTGTTGGACTCTTACACGTTAAGCCCATGCTGGACCTTCGTGATGGGGAAGACATCGAACGGATGAAACGCATTTCTAACGCATGTTTGGAATTGGTCAAAAAATACAAAGGCAGTTGGAGCGGAGAACATGGTGACGGATTGGCAAGAAGCCCATATAATGAAAATTTTTTTGGCTCAGAATTGTACCATGCTTTTCAGGATATAAAACAGATTTTTGATCCAAACCATCTGTTAAATCCTGGGAAAATTACGGAAGCTCCGCCAGTGGACGAAAACCTAAGGTATGGAAAAAATTACCGCGACCAGGCATTTCAATCCATGTATCACTATCGTTCTGAAGGCAGTTTTTCTGAAGCGGTGCACTTGTGCAATGGAGTTGGCGAATGTAGGAAATTACAGGGAGGCACTATGTGCCCTAGTTATCGTGCTACGCTGGAAGAAAAGGACAGTACCCGAGGCCGTGCCAACTTATTGAGAATGGCCATGAGCCATCAACTCGACGATCATGGATTGGAAAGTCCGTTGCTGGAAGAAATTTTAGACCTCTGTCTTTCCTGTAAGGCTTGTAAGTCAGAATGTCCCAGCAATGTGGATATGTCAAAACTCAAAAGTGAAGTACTTTATGTGGCAAAAGGAAAAAAAGGATTGTCATTGACCGATCGGTTAATCCTGGCGCAAAAAACACTTTCCCGTTGGTCGACAGGGCCACAGGCCAAGCTCATTAATTACATTTTGAGCTCAAAATCCTTCAGGTCCATACTTGAAAATATATCAGGTCTGGATCGCAGGCGGATTCTACCTAATTATTCCAACCGCCGATTCAAAATAGCTTCAACCAATGAATTTCCTGATGTCGTTTTATTTGCGGATAGTTATGTCCTTTACCACGAACCCAACATAGGATATTCTGCATATCAGCTATTGACCTCTTTGGGACTCAAGGTAGAGGTTTACCAAAAAGGATGTTGTCAAAGACCCGCGATGTCCAAGGGATTGCTGGACGCTGCAAGAAAGCAAGGTGAAAAAACCATGTTGGTTTTGGAAACTTTTCTTACAAAAAAAATTCCAGTAGTGGTTTGTGAGCCGTCGTGTGCCACGGCCTTGAAAGATGACCTGCCGGATTTGTTGAAAGACCAGCGTTTTGCCCGATACAGTGATGGTATATACACCCTCGAAGATTTTATTTGTAATAGGCCTGAATGGCTTTCACAGATCTCTGTGAAACCCGGAAGTTATATTTTGCATGGACATTGCCATCAAAAAGCTATGTTTACCACGCAATCCATACACCAAATTTTTTCCAAACAAACGAACGTTCGTTTGGAAGAATTGCAAACCGGTTGTTGTGGTATGGCGGGTTCTTTTGGATATGAGAAAAAGCATTTTGATCTATCAAAAACAATTGCAGAGAATGCATTGGTTTCAGGACTTCAAAATACAGATCCAAATACCAAAGTCATTGCCAATGGATTCAGTTGCCGGCACCAGATCCATGACTTTGCAGGAAAACAGGCAAAGCATTGGGTGGAGTATGTGGAGGGAATAAAGAAATAGTTTGTTCAAGTTACCATCAGTATTCTTTTCATAGGAGAAGTTATATGTTTCACGAAAGATTGCAGTTAATGAGCTTCGATATTACTTTAAAAGAGTATGTATCCTTTGATGTCCACAAATGGATCATGCAAGGAGTAACTTGTATAAATAGAAAAAGCCCCAGATTGAACCTGGAGCTTTTTTCTGGTTATCCGAAATCATTATTTTGTGCAGCTGTTCATTAAACCAACCATAAAATTTGTGTCTCCTCTTAAATTTGACAGATCACAATTGGAAAGCATATAAATTTGAGTATCTCCAAAATCCAATGCCAATTCTTCAAATCTATCGGTAGACCATCCGTTCTTGGCAGCATATTGCCCCCTTTTCCAATTTCCGTATGAATCAAATCCTAATCGTTCAATTTTCATGACATTGTATGTAGACTTTGATACAATGTCACCCCGGGCCGCAGCTCTCATGATCTGACCATACTCGGTGGCAGAAGTATAAAGACCACCGGGTCCTGAAGTGTAATTTCCATTGCGGGGATCTGATCCTTTAGCATTTGGGTCCAGCGTATTGTAAAATTTACAAGCTTTAGTGGTATCAATTAATCCATTATTGTTCCAAGGAGCAAATTGCATAGTATGCCACTGCTGCAAACCGGCAGGTTTAAAAACATTTGTTCTCATGGCTTGCAAAAAAGTGGCGGCTACCAAATTTTTTAATTTTGCCGTATCTGACTCAGCATTTTTCAAATTGGCCAATAAGGTAGGATCTTCCCATTTTCCGATCATATAAGCCACCATATAATGCGGTAAAAAGTAATTTATATTATCATAATCGCGCTTTCCAAACCGAGACAAGTCAATACCCTTTTCCACGGTCCTCTTCATGTGGGCATATTTATTTCCGTATTTAATCAAGCCGGCTTCATGAGCCAGCAGTTGCTTAAAGGTAATCTTCTTGAAATCCGGATGTGGAATCCAATTGGATGGCAAGTATGGATAAATTTTTGCGTTCATGTATTTACCATTTTTTTCGAGGAGCTTTGCAATAAGCAATGCAGTTGGAAGTTTCGTGGTACTGGCAATGGTTTGTCTTTGCATGGAACTATGCTCAACAAATGGCGCATCATTTATTCCGCGTAAATATCCTAAGCCACCGTTGTTTAGATAGAAGGGCTGTCCATCATGAAAAATCATGTACCCAAAACCAGATACCCTTCCTTTGTAACGATTTTCAATGCCTGTAGCCAGTTTGACAAGGTCCAGACTATAGGCTGCTCTGGAGCTTAGCAAACTCCCTTGGGAGTTTTCATTTGAATCTTCAATATTCGTTGATGTATTTTCAACAAGATCCTTTTCACAAGCGAAAGTGGATAGAATACAAATTACTGAAGTCAAGATCAAATACAAATTTAATTTTTTCATAGAATAAGTTTTTTTTGTGAATGATTAATTACATCACAAAGATGAGCCCCCATACTTTTGGCCACCTGCATGAGTTTACAAAATGGCCTTTTCAGTTTATGGATAAAAAGTCTGCTCTAATATTTGATGAATATCATTATTCTGAATTCAGAAAATGATTTTGGAGGGTTTGAAGGAGAGTTAACCCATGAAGTGATAAACAAAAATAAAAGGAACGACCGATCCTGAAGGTATGGTTTAAAAAATGGTTTTCAAGACAATAGGTATTTCAATGCGAGTTCCCAGTGCTTCCCCCTGATCATTACTTAAATCGATAAAACTTACTTGTTTATGCAAATTACTTTCAGTATTGAATAATTCAATTCGCTTTAAAGTAATATCCAGTCCATGTGATTTTTGATGGCTATTGTTTTTTCTTAGCTCTTTTGCTTTCTTCCTGCCAATTCCATTATCCTGGATCACACATAGTAAATAGCCATTGCCTTTGGATATACTGATCTTAAGTTCACCGGATTTATGGGAGGGTAGCAATCCATGTAATATTGCATTTTCAACAAAAGGCTGCAAAATCAAGCTTGGAAATTCTATTGATTCAGGATAGATAGCATCATCAATGTCAATTTGATAGCTGAATTTTGCATCAAACCTGTTCAATTCAATTTCAATATAGAGAGCCAAGGTGTCCAATTCTTCTTTTAGTGAAATTGTTTTCAATCGCGAATGGTTCAAAATACTTCTGATTAACTTGGAAAATTGACTGATCAATAATCCAGCTTTGCTGCGGTCATTACTCTGTATATAGGCATTAATGGTATTTAAGCAATTGAAAATAAAATGTGGATTCATCTGCGCCCGTAAAGCGCTGTTTTCTAGTTCGTGCAATCGAATACCAAAATCACTTCGCAATTTTTCTTCGCGCTTGATGGAATTAACGCGTATTTGTATAATAGAATAGATCAATGTTAAAAGTGCAAGTGTTAATAAAAATTTAAACCACAGCGTTTTATAAAAGGGAGCTAGAACTTTTATTTTTAGAACTTGCGTACTTTCATTCGCAACCTGGTTCATAATCTTAGTTCGATACCGTAAAGTGTATTCTCCTGGTTCAACATTGGTATAAACTCCAATTCCATCGGTTCCCGTTTTTCTCCACGCATGATCAAATCCATCCAGGTAAAACTCATAAGTCAGATCCTTGGATTTTTGAAAATCGAACGAACTTAACTGAAAGCTAAAATTATTTTGATCATACTGTAAGGTGTATTGGCATCCCTTGTTTGTACAAGGATGCATGATAGGTCCGTTGAGAATTTCAAACTTAATCAACTTTGCCGGCATTACATTGAGTTGGGCCTGATAGATTTCCGGATCTAATTCATAAAATCCATTTATACAACCCAGGTATATTTTACCGGATGGACTTTTAAACATGGAAGATCCATTGATATTTTTTTCTGTAAAGCCATGTGACGAATTAAGGTAGGTCATTTTTCCGCTTTCAATTTCCAATACTCCAATACTTCGGTTGTTAGTAAACCAAATTAAGTTGCCATTGCGGATGAATCCTGTTATATCTTTTGCCTGAGTGAAAGGGTCTTCACAGGTGTAAAGCCGGTAAGTGAAATCGGGGAATACGCGTAATATGCCTAAGTTGGATGCAAACCAATATTCATTGAATTCGTCTTTTTCAGCGTAACTTGTTAAAATTTGTGTGTGGAGATTGTTGAAATTTATCGGGAATGGAATTATGGTATTTTTTGCATAATCGTATATACGCAGTAGGCCATTGTTCATGTGCAAAAGGATAGAGTCCTGGCCAATTTTTGAAATTTGCATAATTTGTCTTGATCGAAATTCTTTTTCTTTTCGATTTAAATAACTGGTGTTAACTGCTGATTTGGTGTCAAGAAGCGTAAGATAGCCAAGACCCAGAAAGAGCACTTTCCCGTCGGATAATAATACAGAATTCTGAATATGAGACTGCAAAGATTTCTTAAAAGAACGACCGGAATAAAAATAGGAATTCGTCTCATTATTTTCTGGATTCCAACTCATAAAACCAATACTGGAAGAACCAAACCAAAAATGCCCTTGTGGATCCCTTTGTATGGTAGATATAAAATTAATGACATTATCGCCTTTATTGATGGCACTGCCTTGATAATGTTTAAAAGTCATTGACTGTTGGTTAAAAATGCTAAATCCATTTTCATGACCAATTAATAGGTTTGTGGAGTCAAAATGATGAAAGGTATTGATGCTTCCTTGTTTTATTTTATTGGTTCCAGAAGGATCCGATGGGAAGAATCTTAATGATGTTGAATTTGTATTTACAAGGAATACTCCTTGATTCTTGCTTCCTAGCCATAAGTTTTTTTGGCGATCAACAAAAACACAGTTGATTGAATTTACAGGCAGGCCAAAAGGGTTATTGCTTGACATACTGTGGCAGATGACTGAATCTGATGCAAACTGATATTCGCACAAGCCATAATGCCGGCTGGCAATCCAATATCGACCATTGAGGTCAGAGAAAAAACCGGGTACAGTATTCCAAAAAACTTCTTCTGATTTCTTTAACAGACCCTTGGCTTTATTGAATTTTCCAGTGGCCGGATCATAAATGCTCATGCCATAAGTCAGTAATCCTACCATAATTTTGCCATTGCTCAGTCTTGCCATCTTAAACATTCGTAAATCAACCCAGCACTCTTCATTATCATAGACAATCAATTGCTCTTGCTTTTTATTTAAATCCACATAGTAAAATCCTCTTTTAGCTGTCGTTACATAGAAATGATTTACATCATCAAACAATAAGTCTTCTACCAGGGCTAATTCAAAAGGTTTATGCAATAGCATGGTGATGTTGGTCCACGAATGGTTTGACATATTGTATTTTAAAATTCCTTCATCTCCAGCGATAAATAAGTTTCCAGCCGGATCGGTCTTGATAATTTGAATACTCATTTTATTCAGAAGGGGGAAGGTGTCCTTTTCCATAAAGGAATTAGTATTCGGATTGTATTTGGCTAATCCTGCCGAAGTGCCAATCCATAAGATTCCGGTCGTGTCACAATACAAGCAATTGATTGAATTTGAAGGTAGCCCAACATTTCCAGTGTCCTTAAAAAAACGCGTAATGGAATAAGAATCAAATTTATTCAGGCCATATTGCGTGCCGATCCAGATATTTCCGATGGAATCTTGTTTAATATCTGTTATCCTGATATCCGATAAGCCTTTAGCCAAGTCGAGCTCAAGCTGAACTTTAAGATTTTGAGCATTAATCCCTGAGACCAAAGTGATCAGGTATATACAACTGAATTTTATGCACAATTTCACGGAGCTAAATTAGGATATTTGCCTAAGGGTGGTCTCGATTTTCGTTAAGTCAAAGGGCTCATCCGTAAATTTGAATATGGTATTCATGAAGGGGACCCGATTTCCATGTAATTTTTCGGAAATTCACCCCTTCAAATAATAAATAAATGATTCTGTCATGTTAAAAGCGATCATAGTTGAAGATGAGAAACTTGCTGCACAACTCCTTAATGGAATGATCAGAGACCATATACCCGATCTTCAGGTAATCGATACCTGTCACGAAGTAAGTCAGGCCATACAAAGCATCAATCGTTTGAAACCAGATATTGTTTTTTTAGACATTGAAATGCAAACAGGTACTGGTTTTGATGTACTGTCAGCCCTTCAATACAAAAAAATTGGATTGATCTTCACGACAGCGTATGACCATTATGCGCTTAAGGCAATAAAGTTTTCAGCGCTGGATTACTTATTAAAACCCATCGATGTATTGGAATTGATACAAGCAGTAGAAAAGGCGAGAAATAATCAAAACACCGCTTCAGAAAGCAATTTAAACCAACTGTTGGCAAATTTAAATAGGAAAGATAATTACACCATAAGCCTGTCTACCCAGGAGGGAATAGAATATGTCCCCATAGACGATATCATTACGCTTGAAGCGAATGGAGCCTATACTTACTTTTATATTAAGAACAGAAGTAAGATAATGATCAGTAAGAACCTGAAGGAATTTGAATTACTGCTCAGCGAGCATGATTTTTTCAGAGTCCACAACTCATTTTTAATCAATTTGCGGGAAATTTTGAAGATCGTCAAATCGGATGGTGGATATGTAGTCATGAGGGATCTTATGGAGGTACCTATATCGCCAAAGAAGAAAGAGGAATTAATGGAATTACTGAATAAGCGAGTGGTCAACTAATTGACCACAAACAACTGGTGAGAACAAAGCGTTAGACTGGTTAAAAAACATTCCCATATTTGAGTTCAACACTTGAATACCAAAGACTACAACATCATTAAAGCTCAGGGGTGATTATAGAGAATTTATCCTGATTATCATCACGCTGCTTATCATGGGTTATCTGAACTTAACATACTGAACATTTGGTCCAAAAATGGAGAATGTTATTACTGCCTCATATTTTGTCCTATCAATACGAAAACAATTTATTCACTCTACTGTTTTTTTATCATTTACAGTTAAGGATGTTAGGTTCCGGTAAGCATATTAGAAGACTGTACGCATATTGCCCCTTTGTGTAAAGACAAACTGAATCATGATACTTTTTCCATTTTCAGAATATTGGTGGTTTTATTTAGCCTTTACTGCATTTGTACTTCTGGTTCTTGCTTTGGATTTAGGTGTGTTTCATCGAAAGGCTCATGAAGTAAAATTTATTGAAGCATCCATTTGGACTGGAGTATGGATAATTCTGGCATTAGTGTTTAATTATCTTTTCTATTTATATGCCAAGCACCAATTTTCAACAGACATAAGATACATGTCCGTTCCTGGGTTTGATCCCGAAGAACAGGCTAAAACATCTGCGTTGGAGTTCCTGACTGGGTTTGTTGTGGAAAAGTCATTGGCCATTGATAACATTTTTGTTTTTGTAGTTGTTTTTGCATATTTCGGAATACCAAAGATGTACCAGCATCGCGTATTGTTTTGGGGGATATTAGGCGCGTTGACATTCCGAATTATTTTTATTGCTTTGGGATCATTTTTACTTCAATATCAATGGGTAGTTATCTTCTTCGGTGGATTATTAATACTTACTGGAATTAAAATGTTTTTTGCCGGGACAAAACCGCAGAATCTTGAGAATAACTTTATTGTGAATCAATTGAAAAAAATCCTTCGAGTACATCCTCAGATTGAAGACCAGAAATTTTTCGTAAGGAAAGATGGTTTCTTATATGCCACACCTTTGTTCTTGGCTTTGGTATTTTTGGAACTTAGTGATATTATCTTTGCAGTTGATTCCGTTCCAGCAATTTTTGCTCTAACGAAGGAACCACTCATAGTATTTACATCAAATGTTTTTGCAATTATGGGATTACGGTCAATGTATTTCATGTTGGCCGGAGTAATGGATAAATTTATCTTCATTAAATACGGACTTGCATCAGTGCTGGTGTTTGTAGGTTTAAAAATGGTTTGGCTCAATGAAGCTTTTGGTGGTAAATTTCCAATTACTTGGTCACTTGGAATTATTGGAGGACTTATTGGTATTTCTATTTTGCTATCATTGTTATTCGGAAGGAAAGTTTCCAATGAAAAAAGCTGAATATATTAAAAAGATATGTCTAAACTCTATTCAACAAAACGGTTTAATGTTGTTTTAGCTTCAGGCATTTTAATTGATTACTCATCAAAAGTCACTTCTCTGTAGAGAGTAGGTGGGCATATCTTTGGTAGATCATGTTTCGATTACTACATAATATCGCAGAAATTGATGTCACTTTCTAAAAAAGTGTTAGATCTAGAGAATAAACAACGAATGCACTATTCAATGGTGCATTATACATACCTTTTCAACAAGATCGTTTAATCCTCATGAAAACATTCCACCATCTGCTTTTGTATATAGTGGATTCCAATAAAAGGCCTAATGAGTTTATTGGGCAGGTGCTTTCTTAAAGAATCCACCCAACAATGAGCCTGCGCCGCCTCCCACAAGAGACAGGATTAAGTTGATAAGACTAAAGCCTCCGCTTTCGCCGCCTCCGTCTCCGAGTAAACCAGGTGCTGACATTATTATGGGCAGAATGTTGCCTCCAACAGCACCGGCAATTAAATTACCTACCATGCCCAAAGCATTCTTTTTTACCATATTGCCCAGGTAGCCACCTCCTGCTCCGGCAACCGTGTTGATGATCAATGCAGTTAAATCCATCGTTTGTTTGATTGAATGTGAAAAATATTTGACGAATATATTCAAATTTTAACAATTTGATTAAAGTTCCTTCTGTATGTATGCAAATGCCTGAGGGTCGATCCAATATGAATGTTGTATTTTCACAGCTGAATTTTTTAACTCATGTCGAAGAACATTAGTCACCTTTCCGGGAGAAAAGCATTGGATCAAAACCTGTTTGAAGAATTGGGTAACCGCCTGCAATTAACTGGAAATCTTTCCCATGCAGAAATTCAGGAGTTGGCCGAAGAATATTTGATGGGGACCTCCACAGTTTTTGGGGCCCTTAGCTTTTATGATTTTACCCGGGCTGAAAATGCCGGCAAACAAGTGTTTGTGTGCAATGGGTCGGCCTGTTTGACGGCCGGCACGCAAGAAAGTCTACAACAAAAATTGGAACAACATTTTCCACCAGCTTCGATCGGACAAATGTGCTGTTTGGGAAGGTGTCATGAAAACAATGCCTTTCATTACAAAGGTAGAAATTACTCCGGTTCGGCTATTGACTCCATGACGAAACTCTTAGAAAGTGGAATCAAGCTAAAGGATAAATACGCGGTCAAATCCCTTGGGCATGGATTGTTGACACAAGCTCAACCGGGTTTTGATGCCTTGCGCGAACAATTATTGGTGTTACTAGGGTCGCCCGCTTCGCGCTGGATTGATGAGCTTAAAACCTCAGGACTGAGAGGGCGTGGAGGTGCAGGATTCCCCATGTGGATCAAAATTGACAGTTGTTCGAAAATCGAGTCTTCCAGAAAATTTATCGTTTGTAATGCAGATGAAGGAGACCCAGGGTCATACAGCGACCGTTATCTCCTCGAGCATCAGCCCTACCTGTTGTTGTTCGGAATGCTGACGGCAGGGTACATGGCAGGTGCTGACCGTGGAGTGTTATACATAAGAGCCGAATATCCGGAATCTATTGAAATCCTTCAGGATGCCGTACAGACCTTTCGAAATTGGGGGTTTACCGGAGAAAACATTCTCGATTCCGGTTTTTCGTTTGAATTTAAAGTCATTAAAGCACAGGGTGCTTATATCTGTGGTGAAGAAACTGCCTTGCTTTCCTCCATTGAAGGTCAGAGACCTGAAGTTCGCGTTCGTCCTCCTTTTCCTGTTCAAGAAGGATTGTTCAGAAAACCCACAGTGGTCAACAATGTGGAGACGCTATGCAATTTATTTTTTATTCAGAAAGAAGGGGGAGCATCCTTTGCAGCGATCGGCAGTGGGAAGTCAACTGGTACCAAATTAATTTCTCTGGATAGCCACTTCAGCAAACCGGGTATCTATGAGGTGGATATGGGTACGCCCCTCAAAGAAGTGGTTTTTCAACTAGGGGGAGGTTTTAAACAAAAAATCAAAGCGCTCCATATCGGAGGACCTCTTGGAGGTTTGGTGCCAATGAGTAAAATTGAAGAATTGACCGTGGACTTTGAAAGTTTTGCCAATGCTGGATTCATGCTGGGTCACGCATCCATCGTTTCTGTTCCCGACAATTTCCCAATGGTCAAATATTTGGAGCATCTTTTTGAATTTACTGCTCATGAAAGTTGCGGTAAATGCTTTCCCTGCCGGATTGGTTCAACTCGGGGAAAAGAAATGTTGCAAAAAGCCCAATCGGACTCGGGCTATAAAATTGACCGAGAATTGTTACTCGATTTGTTGGATACGATGAAAAGAGGTTCGCTATGTGCTTTAGGAGGAGGAATTCCCTTGCCAGTTCAAAATGCATTACAATATTTTGAAGGAGAGCTCAAGGAATATTTGAATTGAAAGCTTTGTAAAATGCCGGTTGCCTCTGAAGCTTATATTGTTGCTTTTACCCGTTCGGCCTTTACCAAAGCTAAACGTGGGGGATTTCGATTTACCAGGACGGATGACTTAGCGACTGTATTGTTGCAGGGCTTACAGCAAAAAATTCCTTCCCTGGAGGCATCCCAGGTGGATGACGTAATCGTCGGTTGCGCCAATCCGGAAGGGGAGCAAGGCCTGCAGATTGGAAGACAAATTTCTTTGAGAGCCTTTGGAAAAGAGGTCCCCGGGATGACGATCAATCGATATTGTGCATCGGGTTTGGAAAGCCTGGCCATTGCGACGGCAAAAATCAGAACCGGAATGGCAAACTGTATAGTGGCGGGAGGAGTCGAAAGCATGAGTATGGTACCGTTGGAAGGGTATAAACTGTCGCCAAGTTATCAGTTGGTTATTGAACATGCTGACTATCTGGTAGGTATGGGACTTACGGCAGAAGCGGTTGCCAAAAAGCATCATGTAAACCGGGAACAGCAGGATCTGTTTGCATTTCAATCGCATGCAAAGGCTGCTCGTGCTCGCCAGATGGGGATATTCAAAGAAGAAATACAGGCTGTTGAAGTTACCGAACAATATGCAACTGAGGATGGTCCTCAACAGCGCGTTCAATGGGTGGATACGGATGACGGTATACGTGAGAATACCAGTTTGGATGCATTAGCCGCTTTAAAGCCTGTATTTGAAAAAAATGGAACGGTAACCGCAGGCAATTCAAGTCAAACCACGGATGGTGCTGCATTTCACGTGTTGGTGAGTGAAAAACTGTTGAAAGAATTAAATCTTCATCCCTTGGGACGCATGGTTTCCAGCTACGTCGCCGGAGTGGATCCATTGTATATGGGACTGGGCCCATGTGCAGCGATCCCGGGTGCTTTGCACCAGGCTGGTCTCCGGATCCACGACATCCAACTGATCGAACTCAATGAAGCCTTTGCTGCGCAGGCACTTGCGGTAATACGGATCAGCGACCTGGATCCGGAATTGGTGAATGTCCACGGCGGTGCAATTGCCTTAGGTCATCCATTAGGATGTAGTGGAGCACGTTTGGCCATGACCTTGTTGCTTGAACTCAAGAGGCGCAAACAACGATATGGTTTGGTAACGGCTTGTGTAGGAGGCGGACAAGGCATAGCAGCGGTGCTTGAAAGTTTTTAGCAATGGATTTGCTATATGCGGTTTAATTTAAGAAAAAATTAAGTGATTCTTAAGTCGTTTTTGGAAGTAAATCATGAATATTGCACGTTGATAATAAAGTAAAAATGATATGATGCTACGAATGTTTATTGTGATTTTGATGATTTATCCTTGGGTGGGGAATGCACAAAAGTATTTTTCAAGGAATGCGATCATCCGGATAAATTCTCCTTCAAAAGTTGAGAAGATTGAAGGGGTCAGCTCAACGGCAACAACCGTATTGGAAATGTCAAGTGGTAAAATTGAATTTGCGGTTTTGACAAATTCCTTTGTTTTTGAAAAAGCATTGATGCAAGAACATTTTAATGAAAACTATCTCGAATCCACAAAATATCCCAAAGCAAATTTCAAAGGAAGTTTGGACAACTTCAGCTCCCTGAAACTAACGGACCCCGGTACCTACAAGACTCATGTACGCGGAGAGCTCACCATGCATGGTGTAACCCAAACCATCACCGCTCCTGTGGAATTTATGGTGGACGCAAAAGGCATCCACGCATCCTGTAACTTTCGGGTCAAGTGCAGCGATTATAATATAGAAATTCCAACCGTCGTGAAAAATACGGTTTCCAATGATGTTGACATAAAAGTCAAGGTAGATTATAAAAGTTTGTAGTCAAAGGCCCTGAGTCGTTTATAGAGGATAGGACTTTAAGTTATATCACTCTCCTCAGTCAATTACGAATTTTAACTAACATTTGTTAGTTTATAGTGAATGTGAACATGTCAGTAAATTGGATACGGAATTTATCCGCAACTCATTAAATTATCTTTGTGTCGAATGTGGTTTTTAACAAAAAGCGTGTCCTTAACTAAAATCGTTCAGAATTTGAATCCAAAGATTCATTGTTTCGCATGATGAATGGTTATGAGCGAAACACATTTTCCCCAGCTTCCTCACCACTGACAATCGCGCCCTCCATAAATCCTTGCCAGTCGGCCAAATGCTCTCCGGCAAAATGTACTCTTTGAAAGGGTATTTTAAGTTGAGGCATAATACCAAACCATTGTGATTTTCCATAAAATGCATAAGCCCCTTTGGAATATGTGTCAACCCCCCAATAATATTTTAAGCTTTGCAATAAATGATTTCGCACATTTCCAAAAGCAGGTTTTAACGCATCCAGGATGATGGCTTCTCTTTGGCTTTCATTGACGGAGTTCAAAACATCTGCTTTTTCTCCAACCGCATAACAAATCAAAACACCCTCATTTTTTTGTTGACTTTTTGTAGCATGATAAAAGTAATGAGCAGGTGTATCAGTAACCATATCAAAATCTTCCATTTTCCAGAAGCGTTCTGAAAAAACCATGGGGAATTTTCCGATGCGGGCATATTGTAAAGCGTGGATCGCATCAATATTACTTTGTGGAAGTCCGGGAGTCCATTGAATTTTTAACATAGACCATGTGGGTAATGTGCATATCACGGCATCTGCAGTATACTGTGACCCATTGCTACATTCGACTTTTACTGAGGAAGCCTTGGTTTGGTCTACACGGACCACATGATGCTGAAGTTTGATATTATCCCCACCAACCGCTTCAGAAAGTTTTTCAGATAACTTTGAATTTCCTCCAACAATTTTTAAATCCATTTCATTTTTTTCGCTGCTTTCCGCATATTCTGCAAAAGCGGCATATGCACTGGTATGTCGTATACTTTCACCAAAGTCAGTGCTGTCTAATAGATCCCTGAGCAACATATCCCGGTCATCGAATGATTTATTGGCCAGGTATCTCCACCAATCCATTTTGTCCAATTTCTTTCGTTGGGCAGCAGTCATTTTATTCCAAAGGTTGGTCTTGTTTTTCCAAAATTCATTGAATTCCTTGCTAAAGTCCCATTCACCGGCTTTTTGGTATTGACCTTGAAGGCTAAGATGGCTTTCAAATTGGTTGTTCAACAGTTCCAAGCCAAACTCGCTACAAAGTTGAATAACGCGTTCATGAGAATTGCCGACCCATTCCGCTCCTAATTCAATCACCAGTTGATTGGCTTTTTCCGGATGATGCGAAAATACTCTTCCCCCGGTTCGGTTACGGGATTCAAGAACCATCACCGAGATGCCCTTGTTTTTTAGATATTTTGCGGCTGCCAGACCGGCAAAACCTGCTCCCAAAACGATAACTGATTTTACTTTTTTTCTGGGTTTTTGATTCAATAATCCTGGAAGAGTAACTCCAAGACCACCTAGTATGCCTGAATGTGCAATAAATTCCCTGCGTTTCATCTGATGTATTAATGTTATTATTAAATGCTTAAGAATTTCAATCGTGAAAATAAAAACTTATTCTCATCCATTCAGAATGTAAATAATGAAAAGCCAGAGGCTGACGCACTATCATGACATTGGTATTTACGACCTTTCATATAGGATGTTGAAAATATTGGTCGATGAAATCCCATTAACACAGGAGTGAGTCAAGATTCCGAATTAATCATTTCTTAATATTGGCTTTAACCTTCATCCCGGTATTGGCATCTACTTTTGCTTCGTAAAAAAGTAAAAATTGTTGAAATGAAATACTATTCACTAGCCATTGCCATGTCCTTATGGACCCTTTCACTAGCTGCTCAGGAGACCAATACTACAGACAGCACCCTAGTGAAACTTGTTGATGAACTTAAAATACTCAAGAAGATTAAAGTGAGCGGATACCTGCAGGCCCAATATCAAAGAGCTCAGGAAAAAGGAATTAAATATCCTGGTGGGGACTTTGGTGCACAGGTAGACAATCGTTTTAGTATGCGTAGAGCGAGATTGAAAGTTGCCTATGACGCCAAACCATTTGAATGGGTGTTGGTGACAGAAAACACCGAGCGGGGAATTTCACTACATGATATTTACGGAAGTTATACTTATGCTCCGTTGCATTTAAAATACACAGCGGGTTTATTTCCCCGGCCATTTGGGTTTGAACAATCTTATTCAACAGCCAACCATGAAGGTCCGGAGCGGGCACGGTTTTCAACCACCATGCTGCCTGCTGAAGCCGATTTAGGGATGAAGTTGAGTTATAGCGGAATCAAACCTCTCCAATTTGAACTGGGAGCGTACAATGGCACTGCAACTGCTGCTGATTTTGACAGTTTTAAAGACTGGGTTGCGAGAATTTCATTTCAGAAAAATATACAAGAGTTTCACATCAGCGGAGGCGTTTCTTACTATGAGGGAGGAGTTTACCAGGGTAATTCTAAGCGATATGAAGTTACTTCTGATTTACCCGTTTTCGTGTTGGCAGATTCTTTGGTTTTTTCCAAAGGCAGTAAACTTAAGCGTCAATATTTGGGTGCCGATGTCCAGTTAAGTTTTAAAAATCCTTTAGGCCAGACCACCTTTAGGGCAGAATGGATTCAAGGAACCCAACCAGGTACATCTTCCAGCAGTGATAGCCCAAAGAGCAGCACCCTGCCGGCTGGTGATTCTTATCTCAGAAACTTCAATGCTTTTTGCGGATATTTTTTACAAAAACTGGGTTCATCAAATTGGATGTTGGTAGTTAAATATGATTGGTATGATCCCAATACTGATATTAAAGAAAATGAATTGGGCGCTGCTAATTCCGGAACGACTGCTACCGATGTTCAATTCAATACGTTAGGCTTAGGCTTAAATTATTACTATAAGAATATGTATTTCATGTTGTATTATGACATGATTAAAAATGAAACCACGAACCAATTATCAGGTTATCATGAAGATATCAAAGACAATGTCTTAACCATTCGTACACAATTTAAATTTTAAAAAAATGAATAAAATGAAATCTCTTTGGGTGTTGTTTGCTGCCTCTTTACTCTGGACAGCTTGTGGTGGAGGTAAACAGGAAAATGCAAAATCAATTACGTTAAAAGGCAGTGATACGGTATTGCCCGTTGGACAAAAAACGGCTGAGGCCTTTATGAAAAATAATCCTGACGTTTCCATTGCAGTGGTTGGTGGGGGTAGTGGTACAGGAATTACGGCATTGTTGGATGGAAACACGGACATTGCGATGGCTTCAAGGGATCTGAAATCAGATGAAAAATTGAAATTTCAGGAAAAACAAATCAATCTCGAAATAAAAACGCTTGCAGTTGATGCTTTGGCTGTGGTCGTGAATCCTCAAAATCCCATTACCAAATTAACTCGTGAACAAATTGAAGGAATATTTACTGGAACCATCACCAACTGGAAGGATGTTGGCGGTGAAGATTTAGCCATAGTGGTGTACTCGAGAGAAAACAGTTCAGGAACCTATGAATTTTTTAAAGAACATGTTATGGATAAAAAGAACTATGCGACGACAGTGCTTAATATGCCAGCGACCGGCGCAATCGTTCAGTCCCTTGGACAAACGAAAGGAGCCATTGGTTACATCGGACTTGCTTATGTAAATAACGAAGTCAAACCTTTGGAAGTTTCCTATGATCAGGGCACTACCTTTGTGCTACCGAGTATGGAGACAGCAAAAAATAAAAGCTATCCAATTTCCAGACCACTGTACTATATTTATGACGCGAAAAATAGTGAGAAGCTGAAAGCGTATATCGATTTTGTTTTATCAGCAGAGGGGCAGAAATTGGTTGAAGAAATTGGATACATACCTTTGCAATAATTTTTGGTGAGTTGAAGTATTTTTTAGAAAAATTAGTAGAAGCATTGATAAAAGGCTGCGGATTTCTATCCGCAGCTGTTGTTTTAATGATAGTATTCTTCCTCTTCAGAGAAGGTGTGAGTTTCATTAATTCCTCGCCACTGGAAGACCACACTGCACTTTTTGTTCATCGGGATAACACGGTTGTTGAATTGACGGACTTACAGGTAAAAAATTTGTTTGATAAGAAAATTTCTAACTGGAAAGAGCTAGGGTCTTTTGATCAACCGGTGAATTTGATTTCCGCCGATGAATTAGATGAATTATTTACCTCTGAACAGCTAGGAGCAAACCTTGAATACTTAAGTGCCTGCGTAAATCATTACATGGATACCGTGCCCGGTACAATTGCTTATTTTTCTGAAAAACAACTAGGGCTAACCCCTGTCATTAAAACAGTCAAAGTCAGACCCATTCATTTGTGGTATTTTTTATCGGGAAAGGAGTGGTTTCCAACCGCACAACCAGCGGCTATCATGGGTACATTACCTCTTTTACTGGGTACCTTGTTGGTCAGCATTATTGCCATCTTGATAGCCCTTCCGTTGGGATTGGCGGCTGCGGTTTACCTGGCAGAGATTGCGGATGATCGTTTGCGCCGAATTCTAAAACCGGTGATTGAATTGTTATCTGGTATTCCTTCAGTCGTTTATGGTTTTTTTGGTTTGGTAGTCATCGTACCCTTTATACAACAAACATTAAATTTACCTGTAGGCGAAACGGCTTTGGCAGGAAGTATTCTCTTGGCCATCATGGCGCTTCCAACAATCATCACGGTTTCTGAAGATGCTATCCGGACTTGCCCGGTGGCCATTAAAGAAGCGAGCCTTGCATTAGGCGCCTCTCATTGGCAAACCATCTTTCGAGTCATTATACCCTATGCAAGCAGTGGAATTTCTGCAGCAGCTATTCTGGGCATTGGAAGAGCCATAGGCGAAACCATGGCCGTCCTGATGGTAACAGGGAATGCAGCTTTGCTCCCTACTTCATTGACTCAATCCGTGCGCACCATTCCAGCCACCATAGCTGCTGAATTAGGAGAAGCACCCTTCGGTGGTTTGCATTTTAAAGCGCTGTTTGCTTTAGGATGTATTTTATTTATCATTACCCTGGGGACTAATTTATTGGTAGAACGAATTTCAAAAAGGAAAATAAACAAATGATGCATGCTTAAGTTTCCTGAAAATGTCGATCGGTCAAAGCGCCTCCAGCAAAGCATTGCATTCTGGATAGCACGGGCATTGTCTGGATTAATCATTTTTATTCTTTTTTTGATTCTTTTCTTTTTATTGAAGAGGGGATTGGGTGTAATAAGCTGGGATTTCTTAAGCACCATGCCGAAGGAAGGAATGACCAAGGGAGGTATTTTGCCAGCGATCGTTGGCACTATATACCTTGTTGTTTTGAGTATGGTTTTTGCTTTTCCGGTTGGAGTCTTTGCAGGAATTTATGTCAACGAATATACCAAGGCAGGACCCTTGAAGGAGTTTGTTAAAATGATGACCAATAACCTGGCGGGGGTACCTTCAATTGTTTTTGGTCTGTTTGGAATGGCTTTATTTGTGAATCAATTGAATTTGGGCGCTTCGATATTAGCGGGTTCTCTGACTCTGGCATTGCTAGCACTTCCGTTAATTATACGTACCACAGAAGAAAGTTTGAAGGCGGTTGAAGATACTTTCCGCCATGCGAGTTATGCTCTAGGTGCCAGTAAACTTTATACCATTCGAAAGGTGGTGCTACCCATCGCTTTTCCAAACATTATCACTGGATTAATTCTCAGCATTGGTCGCGTATCAGGTGAGACTGCTCCAATATTGTTTACCGTTGCAGCCTATTTTCTTCCGCGTCTCCCGGATTCCATTATGGACCAGGCAATGGCGTTGCCCTATCACTTGTATGTTATTTCAACCAGCGGTACCAATATTGAAGCATCCCGTTCAATCGCTTATGGAACGGCAGTTATATTGATTTTTATTGTATTGTTGGTTAACCTTGCAGCCAATTATTTGCGCAACCATTTCAGCAAGAAAGTCAAAATGAAATAATGCAATGACCCACAAAGTAGAAACAAGAAACGTACACTTGCATTACGGCGAATTTCATGCCTTGAAAGGAATCAGCATGACCATTCCTGAAAAAACCGTAACGGCATTGATTGGCCCTTCGGGTTGCGGTAAGTCAACTTATCTTCGATTGTTTAACCGGATGAACGACTTGATTGACGGAATCCGT
Organism: uncultured Saprospiraceae bacterium; assembly: GCA_964568865.1. Lineage (GTDB taxonomy): Bacteria > Bacteroidota > Bacteroidia > Chitinophagales > Saprospiraceae > Vicinibacter. Next base: position 30,149 of record CAZMSE010000027.1, read on the forward strand.
ATCAATGGTGACATATTGATTGATGGAAAGGATATTTACAAAATTCCGATCAGTGAAATTGATAAACTGAGAAGAAATGTAGGTATGGTATTCCAGAAACCTAATCCTTTTCCTAAAAGCATTTTTGAAAATGTTGCCTATGGCCTTCGCGTCAATGGTATCAATGATAAAAATTTTATCGAAACCCAAGTTGAGAAGTCTTTAAAACAGGCTGCTTTATGGGAAGAAGTAAAAGATAAGCTGAAGAAATCTGCGTTTGAGCTTTCCGGCGGACAGCAACAGCGTTTATGCATTGCAAGAGCGATGGCCATTGAACCCTCTATATTGTTGATGGATGAACCAGCTTCTGCCCTAGATCCAATTTCCACTGGAAAAATTGAAGAACTTATCTATGAATTAAAAAACAATTTCACCATTATTATCGTCACTCACAACATGCAACAGGCAAGCCGTGTGAGCGATTTTACAGGATTTTTTTTACTGGGAGAATTGATTGAATTTGATGAAACTAAAAAAATATTTAGAAATCCGAATAAACAACAAACTGAAAACTATATAACCGGACGATTTGGATAATTAAACCGTTTAAATGTATCTACATATGCTGCATGTTGAAAATGAAATCCAGGCATTAAAAGATCAACTTATCTCCATGTGGGATGCGGTCATCAGCCAATTAGAAAAAACCCAACAGGCTTTGGAAAGCGGGGACCGAGATTTGGCCCTTGAAGTTCAAGCTGCCGAGCGTAGAATCAATGCATACGAACTGAGCATTGACCGCGTTTGTGAAGACTTTATCGCTTTATTGCAACCGGTGGCCTCCGATCTTCGATTTGTATTGACCACTTTGAAAATCAACACCAACTTGGAAAGGATTGGCGATATCGCATGTGGAATTTCGGAGTTCATTTCTGATCAAGATACCCAGTTCAATCTGGAAATTATTAAACATCTTGAAGCAGATCGGATGCTAGCCCTCTCTGTGGAGATGGTGAAAAACTTACGTGAAGCCTACATCATGGAAAACACCTTAAAGGCCCGCACCGTCTATAAGCGGGACAGGACATTGGATAAAATCAATGATGTAGCAAGTTACCGCACAATCGAATGTCTCGACAAATATCCTGATCTAAGACGTGAGTCTCTGCATATTTTAAGTATTGTCAGGAAAATTGAACGCATAGGCGATCAGTCAAAAAATATCGCTGAGGAAATCATTTTTAACATTGAAGCTAAAGTGATCAAACACAAACGAAAGGAAAAGGATCGCGAAGAATAAAGCCAAAATGGCTAGATTATTGATGAAAATAACATTCTACATATAAAATTAATTTATATATAATTTTCTTCTTATATTCGCCCCAATTACCTAAACCCGGGGCTATCAAGGCCGAATATTACGCTCGAGGCAAAGTTCTGTTGAGTTCAGAATACATGGTTCTTTTTGGTGCCAAAGCATTGGCATTGCCTGCAAAATTTGGTCAAAAGATGAAGGTTCAGGAGCTGAGTGGATCGGAAATTTTATGGAATGCCTTTGACCTCAATGGTAAAAAATGGTTCTCTGCAGAAATTGACTTATTGGGTTTTGATGTTGTTGAATCCACTGATCCGCAAAATGGGAAGTATCTGCGAAAAATATTAAAGGCTTGTTGTCAAAACAATTCTGAATTCCTTTCCCATTGGAAAAAATATAAAGTTGACCATTATCTGGAATTTCCTTTGGAATGGGGACTGGGATCGAGTTCAACCCTGATTTATAATATGGCCATGTGGGCAGATGTGAATCCCTATCATTTATATTTTGATGTAGAATCAGGTTCTGGTTACGACGTAGCTTGTGCCGGGGCCAATGGTCCGTTACTCTATAAGTTGGGTGAAGAGTCGATTGACATTGAACAGATTGATTATAAACCCGGATTCCATGATAAGTTGTTTTTTTTAGTATTGAACCAAAAGAGCGATAGCCGCCAGGCGGTCGATTCTGCTAAGAAAAATAAACCTACCAAAGAAACCATTCAAAAAGCGACTGAATTAACTGAAAAGTTGCTCGAAATAAAATCCCTGGAGGCTTTCGAGCAATGGATTCAAATTCATGAGCAATTCATCGGCCAGTATCTTCAGGAACAAAGAGTTAAGGAAAAATATTTTAATGATTATTGGGGCGAAATAAAGTCATTGGGAGCTTGGGGTGGCGATTTAGCCTTGTTGACCAGCTCTAAATCAAAAGCTGATACAGAGGCTTATTTTGCCGCTAAGGGCTTCCATAAACTGATCCCATATGCTGAACTGATTCTTTGATCCTTTATTCAAATTTCCTGTTATATTATTGAATCATGTCTTCCGTCATTTGGCATAACTTACGGTTGGAAGAGGTTATTGTTGAAACATCCACCACCCGTCGCTTCCTCTTTACTGTAGAAGAAGGGAAAATATTGCCCTACCAAGCCGGGCAGTTTTTAGTATGCGACTTACCCATTGGAGAGAAAAGATTACATCGTTGGAGAAGTTATAGTCTGGCCAATGCTTTTCAAAACAACAATCCCATTGAATTTTGTATTTCCTACAAACCAGGAGGACCTGCATCTGAATTCTTTTTCAATCAGATTCAAGTGGGTGACCTCATAAAAGCCAAAGGGCCTGAAGGAAATTTCCTCATGCCATCGGATCAACACGCACAACTGGTGATGATTTGTACCGGAACCGGAATGGCTCCTTTTCGGGCAATGCTCCAACAAATGATTCACCAAAGTGCATTCTTTGAGAGTGTCCATCTGATCTTTGGTTGTAGAAATTCATCGGATATATTGTATCAGAGCGAATGGAAATCCTGGATTAGTCACATTCCAAATTTTAAGGCTACGATCTGTCTCTCTCGCGAAAAAGCACCACATCAAACCATGCATTCGGAAATTCGCTTTATGAATCATTATGTTCACCAAGCATATCTGAATGATTTAGATCATGGAATTCTTAAAAAAGAACAATCCATCTTTATGCTGTGTGGTTGGCAACAAATGATCGATGAAGCGTTGGAGAAATTATTCATTAATCAAAAAATTCCAAGGGAACAAATTCGCCTGGAATTGTTTGGATAATTGTGGAATTCAACCCCGGTAAGTTATTCAATAAAAGGATATGATCATGGATTTACCGTTTTGAGTTTGTAGCGACTAATGCAAAAGGCTAAAAGTGAACAGCATTTAAAGTCATACCTTAGATTGAAAAATAATTTTGATATGGTAACACAACTTTGCAAGTTGAGATAATGCTGGATACAGTTTGACTTTTAGTTAAGAATGAGACCCTGGATTTATATCATCTTGGCGAATGCCCATTTTAAATTATTGTTGTTCAAAATTTCTATCCGGTATCAACCACATGATGGCAACGCCTACAACCAGTATTCCGCTTCCCAAGGGCCAAGCATAGGATAAGGCTATAGCCAATAAATAACAAACCAACGAAACCTGACCTTTTCTATTTTGCAGTTTGTGCGCTCGTTCAAACTCTTCAGGATGCAAATGTGAATGGAGAATTATGCTTTGTAAAATGTAATATGCAATGGCAGGAAGAAGCAGGGATATACAATATAAAGCAATGGTGTTCTGCGCAAAGTGGTTCTCACCCATCCAGGCTGTTGTAAAAGGAATTAGAGACATCCAGAACAGCAGATTCAAATTCGCCAACAGGATGTGCGAATTTATTTTATGTACCCCATGGAAAAGATGATGGTGGTTTCCCCAATAAATTCCAATGTAAGCAAAACTCATCAGATAAGAAGTGAATGTTGGCCATAGCGAGCATAAATCACTCCACTCTGCACCGTGAGGTACTTTTAATTCAAGGACCATAATGGTAATGATAATGGCCATCACACCATCGCTAAAGGCTTCTAATCTTGACTTTGTCATTTATAGAATTTTAATCTTTTAGTTTGGCAGGATTTCCCAGATAGATTCCAGGTTTGTCCAGATTTTTAGTCACCAAAGCAGCCATGCCTACCGTTACACCTGATACAATGTTTAATCCATCCCTGATGGTTACGGAAGGTGCTATCCAGCAATCATTACCGATGATTGTACTACCACCAATCAGAACATTGGCCACGACTATGCAATTCTTACCCAGATGAACATTATGCGCCACATGAACGAGATTATCTATTTTACTATGAGCACCTATCATGGTATTTCCAAGCGTGCCCCGGTCTATGCACGTATTGGAACCAATTTCTACATACTCTTGGATGATTACTCCACCTAAATGTGGAAATTTTATGTAATGTCCATCAGCGTTTTTGCTGTATCCAAATCCGTCGGAGCCAATGGTACTGTGGCTTTTAATTATAACATGGGGTCCGATATTCGAATGGTCGTGGACTACACAATGACTATGTATCTGAGTAAAGTCACCAATGGTACATTTCCCGATGATACTATATGGGCCTATACTTACGCCTTCTCCAATGATGGCAGATTCATCAATGATGGCCGTTGGATGAATTCCAGCTTTGGGTTTTCCAACAAATAATTTATTCAATATTTGAATGAATGTTTCTTTTGGATGAGAAGTCCGAACAATCACCTGCCCTTTAGACGGATGAACATGGTTGGGCAAAGAGTGATGTGCAATTACAACATTTCCGATTAAATTATTGATAACTTTTTCATCCGAAGATTTTATTGAACCAATCCAAACCAAACTATCACTTTTTGCATTTTCGAGGGCTGAAGGATGCGTAAAACAAATTTCTGAAGGATCTCCTTCTAATTGGTAGTTATATTGAAGACAGTCCTCGAGGTCACCAAATCGAAAGGGGCCAAAAGTAAAATGCATAAAGTCAATTAATTTTCTATTGAAAACAGTCTAAATAAAAAGTGGTTGTTGCAATTTGAACCTTACAGCAACAACCACTGGATATGATTTATTTATTGGCCGAGTAAATAACTCGTGCCTCTAATACGAAGTTTGAAAGGTTTAGCCTTTGCGCTTTGTCAGCATTTGGTCCACACCATCTGTAAATTCCTTAACCGTTGGCGTGTATCCCGTTTTTCCCAGCGCATTGAAGCTGTACTGTTGGGTTTTTTTGTCTTTATCCGCATCAAATACCCAAATGGTGGGATATCCTCTAACTCCAAAGGATTGCTGCATATTGGCATTCTGGGTTCTGATGTTTTCAGGAACCTGGAATGATCTTGGAAAATCCAATTCCAATAGAATAACATTTTTCTTTGCCCAAGATTGGAACTCAGGTTTAGTGAATACAGCGGCAGATAACCTTTTACACCAACCGCACCAGTCGCTTCCGGTAAAGTTAGCCAAAATGGGTTTGCCGGTTTTTTTTGATTGGGCATAGGCTTCATCCAGGCTTACCAGCCAACCTTCATGCGTTGCTTTGTAGGCTCCAGGTTTTGAAGTTTGGGCCCCTAACCACTGAGTGGATAGTAGGGCAACGCTTAATAATAAGATCTTAATGTTCATCTGAAATGTTGTTTTAATAAATTAGGTTACAAAAATAATAAATGTCAAGGCATATAAAACAGCAAACGTTACTCGCAGTGCATATCATATATGTGCTTCTTCAAAGAGACTCGGATATGCCCCGGAAATTAGTTAAAAATGCCTTAAAACCTTAGGTACTTTTGAAGCTTTGTCACATTTTAGGCTCATTTATTCGAAAATTCAACAGGGAACTCGAAAAGTTTAGCTAATTAAAACTTTGTTAAATCCGCTAAATGTCTTGATAAACCCAGTGGTATTTATAGCCAGCGCAATGTTTTCTTTGGTAAATCATAAAAACAGAATCTTACGAAACTGGGTTTGACCTTTATCATTTGTAAATCTTAGGTAATAAACTCCTGATGGCAATATATCTCTTCTAATTTGAAGAATGCCATCCAAACTGCTTCGGTACAATACCCTTCCTTTGTCATCTAACAACTCAGCAGTATGTTTTTTTTCTGAAAAAATCTGAATAAAATGAGTTGCCGGGTTGGGAAACACCATGATGTCCGATAATTCTTTTTCAGAGATTGCTGTGGGATTTGAAGCAACAACCATAAGTCGCATTATCGCCCTATTGTTGTTGTCTTCAAGATTGCGCATACCTATTCGGATCCTTGCCGTGTCAGGTTCCATTCCTGTAAAAACATCAAGTATCAAATCCAATTTTTCACCAGGACCTAAAGTGATTTGCGTACTGTCCACAGCTGAAGGATAACATACATCCAAACACATACTGGAGGACCACCCCGTAGGTAAATCATTCAACAATCTTTTAACTTCAATTTTCATGGAGGCAGATCCAACGTTCTCTAAGGTTCCTGAAGCGTAAGATGTACCGTTGGTGATCGTAGAGAGTGTGCTATCAGAAGTCCAGGCAAAACGGAATGAAGACTTCCCATTGATGATACTATCACATGGATTTAACGGGTCAAACCATTCGTGAAGATCACAGAAAATATCATCGGGATCCCGGTCAAACCAGGCATGTTTGATTTGAATAATTCCGCTGGCATCCATAAAGCTTGCATTATTGGGGGCTGGCCCAAAATGTGTCCACCAGGCATTACAGGGTCCGTCAATCAATACAGGGACCTTAAGGGGATAATCCTTTAATAAATCCCTGACGATTTCAATTCGTTCTCCGTAAGTAACGGGTTGTCTGTACAATATTCCTTCATTGATGTTGGGCTGCCCGGTATTCACTCGTCCAAAATATGGACTGATGTCCTGACTCGGGTGTGCTTCAACCGTGTATACAACAAATATGTTGACCCGGTCTCCATATAAATCTTGCAACGCATTGATCTCATCAATTTTTCCTCTAAAGACTGGGCAAGTGAAACTGGAGGATATCAGCAACACAGGTTTCCCATCTGCCAGAACATCTGATAAGGTATAGGTTTTATGATCCTGTGTGTACAAGGTAAAATCATTTACCGTATCCAGTAGATGATAGCCGCTATTATCGAAACTACCTAAATAGTTTGAAATGGGGCAAATGCTGTCTGTTGGGTGTGGCTCCTGAAAAACTCCAATGCTAGGTTTTAAAATATTCTGACCAGGGAGTTCAACCGCCCTAAGAAAAATTGAAAAAATAATGAGAAAATAAGAATAACCCTTCTTCATGGAAGTTAGACTGTCCACAAAGATATTGGTTTAATTTAAGGTGTAGGTTACATTTAAACCTCCATTGATGCGAACGTCTTTGTATTGACTTTGCACATACGGAATGGTTTTTCGGTAATCAACAAAGAATCGGATATTCAGATTTTTACTCATGTTGTACTTGATCGCCGGAGTAAAACTAATTTGTTTTGAACCACTGGTAGCCTGTGCATTTACATTTGCATCCAATCGGTGAATTTTGGTAATGTTGTCATTAATTCCAAAATCGAAACTGATTTCAAGGTCATTTCCTTTAGGGTTACTTGCATTGGCTTCTTCTTCCGGATTCTCAGCATTCTTCTTTTTGGATTTGGATTTTTTCTTCTTTGTAATTTTCACATCTTTATTTAATGCTTTCATACCAGGCAACCAGGCAAGAAAGACATCTTTGATGACATATCCCATTTTGATGGTGTAATTAGTTGCTTTGGTTTCCAGCAACTGGCCATCAATTCCATTGCGTAAATTCAGATTTCTGTTTTTATTGTAATCCAGACCAAGTTCCATTCCCGCTTTTGTTTTTACATTGATCCCAATGAGGGGAGCAAATGTTTCGTTGATCACCATTTCCGGAACTTCATACCGAGCATGGTAGGAAGCCCGGTCGTCATTTCCTCTTCTGGCAAGTGGAAGTTCATTGACATCGTTTCGGTAGTCCAGATTGCTTCTAAAACTGTTGATGGTTAAGGTGTTTTTGTATCCATGGCGGATGCTTAAATCATCGAAAATATTTTTCAACCCGTTCAACTTGCTTAATCCGTTATAACTCACTTGCCAATTGGGAAGGGGTAGGGATTCAAATAAATCCAAGTCCACTTTATTAGGGTCACCATCCGTATATGCAGCAAAAAACGCGGGTGTAACAACATCAATGTGATCGCCTTGAAATCCATCCCGGTAATCTGGATTGATAGGACTCAGGTTCTTGATACCATAACGGTCGGCAACTCTCGAAGAGATGATGGGTCTTGCATCGCTAAACCGTTTGAATACGGCATCAATGTCATTCTCAAAAATCGTTTGCAATGAGATGAACGATAGACTTAGCTGACCATTTTCAAATGGGGTGAAATGTTGAAAGTCCAGTGTGTTGGTGCCAAAGACTGAATCGTACTTAAAGGTTTCTGAGTGATCTCGCGTATAACTTCGATCGACATTCACATCAATACTAAAATCTTTAAGGGGTTCAAGCTTTAACTTAAAACTTAAAGTGTTGGAGTTTTTTTGCAACATTTCCTTATTAAAATAACAGTTGTCAGAAATCCAACCTTTGCGAGCTGCATCATCCAACCACCCGTCTTTTGAAAAATCAGGTTGTCCTCCAGAAATAAAACTAAAACCTGGAGCAGCAAATCCGGAACTCATACCCAACAACTCTGGATTCTCCATAAATCCTGGTATTGTGGTCCCTTTGTTTTCGGAATACGTGGCTTGCATCCGCTTAAACATCGTGATGGGTGTCAGGGCTGCCTTGATCCATGGATTGACCTGGTTAGTTTTTGCATTTTTCTTGTTCTTGGATTTTTCGTCCTTCTCTTTTTCGCCCTGATTTCTAGTAGAGGGTTTAAAGCGATTTGATGACGCACCTTCACCACTGTATTTTTTGAGGAATGCTGATTTTCCAAACAAAGTAGAAAAATTCAATTCTCCTGTCACGCTGATCGATTGGGTATTGTTGATGGTTGAACCCAGCGAGTCAATGGACTTCAATGAACCCGCTGACCAATTATAACTTGCTGTGTATTGGGTTCTGACCGTTACAAAGTCCAGCAATGGAAATAATTTTGTAGGTAACTGGTATGAAAGAGTAAAGTTGTGACGGTAATCTTTGTTCCGCCCAAAACTTTTTAAGTTATCGCGTACATAAGTACCACGTTCAGAGGCATTGCGAACATTTCCATAGGGATCTTCAACACGCTGAGTCAATGGATTGAAGGTTAATTCATCCACCGCTGCATCTGTTTTTGCACTGAAGTTAAACTTTATAGATCGGGTCAAATCCCAATTTAAGGTATAATCCCGGGTCCAACTGAACTTACGGTCTTCCCATGTACTGTATCGGGGTGCGGCAAACCTGTACGTTCTAGTGGCTGCTTTGCGATTCAGATTGTTGCGTACGGAAAAGGAATTAGGAATTGGATTAAAATTAATATCTCCTATAAATTTTAACAACGGACTGGTAACAATTTTTTTGAAAGGTTCTATGTACTTAGGGGTGAGTGAATAATTGTAGTCAATCCCTCCCTGTTGGTTTTTTAATTCATCTTTAGCGACAATCGGATTTGATTTATTAGCAACAGAATGTGAGTAACTCAAAGAAAAATTGGAAATGTCCCATGGCATGGGTTTTCCACTTCCCTTTCGTTCTTTTCGCACATTATTGAATGCAATACTTTTTATTTCTGAATAGTCGATCGCACGATCCCGTATCGAATCTTTTTGCGAACTGGAAGCCGCCGACTCAATTTTATCCTTTAAAAGTATGTCTGTATCATTGGGATCATATTGTGGTGTCAGCGTGGTATTAGAATATTGCATGGACATGGGTATGCGTATTCCCAGGCTTGGAGGTAAGAACTTATCGATGTTTAAATTCAATCCGGCATCCAATTGCACAGTCTCAAAATTGGCACGTTGATCGAGTTTTTGATCAATGCCTCCCCAGCCGATCGACGCATAATTGCCAGCAACACTGATGTTACCTAAATCGGCCAATTGCATTTCTGCGCGCATGGTGGCTGCAAATCCACCTTTTTCTTCCAAACCCGACAAGCGCAACTCATTAAACCAAACTTCAAGATCTTCTACGACTTCCCCGCTTTTATTTCTAAATCCAATCAATACTCCGCGAACTAAACCAATGGTGGGATTTCCAACAACCTTTACCAGATTGTTTTGCTTATCGGGATCTGGTTTGGAAAATGCTCCAAAGTTTGGATCCAAACGGTTGCGTTCATTTTTAAGGTCGAGCAACAACTGAAGTGGAAAATCAAACTCATTGCGTTTTAACCAAATTGAATCTCTTTGATCAAAAAATTGTTCATCCGAAAACTGAAGAGGAATTTCATACTCATAATAGTTGTCTGTAAAATCTTTACCCAATCTCATGAATACGCAAATTCCTTTGTTGTCTTTTGATTTAAGTGATTCACCATGGACAAACATTTTGATTCGTTTGTATTTGCGGATGTCCAAATCTATTATTTTATAGACCGATTGCGAACATCCGGGTTTTAAATCTTCCTTTTTAAGCAATATGGAAGATTCATTCTGAGGAATGTCTGCAAACTGCGAACTGTAAAAACGTTCGCGTTGAATACCAGGAGGAGTTTTATAGTTAAAGGGTGTTTTACCAGCATTTTCTTCAATGTCCACTTTGTCCAGGATTAAAGTCTTGTTGCCGGCATCCTGCGCATCACAAACCTCCTCATATTTTCTCCAGGAATTGCGACCCAACTGAAATTTAATAAACCGGAAGGATACCGTTTGATCAAAACCGGAAAACAACATCCGCATGCTTTGAATGGAACGGAAATCCTGGATTTCACCTACTTTATTCGTATGGGACCTGACGGGAATTCTAAAGCGATACCAAACTTCATCTTCTGCGAGTCCGGGTACTTTAACGATCACTGTATCTGTAATGAAATTGTCTAACGATGCAGGATCAAAGTCAATTTTGTTATCAGCTGTTCTTCGAATGGGAATTTCGTAGTTGTAATATGCTTCAATCTCGTTCAGCGATTTATCATAGTTCAGATCTTCCTGATCAGGATACCCGGTATATGCCGTTGATTGTATGTTGCCGGTTTTAATCTGTGCATTTCCTTCCGGCATGTTGTATCGTTTGTATTTGTCGGTCACCGGGATGTTTGCAGGAAACGAATTGCTTCGATAAGAAACGTAATCATCATTAGCCGGATCAGTTGCAACTTGTGCAAATGCCTGAGGATTTAAGAAGTTTTGCTGTGTGGCGATGTAATTGGAATAAAATGTACTTTCATCTCGGTCAAAATTGGTATTGGCTGAATTCAATCCGTCAAATCCCAGGTCCTGGCGTTCACGATTGTTGATATCAAAACTGCTGACAATCGGTGGAAAACGGCTTATCTTTCCGTAAACTGATGGATCGGTGAGTAAATTTAAATTGGGTGTTGGCAATCCATGTTCAAATTGTTGTTTCCCATCTTTAAAAATGTCTTCTGAAAAATTTCCTAACTGGATATATATTTTCCCACTGTTGGTGATAGGATCGGAAGGATCAGCTTTTGTTAAAAAAGGATTGAGTAACCAAAAATCGATATACTCCACGTTGTTGGCTTCAAAGTCATTGGTATTCAAACGAGTCATCAAACCTGCCCATCGGGACTCCGGATTGTTGAGCTTATTGTCACGGTCAATACCAGCAGTCCTCGCTTCACTTCCGCTGACCGGATCCACGGCTATTAAACCATTCTGCTGGTCAAAGTTGTAAGGACCCTTTTCCTTTGGATAATAGGTCATATCAAAAGTCAGTTCAGTACTAAAACCAATGGGTCGTTGTTTGTTAGGGAAAATTTCAATTTCATCTACCAGCCGGGTATAATGATTCTGTGGATTGAGGGTGTTAATTCTTGCGAAATCATCGATGCGATACCATGATATCAGAGCTCGATTAGCGTTACTGATGACATTGTCATAAATTCCGGAACCTTGAAAAGGCGCATCATTGATGCCCTGTGGAGCACTGGCCAATACCCATTGTGAAACATTGAATCCTAAACCAATTCCTGAAGAAGCACCTTCAAAATCATCGATGTAAACAACGCCTCCCTCGCTGCCACTTTGGTTGATGGTTCCTGAATGCCCTGGTAATAATGCAGCACCTTCTGCTTCCACTTTCCATGAACTGTTTTCTTTAGTGGAATACAAGGGTAACTTATCCAGCCATCGTGTCATCCAGGGTGCCTTCTTTGCGATATTAAAATCCAATCCAACGATTCGGTTGTTGATGGGATCTTCGCCGATATTTACTTTTTCTGTAAAGGGTTTTTCAAATAAATGCATATAAGTAGCACCAACAGACCAATCCTTTCGTTTTGAATATTCCGCACGAAGACCAATCATGGTTTTCGTTTGAAAACTGAATAATGCATTGTCTTCAAAATCTACATTAATGGGTACTCCGGATTGTAACAAGGATTCATTTAATATGGTCACTTTACCCAGATTTCTGTCAACAATGTAATCGGATCCTTCAACTAACGTTCGTGAGCCTGCACTGACCACTACGCGTGCATTAGGATCCAAATTAAAAGTATTTAATGGGATTTCGTTACTCTTACCGGATTTGTATGAACCGCGTATGACAAATTGATTGGACTTTAGTTCACGTCGTGCAGAAGTAATCGAAGTATCATAAAGTGCGGTGTATTTGTATTTATCGTAAATGATGCGAGCCCTCATGGTATCATACCCAACAATAGGAAGTATTAATTTATAGAGAGAAGATCCAAAGGGTTCCAATACCGGAAAAATTACTGCACCACTGGCAGGAATTACCGTTTGACCCTGCACAAAATCAAATACTCCGTCGGGTTGTGGATCGTTGGTCTTATTGAGAAAATCCAGTCTGAATAAATTGAGCAGTGGAAATCCTTCGATCTCTTCAATATACCGCTTAGGTTTTCCATCACGGTCTTCGTAGTAAATATCCATGGTAAAATCCTCCGGGTTCAGATTAAATCCACCTGAAGGATAAACGTTTTTCATCATTTGTCGATAAGAAGGCAAATCGGTTCGCTGAGCAGAGGATTTGAGCATTTTTACGAAAATCACTTTATAACTCAGTGAATCGGATTTAACTTCAGTGGAAAACTCCCCGACCTTATAAACGGCTCCGGATCTTGGATCAATGTCTCTTCCGTTTTGCAGGTAATGATAGGCCACTGCAAGTACCTGATTGGGTCTTGGCCGGAGTCTTAATGAAATAAAACCGAGGTCGGCGTGATATGAATATTCATTGGAATTCAGTCTCCTGGCCCTAACTTTTTCAAAATCCCTTCCTTGTTTAAGGTTTAAACCATTTGGGTCCGATAAGATTCTTACCACTTTATTCAGGTCACGTGCTTCTGGATTAGCCAGCACCTGGTCCAATAAAGTATTGGAAGTATTGGATGGCACTTCAGCACCACCTTTATCTCTGGATACTGCACGTCCAGGAAGAAATCGATTGGCTTCCATTTCACCCATATCAAATTGTGCAGGATCTGAAGTTCCTAAATCAGCTAAAGCAACAATGTCACGTAATTCTGTTTCGCGGCTATTCTGTGCATCTTCAGTGATCCAAACTTCGATGTCTTTGATTTTAAACTGACTGTTGATTTCAGGCAATTTTTCAAGTGCGATTTCGTAGTTATTGCGATTGTAAGAGCTGAGGAAGAAATGGCGGTTTTCATCGTATCCATCTGGCCGGATTTCATATTCTTGCACAACGCCTCCACCTTTTATTTGGATGTTTTCTTGCTTGGATTTTTGTTGACTGATCAATCCGGTCAATCGCAGATGTCCGAATTGCCAATCGGTTTTAAAACCAAATAAGTTTTGGCTACCCTGAATGAGCTTAGTCCTTAACGGAAGGCTAACATTACCAGCTTCAATTTTTTTGATAATGTCATCTTCTGAAAATTTCTCAGAATCATAGGCCAGCTTTAATTTGTTCTCAAAATCAAAAGCGGCTTTAGTGTCGTAATTGGCATTCAATTTCAGTTTATCGCCAATGCTGCCTTGCAAATCCATCCGTATATCGGTGTCAAAATCTGGTCCCCATTGTCTTTTTTGATAATCCTGCAATTGAGGGTTGTCAGTGAAATTGTAATAACCACCTACAAAGAAACCGATGGATCCTTGTGGGTCAATATCAATTCCAAATCCTCCGAATAGCTTATCTGCCAGATTTCGCTTTATATCAATTTTCGAAATAGGATCAATCAATTCTCCAAATGCTTTTTTCTCAGTGGTAATGCCTGCCAGTTCACGATAATAGTCCCGATCCTGTTGTCGGGCTTTAAATTTCATATATTCATCAAAACTTAAGTGGGTTCCGGGCCTGTATTCGTTGTCCCCTATTTTTTCACTGACTTCAAAGCTATTGGTTTCCGGATTGTAGATAATATTCTGTTCGATGGACTTGGGATCCTTCAAATCAAACGGATTCTTGTCTTTCGATTCTACAAAATTGCCTGGCCGGTCTTTAAGGGGAACAGTGTCCTGAGAAACAAACTGTCCGGTTTCGTACCAATTGGGTATGTATCGACCACCTGTGGCTTTCGCTGGGGAAGAGGCAAACAAAACCAAAACAAAACTAAAATAAAGTGCGTGGTAAAGATTCATAAAACCATTGTGAGCTGTCATAATAAGAAACCGTCCCGATATAACGATATTTTGGGGTAAAAGGTATGCTGAATGGGCGTTCAGGCCAATTTTTTTAAGGCTTCCTT
>CAZMSE010000028.1:0-40648 GCA_964568865.1 uncultured Saprospiraceae bacterium
TTTTTAGGAGCTGCTTTTTTAGCGGTTGCTTTTTTAGGAGCTGCTTTTTTAGCGGCTGCCTTTTTAGGAGCTGCTTTTTTGGCAGTTGCCTTTTTGGTAGTTTTCTTAGCAGTTGAACGTGCTTTTGCCATGATTAGTTTTTTAACGTTAACGAATAAAAAAAAATTAATAATGATTCATTAAAAATGAAAATACTTAACAAAAATCTTACCAAAGGTATGACATTTTTTAAATATGCAAATTTTTTTTAATATTTTTTTGAAAAAGCACATTTTATTTTTATGGAAATCATCACCGTTTATTATTCCAAGCGATGATCATTTCTCCCATGAATAACTCAACTGAAATTTTATTTCCCAGCTGGATGAAGACATTGGATTACCCTTGTTTTCATCATCGCCTAGTTCAAATGGACTGGTGCAAGCTATCCTGCAGTCGATGGTGTAATGAGCAATTGCCTTGGTGTTGATGTTCAAATAATATCTGAATCCTTTACCGGTATAGGTGTGAAATCCAAAGCTATGCATTACATCATTTTCATAAATATTGAATCTCATTGCCGGAGTGTTTGAATTAAAATACGCTATTCGGAAGTTCCACCGAAACCTTGAAACCATGGGCTTGTACAAAAAATCCTGTGCAATGAGTATTCCATTAGATTGCCCTGAAAGGTCCAAGTTATTTTTCCAATGGATCCGGTTACGCCATATCCAAGATTCCGTCAAATTGCGTTCAATGAAGACTTCTGCTGCTTGCTGAGCAGTGGCATCAGTGCCCAGATTTTGTGTACTGTCTGCCAAAATCGTATTCGAATTGGGTTGACCAAAATGATAGCTTGCAAGGATTCGCCATTCTTTACGACGTTGCTTTTGTACAGTCCATCGGAATGAATAAGAACGGTTTTTGTTCTCTCCTTTAAAATTCCATAGCTCTTCATGAAAAGCGGCAATGAACATTGATTTAATACTGTTTGTAAATTGATGAGATACCAGGAGGCTGTATCCTGCATCATTAATGCTTTTTCCTGAAGAAGTATTGGTTTGACTGAGTCTTGCGTAAAATCCTCTTCCGTATCGGTAATGTTCGATGGCTAAGTCTGAATGTTTACCAATACTGGCAATCACAGACTGGTGTACTGAATAGTTGCCTTGATGGTCTGTTGCAAACTCTCCATTCAAGTAGCAGTTTTCTATTTTAAATCGATAAAACACTGAAGCAAAGTTTATAAATTTTGAAAAAGGGATATACCTGAATGCTGACTCCTCGCCATGATCTTTTGGTTTATCAGTGTGCTCCATCTGCCAATGCACACCCCATTCCAAATCTTTGATGAAACGGATCATGGCGATTCCTAAATGCTTTACCATCACGTTCTTTTTGTCCCTGATATCCGTTAATGTGCGATGCAATCCTGATTCAAGGTATCGGGTGATGTATGGCATATGACTTTCTCCTGAATCTATTTCGTTCATCAACCGGGCATCAATTGGGTTAAGGGATGCATAAATTAAATATCGAACGGCAGGACTTTTTTGAAATTGATATGCAATTCCTCGCAGCATCTTATTTTCAGCAACCGAGCGATACGTGGATAAGCTGTTATTGGATTTGAATAAAACCCGAAAGCCCGTTGCAGTTCCAATTAAACTAGCATTGTCTACCAACAATCCCTGTCCTAGAGTCATCGCATAATCGCCTAAGATCAATTGGTGTCTTCTCGTCCGGCCCCAATGGTACTTGAAGTAAACAGACTGAAAATCGGTCAGTGGTATCATTTCACCGGAAAGCCATTTTTCGCCTTCGTCTTTTTCCAAAGTCATTCCACAATCAAATCCTGTTCCAGTGGCGTAGCGAATTCTGATTCTAAATTTATCCGCTGAACCTTGGTAAGCACTTAGGCTGGAGTCGGGAAGCTGATAAGCAGATTCTTTTTCCAAACGCCGA
Organism: uncultured Saprospiraceae bacterium; assembly: GCA_964568865.1. GTDB lineage: Bacteria > Bacteroidota > Bacteroidia > Chitinophagales > Saprospiraceae > Vicinibacter. Next base: position 1,945 of record CAZMSE010000028.1, read on the forward strand.
CTCCAACGCAGTTGTAGATCTAAGGTTTTTCTGGATGAGTTTAAGGTGACTAATCCAATGGTGAGAGCATCATTGGGAATATACACTGCATTCATCAATTTTTTTACAGTGTGAATGGATAATTCGGGTATGGATTGTAATTCCAATAAAGATAAGACTGGTTCATTGTCAGTAATGTATTGCAGAATCCGTTTCGCCTGATCAGCTTGCAAAAAGCCTAATTGCATTAGTTTATCCACATTCAATTCATTCAATTCGATTTTTTGTTCAGAGTTAAATAGACTTTCAGGTTCTCTGCTTGATACCACATCCATCATTTCTTCGGAAGTCAGGAGATCGGGATGTTCTGGATCATTTATTTCAGTTTGAGTATGTGCGTTCCGAAGATTAATCAGACAAAATACAGAATAGACAAGGAATTTAGTGAGTCTCATCATCAGGAGGGTGTTCTTTACACGAATTTATTCAAATCCAATGCATTTGATGCCTTAACCACCCGAGTTTTAGGGAAGTCCACAATGTGTTGATTGAACCCTGAATCGTAGCGATTAAATACCTAGAGACAATGTTGAAATTCTATAAGCATTAACCATTTAACGTTCATCAGGGACCTCAATTTTTGATAAAGCCAGTATTTGACTTCAAATAAATCGTTCAATAAGCAAGGAACTCTACAGGCTAATTACCTTCTTTGTCACTTTTCAAATGAATTTGCTTTTATTCGGAGTGAACACTTTTTTTGAAAAGATCCACTTTGAACTTTTCTGTGATCAGCCTCAAATATGCACCAGAAAGGGAAGAAAAAGCTGAGTTGAAGGCCTATGGAATAAAGTTCTGTAAAGGTTCAAACTTTTTGAATTTTACTTGATCTTGGTTACTTTTGCGCCTTGGCCCTGTAGTTCAACGGATAGAATGGGAGATTCCGGTTCTCCAGGTTGAGGTTCGATTCCTCACAGGGTCACCCTAATAATTATTACCTGAAAATAATCACCTGTTCGATTTTCATTTCCTCCATTGGGGGAATGCATATTGAAAGCCATTTGACACGATAATCAAAGAAAATGTTGGGAAAGCTTCGTTCTATATTTGGATTACATTGTCCTGCTTGCAGAACCGGAAACTTATTTCCTGGAAAAAATAAATTTTGGAACTTTCGATTTGAAATGAACAACAGGTGTCCGGTGTGTAATGAATCTTTCTTCCGGGAACCGGGATTTTATTATGGAGCCATGTTCATATCATACATCTTCTCCGGATTCTTTTCATTGTTTTTCGTGGGGACCTTAATATTATTTATGGACGTACCTTGGGATATTTCTCTGGTCATCTTATTTTTTGTACTTGGACTGAGTTTTGGATATCTGTTTAAAGTATCCAGATCGATTTGGATTCATTTTTTTGTAAAGTACAATAAAGAAAAACTCTAAATCAAGTAAGAAACTTACAAAGATTGCTTACGGGGAATATGATTTGTTATTTATGAAACTTGAATGCAAATAAAGGTCTAATCTTTCTTCAAACTCTTCTTCCTACACATACTTTAACCCATCACCAACTGGATCCACCACCTCCTCCGAATCCTCCACCGGAAAAGGAACCTCCACCGCCACCACTAGACGATCCACTGCTGCTGGGTGAACTGGACATGACAGTTCTCATTTCTGACAATGAACTTGAAAACGAGTCATTAAATGCAGAAGCGTTAAAATATCCATTGGAATAAAAACGCGAGGAATAATTACTATGAAACCATCTTGGCGGCTCTTGTTGTAATCCTTCAAACTTCTTACACCAGGTATCCGCGCAATCAAAAGCAATGGCATAGGGGAGTAATTTATCAAAATAATTGGGATCCTCTTTAACTAAGAATTCAATTCTATCCTTTTCGGCGAGTTCGATGAATTTTTTTAATCCGCGAACTTCCCTAAATAGCATATCGCCTTCATCGCTCCTTTTGAGCAGTAAATAAGCTCCAAACATCAACAGAATGCACAATAACACCGTGAGACCAAGGAAAATTAAATGACCACCCATAAATGACCAAACACAATTGATAAGGCCTGCAACCGGAATTACCCAGAAAGAATTCCAGTAGAAGCGTTTGGATGTCGGAGTAAAATGGCCTGAATGCATAATGGTTTCGGAAATGGAAGATTGCGTTGCTGCCAATGTGGTGTAAAATTCGTTCTTAAGGTCTTTTAATTCTACACTTGAACCTTTTTCAAACAATCCATCAAAAAATAGTTTTTGGTGAGAGGGTGCATCTGCTGGAAGGTTCTTTAATTTTTTAAAGGTAATTTGATCACTTTCCCAAAAATGGTCCTTTTCCCGGTGATCAACTTCTAAATAACCCTGCGAGCCTAAGTATGGAATAATGGAAAGTGCGTCTCTTCTTTGGGCCTTGATGTCTAAGGCAAATCCCGCAAGCGCAGAATCAATCCCTTTTGGTGGTAGATATGCGACCATATCAGCCATTGATCGATCCCAGCCATATTTCCTCCAGATGACCAAAAAACACACCAACATCAACAGAGGTAGAATTAAAAATTTGGTATGGTAAAACCAAATTTTATAGATTGGATAAGCTTGGATGGATCCTTTCGGCATGCGAATGGCAATGGTCATTCCCTGGCCGTTTCCCAAAGCAACAAGTGATCGGCCTTTCAGGATTTGACCATCCCATTGAGCTGAGCTGAACTCGTTTTTTTGACCATAAGTACCCGTCGTAATTTCGAAATCTTTTTCTCCAACAGTGATTCCACTAGGAATCTCAACTGCAAAACTGGCTTCTTCAATCGGAACTTCCCATTGAGTTCCAATGAGGTTCCAATAAAATTCTGTTTGTCTTTCACCATGGAGAATACCATTTTCTATGGTGTACCGAATGTCATAAACCACTTCTTTTTCTACGAGTCGGTCTGGATCTCCAATTTTTAGTTGCACACCTGTTCCCATGTAACTAACCTTTATGGGTGCGCCCTTGATACTAATATCCTTAATAAACAACACATGGTTAAACCAACGATCGGGTAATTGACCAGAAACTTTAGGATCTACCTTATATCGCAAAGGGATATCCCTCTTAATTCCATGTTTGGGTTCATTAAAATAAACGGTGATAACTTCTTGCACCTCAAATGACCCATCGACCTTTAACTTGACAAAGCTGTGGTAATTCCGAATGACAAAATCACTTTGGGCTTGCGCTGAAAAGACCCAGGCAACCAAAAGGATAATACTCAGACAAAATGTCTGAAAATGAAATCGGCTAAAATTGTACAGAGATATTTTTTCTACTTTCTTCATCGGTTTCAAAGAAATCAAAAGTACTAAATCCCATACTGCGGGCAATCAATACACCCGGAAATCCTTCAACTTTATTGTTATTTTCTCGAACGGTAGCATTGTAGTATCTACGGGTGTTTTCGAGATTGTGCTCAATTTCATTTAAAGTATCCTGTAACTGCAAAAAATTGGTATTGGCTTTAAGATCAGGATAATTTTCAGCCAAGGCAAATACTTGCCGTAAACTGGCAGTCAAGGCTTGGTCTGCGGCAATTTTACCATTGATGTCATTCTTCGGTAGACTAATGGCTGCATTTCTCGCTTGTATGACTTTTTCAAGGGTGCCTGACTCATGAGCAGCATATCCTTTAACCGTATTGACGATATTGGGTATTAAATCATACCTTTTTTTAAGCGCAACATCAATATTACTCCAGGCGTCCATGACGGCATTTTTTGCACGTACAAGTCCGTTGTACAGGCCTATTCCAATTAATCCTATCAGTACTGCCAGGCCGATTAAAATCATCATTATGTTCATGTTTCTATAAATTTAGTTTGCGAATATCGCAATAATAATGCTTGAAACCATGAATTAGTTTCAAATAATCAGATATCTGGTCGAACTTCGTGAAAACTCTGTCGATTTTTTTTAGTAAATAGCGTTCATTAGAATTCTATCCGGATAAACATACTTATGCTTCTGCCTTGTTCGTCTGCAAAATACCGAAGCTTGTTTAGGTAATCTCTGTATTTTTTATTGAAGGCATTTTCGACATTAACCCCAAAATAACATTGGTTTCTTAAAATGAAACTTTCCACCTCAATTCCTCCAGAAAATATAAGGTAATCAGGTGGAGGCGCCAGAAGGTCATTGTTGATGTTGTATCGTTTCTGTTTGAAATGATAGGATGGAGATCCATAGAAATCCAATTTTCTTATTTTATTTTTAAACGTTACTAAATAATGTAATGTTCCTGAAATTTGATGAGGTGGCATCCCGGTGATAGCTTGTCCGTTTTTATCATTCGAATGGAGAAAACTTGACTTTAGATATAATTGGCACGTAGGACTAAATTCCATGTTGCACTGAAAATCCACTCCCCTCAATACCGCATCAGTTTGTTTGTAGAGGTAAACCGGAAAAGCACCGCGAATGGTCAGTCGGGGTTCTTTTTGCGGCTCGAGAAAAATAAAATTCTGAATGTGTTGTGTCCAGCTTACACATTCCAAATGGATCCAATTTTCGACCAGTATCCTGAGACCAAGTTGAAGTTTGATGGATGTTTCCTTATTTAAATTCTGGTCACCTTCCTCAATTCCCGCTACTGACTGATGTAATCCGTTGCTGAACAATTCATTTACATGTGGAGCCCGCTCTGTCCATCCCAAATTGGAGGTCAATTGAAAATGATCGGTTATCATCCAATGGAATCCTCCGGCAACTGAAAAGTTAGAAAAGTTTTTTGAAATTTCTTGCAAGGTATTAGGAAATCCTCTTTGAATATAATCCACTTTAAGAAATCGGACATCATAACGCATTCCGGCTTCCCATTGCCACTGATGTGTGGTGGAATGTGTGGTGAAAAATATACCAGGTGCATGTTGAAAATAATCAGGAATCAAAGCAATAATACCTGTTTGTTTATTGGATTGATTGACCTGTGATTGATGGGAGAATCCATAAACCCAATGGGTATTTCCCCAGGTTCTTTGTTGTTGATAAAGTACTTGTCCGGTCAATAAATGCAAATCAAGAGCAGGTATATCGGATCGTCCACCTCTTCGAACATCGTATTCTTCACGTTGGTTCCATTGCAAACCAACAGACAAATCCTGTAATACACCATTTTCTTCAGATTGAAAACTGCCTTTTAGAAAATGATGCCTGACTTTTTGGTGTGGTGCTTCGATTGAATAAGAAAAATTTTCCTTTGTATAAAATGGAACAGATTGGTCGATAGCCCTTTGGAGGTCACTCAAATTACCGATATGTGAACCACGCAAAATTCCTGGCTTTGTATAAAAAAAGGAATAATACAATTTAATGAAGGAGTTTAATTTTGATTTACGAACGACGAGCGCAGAAAAAGATGCATCCTGACTTCCTGTATTCGTTAGAAAATAGGATGGGGTATAGTGATCACCTGTTAGTTTGGCGGAACCAGAAATTCTCCAATCCCATTTGTGTGCAGACTGCTCGGTTTTAAAACCCAGGTGAATGGACCTACCGTTTGTACGGTAAATGCTTTGAAGAGTACCATGCAGATGAGGATCTTGTAAAATAGGTCCGGGTTCCATCAAAACCAATCCCCCTAATCCATTTCCTCCGTAAGGGATAGCGTCCACTCCTTTGATGAGGGTCAATACATTTGCTGAAAAAGGATCAATTTCAGGAGCATGGTCAGAGCCCCATTGCTGGCCTGCATGAATCATTCCGGCATGCAATAGACTGATCCGGTTACCACTCAGACCTTGAATGACCGGACTGGATATATTGCTTCCATTTTTTTGTACACTCACCCCGGCAACACTTTCTAACAATATTGCCAATGGTTTATCGGTCTTACCACGTAAATCAATTTGTTGTAAATCATTTCGTTGTGTAGTCACTTGTTTGTTATGAGATCCTTCAATGATAACCGGATGCAACGTGTATTGATGATGTTCAAGATAGGATTTTATTAAAGTATCCTTATTGATTTCAATAAATTCCTTTCGTGTTTCGCAACCAAAATGTTGAATGGCCACATGATAAAAACCAGGGCAAAGCCCTGATAGTTGGATCATGCCTAAGCTGTCCGTGACCAGGGCTTTGTTGATTTCTTCAATAAAAAGTGTTGCAAACTCCAAGGGTTGGTCTTCGTGGTGATCCAAAATCATCCATTGCACTTTAAGTGTGCAATTTTTGGCTTGTGAAAAAAGCGTAAAAACTACCCAGAACTGTACAACCACCAGAATGATGAGTGACCTCATTCGACTTTAATGTTCTGGAAGTTAATATCAATGTCTGAATCCCCACCGGCCATGGAAGGATTACCTTCACGAACACCAGGTTTTGATTTATCAGGTTTGTGAAGTAAAAGGAGTCTCAATGAAGTGACACCTTGCAGACCAGTCGTTAATTTGGTTTTAAGACCGACCGGGAATTGGTTGGCATCCAAATCATCATATTTAATACTCAGTCGTGAGGTGTCGGAGGGAAGATAAAAGAACTGATGAACTTCTTGTTCATCCTGAATTTCCAAGGTAATATCCTCTACAGGATTTTCAGCTTCATTAAGAACTTCTATTGTTCCAACGTATTGAGATGAACTTTTGAAAGGATGATTTTGCTTGTAAATTCCCACAAGGCCTCCATCTCCATCAAGGTCTTGAAAACTAAGCATGACCGTATCGGATAAGTCCTGATGAATGAAACGCAGATTTACGGAGGTGATCAGTTCTGATTCATTGGGAATTGGATTGTCATCCCCACATTGTATAAATAATAATGAAATTATTAGAATGATATAACTAAATTTTCGATGCATAGTATCAATAATTAAGTTACCTGATTGCGCAGGCAATGAATAATAAAAAAAAAATAATTAGGATCTTTTGGAGCTACAAAAAGCAAGGAGGTGCTCTTTCATGAAACCAAATTCCGGTAGCATTGCTGATTATGAAAGAATGATTGTCATATTGATATTCGCTAAAATCCAATGCTTTAAAAGCCACCAATGTTTGGTTTAGCTGTAGGTCAGCATGCAGAAATAATTGGCAAATACTGCAGTCAATACTTTCATTGCCAATATGGTTGTTGTGTTTACAACCTCTTTTTTGATCTTTATGATAAATACTTCGATGACAGGCATCTTGCTCCAAACAAGTAGAATGCTCGGTCGTGTGAGAATGATGCGTTAGCCGATGTAATACCTGAATTAAAGGAAAGGATAATTGAAAAAATAATCCTGTGATTAAAACCCACAGCATCCAGGCATTCAATCGATGTGTTGCCCGGAATGAAAATAATTTGTGGTAGCTTATCATCTGCTGTGATTCCGGTCAAAGTTAGCAAACAATGCTCGAATGGATTGAACTAATTCAAAGAATAAAATTATTACATATTAAATATTATTTATATATTTGACCCGAATTCTACACACAGCCCTCCCGAATTCAGCAGCGGAAACTTTAAATAATTCTAAATATGAAAACTACCTGCTTCAGGCTGTGCCTACTTTTTATTTTATGTAAATTTAAAGTCCATGCAACGGATTTCAGCTTTTACCTGGAATGCCCGCCCAATGTGACGATCAATTGTACAGACGATGTATCCCATCTGGACAAATATGGCCAGGCCTATGTCTGGTTGAACTACAAAAAAAATCCTCTTTCGCCTAAAACTACCATTTATAATACCAATGCTTGCGGTATAGGGACCATTACCCGGACGTGGGAAGCGGAAGATCCATATTGGAAAATACACACCTGCAGTCAGACCATTACCGTAACTGGTTCTGCCTTGTTTACTTCTGCAGATATCAAGTGGCCTCGGGATACTGTGCTGGAAGGTTGTAATCCCAATCCCGATCCTAAAAACCTTCCCTACCTTTACGCTTATCCTCAATTCAATCGGCTCAAATGCAGCCAACCTATGTATTCATACAAAGACACCAAGTTTACCGTGTCAGCTGGATGTATGAAGATTATAAGAGAATGGAAAGTCATTGATTGGTGTCAATATGTGCCCAACAAATATCCAGCCGTTGGTCAATGGTCATATTTTCAAATTATCAAACTTGTGGCTAGTGATACGGGTGCTGCATTAATTTGCCCCAGAGATACTACCGTCGAATCTAAATTGGATTGCAAAGGCGCTTTTGTTCGATTGGATTCTGCAAGGGCATTCAGTAAATGTGGGTACCCATTGAGCATTCGCAATACTTCTCCTTATGCAAAAAGTAAAGGTCCGGATGCAAGTGGTGATTACCCATTGGGTTCAACTGAATTCTATTACATTGCTGAATATGGATGTGGTAAAGAAATTAAATGTAAGGTTAGAGTAAATGTTACCAACAAAATAGGTCCGGTACCTTATTGTCTCAATGGCTTAATCGTGGCTCTTATGCCGGTGGATACCAATAAAGACGGAACTCCTGATGATGGTATGGTTCAGATTTGGGCCAAAGATTTTAATGTAGGATCATATCATCCTTGTGGATATAAGCAGCTTAAATTTTCATTTTCTCCTGATACTTCACATATGTCACAAGTGTATACTTGTGCAGACCTGGGGAAAAATGAGGTTAGAATGTATGTGACCGACTCATTAGGAAATCAAAGTTTTTGCAAGACTTATGTTGAGATACAAAACAACAACGCACGCATTCCAGATTGTAAAAGGAAAGACAGTCTCCATCAAACAATTGTTAGTCTATCGGGTTTGGTATTGAACCCGCAGGGTGAAGCATGTTCAGATTTTGAATTGACTTTGACGGGTGATCAGAAAACCATCATAAACCGGATGATCGATACCGTTATACTGACTCGTTACGATACAGTTGTTGGTAAAAGTGGTACTGTGTTTTTCATTAAACACTTGGACACTAGCTATCAGTTTTGGGAAGACACTACTTATCAGCAATGGAAGACAAACGCCAAAACCAATCAAAATGGCTTATTTGAATTTAAGGACATCACGCAGAAGAATAATTATCAACTGGCCATCCAGCGACGAGAACAGGAATTGAGAGGAATTAATATTAACGACGCCATTGTACTGCTTAAACATCTCAGCGGAACGGAACGCATTACCGATCCATATAAATTGCTTGCAGCAGATATTAATGGAGATCTCCTCATCACACAATCAGATTTTGATTTGTTGTACCAGATCATTACCGGAAGTGCTTCATACGATAAGATGCCCATTCACTGGCGCTTCATCAGAAAACCTTTCCTATTTGCCGATCCTTTGAATCCTTTTACCAGCAAACTGGAGTCGTGGTTTGATTTTAAAAATCTTCAGCAAACTTACTCGCAATTGAATTTTACTGCTATACGGATTGGCGAGCTCGATGGTTTTAGTGGACTGCAACAGCTGGAAGACCGAAATCAATGGGTCATTGAAGAAGACTTGGATTGGAAGTTAAATGTTTATCCTAACCCAATCACTCATGACCAAGTTTTGTTTACTTTCCAATTAATGGAGGCAAAAAATATGAAGCTTGAATTTTGGAACTCGCAAATGCAATTGATAAAGTTTGCATCACGCTCTTTCGACAAAGGAATCCAGCGCTGGGGTATTGACCTTAGTGATTGTAATTCTACTGGATTTATTTTGTATTCACTGTCTGATGGTGATCATACAAAATATGGAAAACTGATGTATTCAAAGTAAGGACAAAAGGGTTAAAACTACGATCAGCCGGATCCTCAATGAGGATTCGGCTGTTTTTTTTAAAAAGGTTAGAAAGGAAGATAATGCATTGGATTGCGAGAACTTGAAAACGCAAGGTTAAATCACGAATTTGCAAAAATACACCTTAAAAAAATCAACCTTATCATGTGTGAGATACACATGATCTGACATCATTTTAAGTATTTTATTTTACGATCTGTTGTGATTTCCACTTTATCGCTTCGTTGGTGATCAATACTCCAATAATGATGCATACAAATCCCACGATGTCATTCCAAAGAATTGATTCTCCATCTGCCCAGCCGACAAATATGGAGACCAGAGGCATTAGGTAAGTGACACTGCTGGCAAACAATACATGGACTCTTTGGATGAGAATGTTGAATAAAGTCATGGCCAAGGCACTGCCCAATAGACTCAATGCCAAAAGATGCCAAAAGGAATTATCCTGATGAAGTGCAATGGGTATTTGTTTAAACGCACCATTGTAAATACAGATTGGAATGCAAATCAGCGCAGTAAACAAATACATCAAAGTCGTCATTTCTATACCGGGTATGCCGGCAAGCTTCGATTTGATGGTATTACCGTTAAACCCATACAGTACTGGCCCCGCAAATGCAACCAGTAGAAAAAAAGCTTCAGCTTTCAAATCAGCACTGGGTCGAAGAGCAATCAGGCAAAATGCACCAAGTAATGCAATCAATGTTCCAATGAACTTGTTCCGGTCGTTTTTAACATGATAAAACAAAATGCCTACAACAAACGTACATATCGGTGTAAAGGCATTTATAATTCCAGCCACAGAACTGGAAATCCCTTGTTGTGCAAAAGGATAAATAAATGCAGGTAATAAACTACCCATAATTCCCACCCAGGCGATGGTCATGAATTTTTCTTTTGAAATGCAATTTAAAGCTCGAGATAGAAAGGGTAACAATGCCAAAGCACTGAACACCATTCTCAATGAAGCGATTTGAGAAGGATTGAACCCAGTTAAACTATGCTTGATAAAAAAATAGCTGAAGCCCCATATGACAGCAAGTATGATTAATAATGCCCAGTCTCCAAAGGATGGTGAATGATCTTTCATGTCTTGATTTTGCGTTCCAAGACAAATCTGAAGATATTTCCTTGGGAAATGAACTAAATTGAGAACGATAACAATTTATTAGGGCATTCTACAGGAAACAAAGTCCTGATATAACCACCTTTCCAAAGGTATATGTAACTTTCGTCAGACATTATTATTCATTCCAACCTTAGATAGACCATCACTTTAGAGATAAGTTATCATAACCCTAAAATTTAGCTTTATACTTTGAGAACAGTATTATCGGTGAATGATCACTTTCTCCGTCAAAACTCCAGAGCGGGTAACCAACTCCAGTAAGTAAACACCTGATTTCAACGAAGAAGGGAGGTTTGTAGTTAATTCATGTTGACCCTGGAAGTAATGGCTGGAAGAAATAAAATTCACAACGGATTCACCTAAACCATTTTTTAGGTTCAATTGAATGCTTTGTGGCCTGTTGAGTGTAAATTGAATTTGTAATTTCTGGCTGGCAGGATTCGGATAAACTGATTGTAACAGATTGTCGCCCGCTCTACCAAACGTTCCCTCCGTTTCAAAGTCACTGCTATTGAGAACCAAGTTTTCATCACCGGGTTGATACACTACATAAGTGATGGGTAGATAGTACATTTCATCAGCAGTTCCTTCTCCCCAGGTCACTGTTTTCGGAGGCTGGTGAGGATTTACCGGGTTATCTGAAGTATTATCATAAGTAGCAAAACCATGTATTTCAGTTCCCTTTGGCAAGACCATCAGCTTTTCAAAATAATATCCTCCCTGCCAGTTAAAATCCCAATCCTGAATTTTGATGAGAGGGATTTGTTCACCGCTTGGCAACTTGGCATACACTTCCCATGATTTGCCCAACATATGGCAATGAGGCCAAATCCCCAGGACACTAACATCTACTGGTACTTTATAAACCCCGTGGAAATGCTTAACGGTTTCGGGGGGCATGATAAATGGACCATTGACCAAATCGGTAGGTAACATGATTTTATTGTATACCATTCGTTTGGCGGGCTGTTTTGCAAAAAATAAGTTTACGCTAGAACTATCATATTGATCAATACTGGTCGGAGCATAATGCATTTGAAGAACCAAATCTGAGCCTTTGGGTATTTTTTGAGACATTCCTGGGGGAAACACATTGGGTTTTTGACCCGGTACATATCCGGGTAACTGCTCGCCTAAAAAGCCGGCAGAGCCGCCTCCTGAAAAGCCATACTCTGGACTCTTCTCATCCTCTTTTCTGGCCATACCGGTTTCATCTGCCCAAAATAATGTATGATGTACAATGGGTTTGTTTCCAGGCCTCATTTCTAATGCAACCAATTGTTTGTCTTCGGTCAAACCCGTTGGCAATACAAAATATCGATATTCGTCGCGGTTGTTTCCTGCATGGCGATAGGCTTGCGAAAACGATAACACCAGATCAGGTTGGCCAACCTGTGATCCCGTCGGAAAGTTTGGAAATGGAGGCTCATTGGCAATATTACCCCTGGGTGATCCAGCAGCTACCCACGAACTAATTTTTTGAATTTGATCGTCTGATAAATAATTTTCATTTTGATAATGCTGGTAAGTAGGATCGGGCTTCCAGGGCGGCATATATTTGGATTCCACTACATATTGAATGAGTTTTGCCCTATCTTTTACCTCATCGTAATTGGTCAGCGGAAACGGACCGATTTCTCCTGGTCTATGACAACTGCTGCAATGCGTGTAAATGATTTCTGCTACGTCTTCAGAATAGGTTTGTGCATTGATTTGAATTTGCATTACAACCAGAAGGATTATGAGCTTTATGTGTTTCATGTTTCAAAATTAAGTCTTTTACTGGTTTTCTAAAAAGCAACCAATGGCATCCGTTTTATACGGAACAGGGACTTGGCCTTTATGAATTTGAGCCAGGCAATTTTGCAAATCCCGTTGAGTTGGCTTGGCTCTACGCTTACCCAACGAGACAAACCAATTGTCAATTCTGCCCTGATAAATCACTTGCTTTTTATTGTGGCGGTAAACAATTACCTCAGGCATAATGCGAACATTAAACCGATGGGCTATCATCTGGTCTTCGTCAAAAACGATATCCAGAGCCAATGGATATTTATCCAAAAACGCATATACACTATCCGGGACTGAACTTGGGTTAGAAAAGACGGCTTTGAATTCTATTCTCGATGAAGAAAATGTTTTATGAAGGTCATTGATCTCAGGTATGTATGCCTGGGTGATCTTACAATCTTCCAGAAGAAAAAAATACACCGTAAATTGATCAGAGGCTTTAACAGGTTCTTGCTTCGGAAAACCAAAGCCATGGATGAGTACGACTAATAGAGGAACTAAAGACACAAGGATTAGACGGTTGTTAAAATGAAAGGTTTAATGTGAATAAATGCGACTGGTACCTAAGCTGCTTCCGGGAAAAAAAATAAAATTTACTCAAAATTAGTCCCTTTTAGAGGAGTTAACCGCTAAATATATGCAAAGTTTGTATATAATTTATTTATTTTTGCTCAAACCATTGAGGTATGAAAATAACACAATCCCATTTGCACCTGGTAAAAGTCTACAGCACCCTAGGTATTCTTTTTCTGTTTTTCAAGCCCTTAAAAGCTGATTTTCAGTTGGTTTGTCCTCCCAATGTGACAGTGAATTGCACGGATGATTATTTACATGATCTTAATGTCTACGGAAAGGCCTATACCGATTATAATGGAATAATTCAATATGTTCACGATTGTAAAACCATTATAGAATTAGATGATTGTGGGAATGGATTTATCAAGAGAACATGGGGTGCGGAGAATCCTGAGAACTGGAAATGGTTCACTTGTACACAGGTCATTACCATTAGCAATGCAAATTCATTTCGTTATCGAGATATACAATGGCCGCAAGCCATCGAATTGACCAGTTGCGATCCGGAGCGTGAATTAAAAAATTTGACAGAACCTTTTGATGCTCCACATTGGACCAAAACAAATTGTGCTAAGCCCATGGTATCTTATAAGGATACGCGTTTTTCTGTTCATCCAGGATGCATCAAGCTCTTAAGGGAATGGAAAATTTTGGACTGGTGTCAATATGATCCGGTAAATTATCCCGGCAGAGGAGTTTTTTCTTACACTCAGGTAATCAAACTTATTCAAACCAGTGATTCGATTGGATTAACATGCATTAAGGATACAGTGGTCATAAACAACAACAACTGCGACAGTATTTGGATAAACTTACCTTTAGCACAATTAAAATCAGCTTGCCCGATTTATCACTCCATCAGCAATAATTCAATTTATGCCATTTCTAAAAACAACAATGCAAGTGGATATTATCCCAATGGTAAAACGCAGTTTTACTATTTGGCAGAATATGCATGTGGAAGTGTGCAAAAATGTGAAGTCAACATAGAAATTGTAAATGGAATAAAGCCAACGCCATACTGTCTTCCGGGATTAATTGTTGGTTTAATGCCAGTGGATCTGGATGGCGATGGTAAGCCAGATGAAGGGATGGTTGAAGTATGGGCTTCAGATTTGGATAAGGGAAGTTGGCACGCATGCCCGGGAAAGAAATTAACGTTCTCCTTCTCTAAGGATACCACATACCGTTCTAGAATTTTTACTTGCAACGATGTGGGAGAAAATGAAGTGGAAATTTGGGTCACGGATGATGAGGGCAATCAAGATCTTTGTAAAACTACCCTTAAAATTATCAATAACAATTCTTCCATTCCTGATTGTGATGAAAATTTCAGAGGCAGTAACAATACTTTAATAGGGGTTCAGGCAAGTCCATTAAAAAATGAAAATTCTGCTTTAACCAAAGAATTGCAAACTCGGGCAAGTAAAAATAAGGTTGATCTAATATCTTCTGTTTTATTCCGTGATGAAATCTTGCAGATTGGCCTGGATGGAAGAGGTCTTAGTCCTGGTAAATACAAACTTGAATGTCTTGATGCTTTAGGAAGGGTAGTAGCTCAAAAAACTATTCACCTGGATGGAGGTTACACCAATGTTGAACTGACTTGTGTTTCTGGTGGAATGGTATTTCTCCATTTAAAGGGTACGACGATTCGAGAAATTAGAAAAATTCAACGATTCGATTAATCTCAATACTTATTCTTAATAGAGTTTGGATTGTATTTAGACTTATCACAAACGAAAGGGGGCTGATGATTTAAGTCAGAGGCCCAATTGAGCCCGTTTACTTTGTAGCATTAGAAAGGTACATTTTGTAAAAAAACTTTCCTCAACTAACAACGACTCGTTTACTTTATTCCTCCTCAACAAAATGGTTTTCGTGAAAATCTTGCGCATCCATTTCACGCCGATCTTTCTTGGTAGGTCTTCCGGTTCCCTTAGATCTGCTGTTTTGCGATTTGGCAAAGTTGAACCAGGTTTCATATTTGGCCAGTTCTTCAGCAGGAGTCAAGTTCTCATAGCAGCTTATCGCTAAACTAAAGGACACTCTTTTTTCAATCAATTTCAGAATTTTGTATTTGAAATTGAATCCGTTTTTGCGAAATTCAAAAACATCTCCAGGTTTTACCAGATGCGATGGTTTTAGTACGGTTTGATGACTTCGGACGCGTCCTTTTTTACAGAATTCAGTAGCAAGTGTTCTGGATTTGCATAACCGGACTGCCCATAACCATTTGTCTAATCGGATTTTTTCATTCATCCGAAAGCGTAGGATAGGTTAATTTTAATTTTTTCAAAGCGTCATGGATGATCTTAGCGGCAAAATAATTTCGATACCACCTTTGATCTGAAGGAATGATGTGCCATGGAATATTTGACCCGTTGATGGCATATTCGTAACAATTCATATATTTATCCCACAACTTACTTTCTTCAAAATCAGCTGGATTATACTTCCATTGCTTTTCAGGATTCACTTTTCGTTCATTGAGTTTTTCCAATTGTTTCTCATGTGAAATATGGAGGTAGAATTTTATGATAAGGGTGTTGTTGTCATCCACAAGTGTTTGCTCAAAACGATTAATAGCCTCAAGTCGCATCGCTGCTTTTTTATCATCAATCCATTTATGAACCCTTTGGATCAGAATATCTTCATAATGGCTTCTGATAAAAATTTTAATCAAACCTTTTGCAGGTGCATACTTGTGCACACGCCATAAAAAGTCATGGGACATTTCTTCTTCAGTTGGCTTTTTAAATGCATGGGCATCAATAGAAAGGGCAGGGCAATTGGCAAATACCGATTTGGTAATTCCATCTTTCCCACTTGCATCCATGCCTTGAAGGACAACCAGTACACCTTGCTTTTTCGTAGCGTACAACATTTCGGACATAACTCCGATTTCCTTAGCTAGCTCCTTGGTTTTTTTGATGCATTTTTCCTTATCCATTTTTTTAGGAGCCTTTGTGCCAATTTTGGAAAGTTTGACATTTGTCATAGTTAGATATTCATTTTGCGTCGTTTGATAAAAAAGGACTGAAGTATGTAATGATAGCCTTCGTTAATGTCCGCTTCATGATAATCGATCCTGTATTGCAGACATTTCGATTTAATATTTTGGTGATAGCTGTTTATTTTCTGGGTATACTTCTCCTTTACCTGATGTGCTTGTACCCTTATCTGCTCTCCAGTTTCCAAATCAATAAATTGAATGGGTTTGTTTTCGAAAGAAAAATCCAATTCTAACCGCTTGTCCAATGTATGAAACAAGATGACCTCATGCTTATTGTATCGTAAATGTTGCAATGCAGCAAACAGTTTGTCAAGGTCTGCTTGACGGTCAAACATATCACTGAATATTACGACTAACGATCGTTTGTGAATTTGATCAGCAATTTGATGCAGTGCTTCAGCTGCTTGTGTAGTTTTTTGAATTGCGATATCCTGTATATATTTATCCAGATAACTCAATAAAAGCTGATAATGTGTAGTACTTGATTTTGCTTGGGTGTGAACATTTAGGTTGTTGTCAAAGATAGACAATCCAAAAGCATCCCGTTGCCTTCTTAAAACATTCATCAGGCAGGCTGCTCCTAAGGCCGAAAATTTTAACTTGTTCAGTACCAAACCCGTAGCCAATTCAGTGCCTGGAAAGTACATGGAAGAAGAAGCGTCAATTACAATTTGGCAACGGAGATTGGTTTCTTCTTCAAATTTTTTGGAAAATAATTTATCCGTTCTGGCATAAACTTTCCAGTCAATATCCTTGGTGCTTTCTCCCTGGTTGTACAACCTGTGTTCTGCAAATTCCACACTGAAACCATGGAATGGGGATTTATGTAAGCCAATAATAAAACCTTCAACTACTTGATTAGCCAGTAAATCAAGGTGATTAAATGCCTGGACTGGAAACTGTTCAAAGAAATTCATATAAATGCCCTGTCTAACAAAGATAGGGGCAAATCTTTAGCAAAAGCTGATTTAAAGTATAGCTTCCAACTTCTGCTTTAAGGTAGCCTTAGAAGCAGCACCAACCTGCTTATCGACGACTTGTCCATTTTTGATAAACAATATTGTGGGAATACTTCGGACGCCATATTGCATAGAAACCGATGGGTTGTGGTCAACATTCAACTTTCCAATAGTGGCCTTTTGTCCATATTCACCCGCCAATTCTTCAATTACAGGCCCCACCAGACGACATGGGCCACACCATTCGGCCCAAAAATCAACTACGGCAACTTTGTCTTGCCCCAATGCTTCTTGCTGAAAATTCGAATCAGTAAATTCAAATGCCATTTTCTAAAGTTTAGTGAAAGGATAACAGGTTGGAACTAAAAAAGGTTCAGCATCTTTGTAATTCTAATGGGAATATGGAATTATGCGAAAGCCACCTTGGATTTTGATGGTGTTCTTATTCACCTTGATAGCCTATAATGGCTTGAAATTCAAGCCTGAATGGGCTGAGCAAATTTACGCCTTGAAAATATTTTCTGGATTTCGGGTTTTATGGGACGGCACTATTGCCCATTTACCTTTTTCTTTGGTCTATCTGTGGTTGTGTGTGGTATTGATTTGTATAGTGGTTCATTTGCAAAATTTGAGGCAAAAAGCTTGGTCCTGGATTTTGTTAATTAAACGAATTGGGCAATTGTTACTGCTTCATGCATGCCTTTTTTATTGGATGTGGGGCTTTCACTATTCCAGGGTTATGCCTTGGAAACCGCAGCCAATTTCAGATCAAAAGTTTTATGAGGAGTATTATACTCAAAAGGATATGCTCGTTACATTAAAGAAGAATCATACGGGTAAATCGACATCATTGGATTTGGCTGAATTGGAAGAAACTATAAAAGTGGGTGTTGCGGCTTTTTTGCACAAAAACTCATTACCAGCAAACGGGAGTCCAAGATGTAAGTTTTTATATCCAAAAGGGTCATTATTGGTCTGGTCAACAGCTGGTGTTTATGTTCCTTTTGCGGGCGAAAGTATTATTGACCCCGGCTTACCTGTTTTGTCTATACCATTTACCATGGCACATGAAATTGCGCATGCCTATGGAATTACGGATGAAGGAATTTGTAATTTCATTGCTTACTTTGCTTGTTACCAACACAAGGATGCTTCCATTCGATATGCTGGGACATTTAACTATTTTAAGTATTTATTAAGAGAAATTCGGTTAAGGGATGCATCTTTTTACCGTTGTGAATTAGAAGAATTACCGGAAGAAATTAAACAGGATATGGCAGAAGTACATGAAGCGTTGAACCGTTTTCCAGAGTTTCTGCCTGAGTTGCGAAATTGGCTTTATGATTTTTACCTTAAACGACATGGAGTGATGGCAGGTCATCAAAGTTATCATGAAGTCGTGGCATTGGTAATTCAATACAAAATGAGTCAACAGAGCGACTCAATGTAATCTATGGTAAATGCATTGAGCTTTCGAATGGCTAAATCTATATTCCACATGGCTTTGTTACGGGGTGTAACATGGTTGGATATCCCTCTTACTGATAGAAAAGGAATGTCCATGATGCGACAAGCATAAAATACTCCAATACCTTCCATACTCTCTATAGGGGCATTCATTCTGCGACGAACTTCTATGGTATGTTCTGTTCCGGAACAACAGTTAACGGTCATGCCGTCCAAGGATTTTAATTGAGTTGGAGGAACTTCTTTGTGAGTTGTTATGATTCCCTTTTCGAAAGGAAATCGATCGGGGTCAGATAAATTTAATTCATGGGTGGAAAGAAATCGACCATCGTGGTCTTCTGCTCCAAGGTCACCCCAGCGTTCCGAACGAACTTCACACAATTCACCAATCTCCGCATGAAAATCGTAACAACCACTGATCCCGACATGCATGATTAAATCTGATTTTTGAAGTTGTTGAAAACGGGCCAGACTGAAGGCCATGCTCATGCTGCCTACACCAGCTACCAATGGGTGGATACTAAGTTCGTGTTTAACAAATGACATCATGTTTAAAAACCTCCATTCATGCTTAAGATGAAGAAGCAATGGATTTATCTCTTGTGTGGTAGCGCTTACAATGGTTAAATGCATGCTAACGTTTGTTTACCCTGTACTCAAATTCACTGCATAAACTAATCCCTAAACTAGGTTGATGTTCAAATCCTGAACTCCAATTCCATGAGTCGGAAATCGAATATTTAAATCCAAGACTCAATCTTGGTCCCACAGTTTTAATGCCAATGGCTAGTTGCAAATTTACAACGGGACTGTATAATAATCCGAAAGCGATTGCAGAGGGTTCCTGATAAGCTTGATGAAGTTCAGTCATTACTTCAAGATTTTCATGAATCCTGTAGTTAAAACCGGTTTTGATTAAAACGGGTACTGAATGTCCTTTTGGTTGGAAAAATTGCCCAGGGTTCTGAAAAAAACATCCTATCATCAGCGTTTGTAATAACTGACTACAAATTCCCAATGAAAAATTTGCATCAACGCTGCCATGGTGCTCAGAGGTCTGATTTGTTGTAAAATGCATCGATGCGCCCACCATGGTTTTACGTCCTAGGGATCGGCCATAACCAGCTCTTAATGCATATTGGTAGTAATCTTTGCTTCCACTGGTTCCCAGCACAATAGCATAACCTGAGTTTTGATTCAGAACATTAGAATATGCCACTGAGACATTTAGAATTCCAGGGGTAAAAAAGTAATTCCTCGACAAGATGTTAAATGCCATTCCGGATTGCCTGGCAAGTAAAGCTGGATTTTTTGGAATTTGATTCAATTTCCAAAGGCAAACGCCTGTATTGGCTGATGCGAATGACATGGTGGAAATTTCTTCCTGTGCAATATGATAAGTTTGAGCATAAGCCATTAGTGGACAAAATATCCAAAGAAGTAGGGTGTTCATGTGACCGTGAAGCTAATTTGTATTTTACAAAAATTAAATTGGATTTATTCAATCATCCGGTTTTTTGATCAGGGAGTTTGCTTGGTTGATTAGAAATATCAGCCGCCCAAGCTTGATTCATGTCATCTCGTGAGATCCTGCAAAACGCATATCTTTGTATTCTACATAAGAACTTATCAATAAGATGGAACGACAGAAATTTATCGATGAATTGTCAAAGGCATATAACTTCGCGACCCCTTCCATTTATTTAGGCGCAGCAGTGCTGGACGATCAAGTCATCCAAGAAGTGCAAGTACATTTACCATTGAAGACCATCAACCGTCATGGATTGATAGCAGGAGCAACGGGGACTGGAAAAACGAAAACATTGCAAGTGATGGCTGAACAACTTTCTGATGCAGGCATTCCATCCCTTTTATTAGACATCAAAGGTGATTTGAGTGGCATTGCAATGCCGGGTGAGGCAAATCCAAAGGTGACCGAAAGAATGTCATCTTTGGGAAAAGAATGGATGCCATTGACTAATCCGGTAGAATTGTTGACGATCAGCGAGCAGCCTGGTATGCGATTGAGAGCCACGGTATCTGAATTTGGACCGGTGTTGTTGTCAAAAATTTTAGGACTTAATGATACGCAGCAAGGAGTGCTTTCCATGTTGTTCAAATTTTGTGACGATCGCGGATTGTTGCTGTTGGATTTGGAAGACCTTAAAAAAGTTTTGCAATTTGTTAGTGAGGATGGCAAGTTTGAAGTCGAGAAAGAGTTTGGAAGTTTCTCGACCACCTCTACCGGCACCATATTGAGAAAAGTGATTGAACTTGAACAACAAGGGGCATCCATTTTTTTTGGAGAACGTTCATTTGATGTGGAGGATCTGGTACGGCACAACAAAGCCGGTAAAGGGATCATCAGTATCCTCCGGGTAGCTGACCTTCAAGACAAACCTAAATTTTTTAGTTCTTTTCTTCTTCAAATTCTGGCGGAGATTTATTCAAAATTCCCTGAAGAAGGAGATTTGGATAAGCCAAAGTTGGTGTTGTTTTTTGATGAAGCACATTTACTCTTTGATGAAGCAACACAGGCATTGTTGGACCAAATTGAATCAGTAATAAAACTTATTCGATCAAAAGGAGTGGGAATCTACTTTATTACTCAAAATCCAGTAGACATTCCTGAAGCAGTACTTGCTCAGTTAGGTCTTAAAATTCAACATGCACTTCGGGCATTTACAGCCAAGGATCGGAAAGCCATAAAGCAGGCCGCTGAAAATTATCCTGAAACCCCGTATTATCAGATTGATCAGAAAATTACTGAACTTGGAATTGGTGAAGCATTTGTGACTGCATTGAATGAGAAGGGAGTCCCAACTCCATTGGTTCATACGATGTTACGAGCCCCTGGATCCCGAATGGATGTTTTAAGTGAGCAGGAAATTCAGGAATTAACAAACAACTCTGAATTGATCGATTATTACAATAAGAGTATTGACAAGGAAAGTGCCGCGGACCTCTTGCAAGATCGGTATAAGGCAATTGAGGAAGAACAGCCAGAGCAGGAACCCACCAGACGTAGTGGTAAATCTACCATAGAAAAGGTATTGGACAATTCTGTCACCCGACAGGTTGGGAGGACCGTAGCACGTGAACTCACCAGAGGAATATTAGGAATTTTCGGAATTAAAACAACCGCAAGAAGGAGAACCAAATCCTGGTTCTAATGGCAGGTAATACGATCAAGGCTTTTTAGGAAGTGCAGTTGGCTTAAAACTTTCAACAAAATTTTGATATGGGGTGGTTTTGTAATGATTACCTCCGAAATAATTCGTTATAATTTCAAACGTTTCGGCATCCTGGTAACCGGGTAATGGCTGAATGGTATTAAAATCTTCGTCCATAAAAACAAAGGTAGGATAGGATAATCTACCGTTGGTGATCTCAATGGCCAGTTGATGAACCCCTCTTCGACCATTTTCAATGAACTTAAAGACTTTCGTTTTAAACTGGATATCTTCGCGATATTCAGCATTGAATTTTACCGCGTAATATTTTTTGTTAATGTATTTGACTATCCTTGGATCTTGAAATGTTGAAGTCTCCATTCTTTTGCACCACCCACACCAATCGGTATAAATGTCCACTAAAACTTTTCTCTTTTCCTTTTGCATCATTTGCTGGACTTGATTCCAGTCGACCCAATGGATCTGATCCTGAGCTTTTATAAAGCCAAAATGGGTAATCATGAAAATGCAAACAGGGATTAGCTTGTTTGTGGACCTGAATACAATCTTCATATATTTTGACATAAAACGACAACAAAGTAACAATCTAGTAACTGAAATACCAAGGGCATGGGTTTTACAACAGTGGACTTTAAATCAATTTTAACTAAGCGAGTTACTCTTCAAAAAGATACATATATGATCCTTATTTAATGTAAAAGATTGAACCAGTCTACCCATTAGGGTCGGGGCCTTGAGTCCTTGCTTTATTTGAAGTTGGGTGTTGGTGATGACTCTGGCTTCGTCCCAAAGTCCTGAATCGATAAACTTTTGAAGGGTTTTTGGTCCACCCTCAACCATCAGTTGGCCGATTCCTTTTTGGTATAGTTGCTGCATTTGGTTTGCCAAATCTCCCATCCAGTTGCCCGATGTACCCGGTTTGAGGGTTATGATTTCTGAAGAATCATCAAAGTGATTCCTGTATTCTTGTGGAATTTCAGATTTGTTGCTCAGCAAAACGCGTTTTGGACTTTTGCCTGGCCAATGTCGCGTAGTTAATTGGGGACGATCTGTCTGAAGCGTCCGGAATCCAATAGCAATTCCATCACAGTGACTTCGCCATTTGTGAACCAACAAATTACTGACCTCATTTGAAATTCTAATGGATTGGCCCTCTTTTCCCATGAAGCCGTCTGCAGATTGAGCAAACTTCAAAATGATGTAAGGCCTCTTTTCCATTACGTTAGTCGAAAAAGCCCTGATCAAAAACCGTCCTTCCTGCTCAAGGACTGGACCACAAACCTTAATGCCTTGATTTTTCAACCATTGCAGACTTTTGCCCGACATTTGTGGATTTGGATCCATGCAAGAATAAATCAGGTTTTTGATACCGGAAGCGACAATGAGTTGTGTACAAGGCGGTGTTTTACCATGATGATTACAGGGTTCAAGACTCACATAAAGACATGATAGGGGAATGCGCGCTTTATTTTGTTCTATAACCGAGTGAATCGCCATGACCTCTGCGTGGGGTCCACCAAATACGCGATGGAAACCTTCACCTATGACCTCCCCATCGTGTACTAAAACTGCCCCTACCATTGGATTGGGTGAAACCCAACCCTGGCCTTTTTCAGCAAGATAAAAACAATGCCTAATGTATGGTTCGTGAAATACTGTATTCAAGCCGCTAATATCGCTGTCATTGATTAATTTGAAAAGTGTGAAATGCAAGCTGAATGATTTCGGCAAAATTTCGGCAGCAAACTTAAAATGGGTGGAAATTGAAGAAGCATTTTGTTGAATTTGATTAAGGGTAATTTCACCCAAAGCGAATCATGTATCTTTAAACTTTATTTTAAGTTATGAAAATGAATAAGTTGCTGGTAGAGGGCATTGGAGCATTTTTTGTCACATTAACCTTGAATATCTGTTTATTAAACGAAGCAGGTCCATTGAGTTATCTGGCAGCCGGTTTGGTATGGACAGGTATGGTTTATGCGGGTGGACATATTTCGGGAGCGCATTTTAATCCGGTGGTAACCATAGCGGTATTCATCAGGGGCAAGTGCAATGCTGCTGATGTGCCCTCATATATTTTCGCACAATTGTTTGGAGCTTGTGTGGCAGGATTATTATCAGGTAGTTTTTTGCTGCAGAAGTTGGGCCAAGGAATGGATTTAAGCAAAACAGCAGGGCAGGCCATTTTGGCAGAAATCATTGGAACATTTGCCTTGAGTTGGACCGTCCTCCATGTGACCACCTCAAGAGATACCGTGGGAAATTCATTTTATGGTTGGGCCATTGGTGCTTGTTATGCTGGATTAGGTTGGGCATTGTCATCAATTTCTGGTGCATCTTTTAATCCTGGAATTGCGCTGAGTTTTGGCATCAACAACATCTCCGGTTACAATAATTTTTGGATTTACATCATCGGCGAATTACTTGGAGGATTAAGCGCTGCCTACGTATTCTTATTTGTAAATGGTAAGGACTAACTGTTGTTAGTTTACAAAGCATCTTAAAATTTTCCTTTGAGGCATTTCCCAATTATTTCAATACTGCGGTCTATTTGTTCGAGAGTATTAAAATGCGCAAATGAGAATCGTACAGCCTTCCCTTTATGGTCTGGTCGAATGGCAGAAATGACATGAGATCCTTTTTCAGTTCCTGAACTGCAAGCAGAGCCGGCGGAAACACTTAAACCTTCAATATCAAACAAAATGTTCATCAACTCATTACCCTCAAACCATGGAAACTGAAGATTTACCACCTTTGGACTACAAGAACTTTCCGGAGAATTGAGTTCAATGCCCGGTACCGTTTCGAAAATTCTTTGAATAAAGTGTTGTTTTAAGGTCTCTAATTGAAGTAGCCTTTCCTGCATATGTTCATTGCAATGATTTAATGCATAACTCATGGCTCCAATTCCATATAGATTTTCTGTTCCTGCACGCATGTTGCGTTCTTGTGAACCTCCATGAATGATGGGTTCCAATAGATGTTTATGCCTGATAAATACAAATGCACTTCCTTTGGGAGCGTAAAACTTATGAGCACTTCCACTGATAAAATCCAAGTGCAGATTCGAAAGGTCATATGGATAAAATCCAAGTCCCTGAACGGTATCACTGTGAAACAAGGCGCCGTATTGATGACATAGGTTTCCGGTTTCTGAAAGATCAATCGTGGTGCCTAATTCATTGTTCACATGCATCAAGGAAACCAGACAACGAGAAGGAATTGTTTTTAAAAGCAATTCAAGTTGATCGAGTTGTATTCGTCCGTTGGAATCTACTTCCAGGTAATGTATATTAGCCAGACCGTTATTTGAAAGCCATTCAAACGTTTGGAGGTTACAGGAATGCTCAATCCGTGTACTGATGATTTCTTTGACACCAAGTGACCTTACTGCACTTTTAAGGATAAGATTATTGGATTCACTTCCTGAAGAAGTAAAGAATAATTCAGACGGATTACAACCAATGTTCTTGGAAATGGTCTTTCGGCATTCCTCGATAAGGCTACGAGATGCTCTTCCTTCTGCATGAGTCGAAGACGGATTTCCAAAATATTTTCCTGATAACTCATACAGGTATTCCCTTACTTCTGGTAATAAAGGAGTGGTAGCGGCATGATCAAAATAGATTCGGGTCTTTGACATTGCGGATTAGTTTAATGATTCTATGAGCGATTTAATTTCAGCTCCAAGTTTTCTTGCATAGGATGAATCACGTGCTTCGCTATAAATACGTACAATTGGTTCAGTATTGGACTTTCTTAAGTGAATCCAACCGTTTGGAAAATCAATTTTGAGGCCGTCTCTTCGATCAATGGTTTGGCTTGCGTAATTTTGGGCAATCATTTCAAATAAACGATCCACTTTTTGGATGTCTGGAAGGGTCATTTTATCCTTATTCATTTCATACACCGGATAATTTGCTTTCAAGTCGGACAGTTTACAATTTCTGTTCACCAGATTGGATAACAACAATGCAATTCCAATCATCGCATCACGACCATAATGAAGGTCGGGTAAAATTATTCCTCCATTGCCTTCACCACCGATGACAGCGCCTACTTTTTTCATTTCTTTCACAACATGCACTTCTCCAACCGGAGATGCAGAATAAGTAAGACCTTTGTTTAATGTTAAATCCCGTAAGGCCCTTGAAGAGGAAAGATTTGAAACAGAAGGTCCTGGCTTTTTATCCATAACATAATCTGCTACTGCCACTAAGGTGTATTCTTCACCGAAATAATTTCCATTGGCGTCTACCAAGGCCAAGCGATCAACATCTGGGTCCACCGATATGCCTAAATCAAAGCCTTGTTTAGTGAGGCTCATCAATTCATTTAAATGTTCTGGCAGGGGCTCAGGATTATGCTGAAATTCACCATTTATGATTTCATTCAAGAGTGAATATTCCACTCCAAGGGCCTCAAACAAAATGGGCAAAGCAATAGCTCCGGTTGAATTAATGCAATCCGCCGCGACTTTAAATTTGCGTTTTCGGATTCCATGTACATCGACCAATGGGTTTTCAATGATTTTTTGGACATGATAAGCAATGGAGTCTGTATGGTATTCGAGTTTTCCCAGATCATCCACTCTTACAAATGCACTGATGGGCAACTTGGCAGTTTCCTGAATCATTAAACCATCTTCTTCAGAAATAAATTCACCCATGTGGTTCAATAATTTGAGTGCATTCCATTCCTTGGGATTATGGCTTGCACTCAATATGATACCACCATCAACATTAAAGCGTGTGACCGCCATTTCAACGGATGGGGTGGTGCTGAGGCCTAACTGAATGATATCGGTGCCCAGACTCATCAATATTCCTTCTACCAATGCATTAACGGTCTCTCCACTTTTTCTCCCATCCCGCCCAAGGACAATTTTTGGTCGGGCAGATCTGGTTCTCAAATATTGTGTATAGGCCCCTAAGTACGCCAAAAGCTCATAGGGCGTCAAGTTATTACCCGGTGCACCTCCAATGGTTCCTCTAATGCCCGAAACAGAACTGATGATTGGCATTTTTCTGATTTGAATTGCAAATGTATTAATTTCGACCCTAATATGTTTTTTAAACATTGTTTTGAACATGTCCAAAGAATGGTTTGAAGAGTGGTTTGATACAGACTATTATCAATTGCTTTATCACCAAAGAAACCAAGAAGAAGCCTCTGCATTTGCAAGGTTTATTGCCAAACAACTGGGGTTGAAACCAGGGTCCAGAATCCTGGATGTTGGTTGCGGCCGGGGAAGACACGCTGTCGCCTTCCATGATTTAGGTTTTCAGGTGACTGCCATCGACTTGTCGGATCACAAAATATCCTTGAGTCAGCATTTGCAAACTCACTCATTGGAATTTCTGCAACACGACATGAGAAGAGCCTTTCGGATTAATTATTTTGATTTGGTGGTAAGCCTTTTTACCAGTTTTGGTTATTTTCATACTCCACACGATGAGAGGAGTGCTGCAAGAAGCATGGCCGCTAATGTTTGTTGGAATGGATTTTTGTTAGTGGATTTCTTGAATCCTGTTAAATTGGTCGATCATTTAATACAAAAGGAAATCGTCCTGAGGAATGATATTCAGTTTCACGTAACAAGGTCCTTAAAAGACCAGCATATCCAAAAGCTTATTAAAGTGATCGATAAGGATTTTACCCAAACATTTGTTGAAAAAGTTAAACTTTACCATTTTGAAGAATTGGTAGATTTGTTTAAACCGTTTCACATGAGTTTGGTAGCGAGTTTTGGAAATTACCATTTAGAATCTTATCAGCCCATTCATTCAGAGCGTATGATTTTATTATTTAAAAAAATTATACCATGATTGGTGTGAATGAATTAGACCAACTGTGGTTTTTATGGATTCAAGCCAATTTGCGTTGTGAATCTCTTGATCCTTACTTTACGCTGTTTCGAGACAAACATACATGGATTCCATTCTACGTGTTTTTATTGTCGTGGCTATTCTTTCAATATGGTATTAAAGCTTGGAAAGTCATTATCGTTTGTATCGTTATGATTGCTGTATCGGATCAGGTAAACAGTTCCTTGATAAAAAAAATGGTAAAACGGGAGCGGCCCTGTCGGGTAGAAAATTTGTTAAAACATTATCAACCTTTGATTTCTTGCAGTGGAGGATACAGCTTTCCTTCTTCACATGCAACAAACCATATGGGACTTGCGGTTTTATTGATTTTGCTGATTCAAAAAGGGAAAACTCGATTTTGGTTATTGGCATGGGCACTGATGGTTGGATTTTCGCAGGTTTATGTTGGGGTGCATTATACCTTTGATGTAATGGTAGGTTTTTTGGAAGGGGCAATGTTGGCAATTATGGTCTATCGGGTATTTAATAAATTTACTGGTTGGAGCAAGGTACAGGATCAGTACCAGAAACTGAAGTCTGGAATCCGGTGATCTTCAGGGGAAGAAATTATAGAACTTTAAAGTCATCGTAGATTCTGTCATGGGCAATTAAAATTATAACGGCCATTCAAATTCATTAAACCAAGCCATGACCAACAAAACGATGAGTGGCAGGATGATCAGAAAGGCCATTATTTTGTAGTACCAGGAAGGGATCCTCGAACGCTCCAGGAATTCTGTTATCAAGCTCACCAATAAAACAAAAAAACTGATCAGAGGAATTAACATACTTAGAAAAAATGCAATGTATTCATGAACTAACCATAAAATAATAAACGTTATGGTCACAACACCTGCAAAAAGCCAAATGGGAAAACGCTGTATATCAGGTGTTTTGAAATCCAAATGCGAAGAATTTAGAAGACATGAAGGTAATTAAGATTCTGGTGTTAAAACTATTGGTAACTTCTCAACTGTTGTATGGACAAAATACTGCAGAGGAGGTTAACAAAATCTATAATGAAAGGGTTAATCTTGAGCGCATCAACGATGTTTATATACCCCTGAACATTCAGGAGGCAATGGTTGAGTTGGATCGTCTTACAGATGATGGAGTGGCTGCTGGTTTGGTGGATTCTCCTGAAGATACGGTGGCCAGTAAATTGCATTTTAGCTTAGGCAGGTGGATGCAAATCCACTGGGGGTTGGAAGAGGGGAGTAGATTAATGGCATATTTAAAGAATAAAGGACTATCATTTCCTGATGACATGACAGATCTGTTGATCAGGTGTTGGTACCGCCATTTGAAAAAACAACCAATGGATGAAGAAGTACTCATTCAACAATACATTTCCAAGCGAAAACTTCAACATATGAACAGGTTGAAGAAATATACCAGGGATACACTCCAAAAGAGTAAATGAACTGGGACTTTGTTTTAGCTGGGTTAACCAGGTGAAGCGATTAAAGCTTACCTAACCGAATTCTATTCAACCCAATGAAGGCCATAGCATTCATTGCGCGGAACGATGACGAAATGAATAAAACACAATCAAGGAATTATGAGCTTCCGTTTGCGTAATCCAATAGATGCTTTATTCATCCAATTTATGCGGTGCATAAATTGCGCATGGCGCTGACGAAATGAATAATGCGCATTGATTCAATCCATGAAAACAAAGTAAATATCGCGCTTTATTCATTTGTCAGGATGAATCCCGACAATCCCTTTATGCAAAGGGTTTCGTCGGCTCTCCATGCAGAATGCATTATTCATGCATGATCTTGGGTTCATTGGTCAGGGTTAATCCCGACAAGTCCTTATGGTCTTTTGGCCAAGCCTCACGAAGTATCGCTCGGTTCCCTCATGATCAAGCCATTTTGTATGGCTTGATTAGCTTTGCTACCACTCGGTCATGTCGGCCCTGAGGACAACCCATGCGTTTCTATTGCTTGGATTGGGTTCAATTTATAAAAAGTCGTTTACTGCTACACTAGAATATTGATAATCAGTAATATATATTCATTTTTGGTTATTTTAAAGTAAGCCGTGACAATATTGCAGACATTTTTCGTATCGCAGTAAAGTGTTGACTGTTTTTAAAAATAAATTAGCTTTGCGCGGAATTTATCAGAAATCAAAGGCACTGAATGGCAAATAAACTGCTGATTGTTGAATCACCCGCTAAAGCAAAAACCATTGAAAAATTCCTGGGAAAGGAATTTAAAGTAAAATCAAGTTATGGTCACATCCGCGACCTAGAAAAGGGTACAAAAGGCGTGGATATCCAAAATAAATTTCAACCAAGGTATATCATCACACCCGAGAAGTTGAAGGTGGTCAAAGAACTTTCAGAATGGTCACGTAAGGTAGATGAAGTTTGGTTGGCAACTGACGAAGACCGAGAAGGTGAAGCAATATCCTGGCATTTATGCGAAGTACTCGGTCTTGATCCTACTAATGTAAAACGGATCGTATTTCACGAAATAACAAAACCTGCTATTCAAAAAGCGGTTCAGTCACCTCGCATGGTTGATCTTAACCTTGTCAACGCCCAACAAGCTCGTAGAGTTTTGGATCGTTTAGTTGGATTTGAATTAAGTGAAATTCTCTGGCGCAAAGTCAAAAATAAACTTTCTGCAGGCAGGGTCCAGTCAGTCGCTGTTAAACTTGTCGTAGACCGTGAAAGAGAAATTAACGAGTTTAAGTCTGAGGCCTATTTTAAAGTGGATGCTATATTTTCAAAAAATGAGCAACCCGGGACAACCATTAAGGCATCCTTAAACAAACGTTTTGAAAATATTCAGGAGGCTCAATTTTTTTTGAATGCTTGCTCAAAGTCCAAATTTAGAATTGAAAAAGTCGAAGTAAAACCCATTAAAAGGAATCCTGCCCCACCTTTTACCACTTCAACCATGCAACAGGAGGCCAGCAGAAAATTGGGATTTGGAGTCAACCGCACGATGTCTGCAGCTCAGAAATTGTATGAAGCTGGATGGATAACTTATATGCGTACTGATTCAACTAATTTGAGCGATACAGCCTTGTCTGCCATGGCTCAGGAAATAGAAAAGTTATTTGGACAAAAGTACGTACATACAAGGCAGTATAAAACCAAAAATGCCTCGGCGCAAGAAGCTCACGAAGCGATCCGTCCCAGTTACATGGACCTTCGCACTGCAGGTGAAGATTCTGATCAGCAACGGTTATACGAATTGATTTGGAAACGTGCCATGGCATCTCAAATGTCTGCTGCTGAGTTGGAAAAAACGGAAGTGGATATTTCCATTTCGGAAGTTAAAAACCAGATGTTTATTGCGACAGGTGAAGTGCTTTTATTTGATGGTTTCTTAAAGCTTTACCTTGAGTCAACCGATGATGAGGATGAGGAACAATCCTCCATTCTTCCTCCATTAAAAGTCCATGATGATTTATCTTATCAAAAGATTATTGCAATCGAACGATATACCAGACCTCCTGCCAGATACACAGAAGCAAGTCTGGTTAAAAAGTTGGAAGAGTTAGGTATAGGCCGCCCATCAACCTATGCCCCGACCATAAGTAAGATTATGGAAGAAAATAGGGGTTACGTTGTAAAGGAAAGTCGACAAGGCACTGAGCGGTCCTACAATACTTTGATATTGGCAAATGGTTCATTGAAACAAAAATCAGAAACGGAAATAACCGGAGCTTCAAAAAATCATTTGTACCCTACGGATATTGGGGCCATAGTATGCGATTATCTTGCACAACATTTTCCAGATGTCATCAATTACAGTTTTACTGCTGAGATTGAAAAGGAATTTGATGAAATTGCAGATGGTCAACTCAATTGGGTTAAAATGATCGACGAGTTTTATGGCCCATTTCACCAAAATGTTGATTTGGTGATGGAACAAGGCGAGCGTGCAAAAGGCAGAAGGGATTTAGGGATAGATCCGGAAACAGGTAAAAAGGTTTTAGTACAGCTCACTCGATACGGCCCGGTCGTACAGTTAGGTGATCGTGATGAATTAAAAGAAGATGAAAAACCGGTTTTTGCCAATTTAAAGCCCGGGCAATCCATGGAGACCATCACATTTAATGAGGCCATGGACCTGTTTAAACTTCCAAAGACTTTAGGAACTCATCAAAATCTTGAAGTAATCGTAGGCTCTGGCAGGTTTGGTCCTTATGTCAAGTACAACGAACAATTTATTTCCCTTCCAAGAAATATAAATCCCTTGGAAATTAATTTGGAACAAGCACTGGAATTAATACGCCAGAAAGAAATAGAAGATGCTCCCATTGGATTTTTTAAGGACTTGCCGGTTACAAAAGGGAAGGGACGATTCGGACCATTTGTTAAATGGAATGGTTTGTTTGTTAATATTCCTAAGCGTATTGATTTTGATCACATAACCATTGATCAAGCGATTCCACTCATTAATGCAAAGGAAGATAAGGAAGCCAATAGGTTCATTCACAAATTTGATGACCTCAAAATGTCTGTTGAAAACGGGCGCTGGGGGCCCTTCATAAAGTTTGGTAAGAAATTGATCAATATTCCAAAGAAAGATGGCCAAAAAGTAACCTCAGAAATGGCCGCACAGATGTCTCTGGAGGAGTTTAAGGCTATTGTGGAAACACAACTTCCCAATGCTTTTAGTAAACCCGAAAAGAAAAAGGCAACTTCAAAAAAACCAACAAATTCAAGCTCTGTCAATAAAAAACCGACGGGTAAAAAAGGATAATTAGAGTTTCGGATTCATGGATTGAACTAAGACAGCGCAAAATATTGCAATGGAAGAATGACTCATTGGGCTTAATTCATCTCTTGTCTGTCCCTTGTGATAAACCCATGTCATTACAAATATGTTAAAGCAACTAATTTGCGTTAGACGGTATCAATATTCAGATTCAAATTAAGAAATTGATGAGATTCTTCCGAGCGGTCTAAAAACAAGTTTGAAAGCAACATACTTAGGTCCACAAAGGCAGGCAAAGAAGGATATGGGATAATTTTTGATTTCCGATAAATGATAAAATAATAATGCATTCCCTCCATATATAAGCTTTTCTGTTGGGTTAACAATTGAATGATGGTATCAGAAAAGAAAAACCGAATAACTGCATCATAGTCCCCTTTTAAATGATAACGCTCCGAATATTCCGGAAATTTTTGAAAATCAATGTCTTCCCATCCAAAGTAACTGATAATTTTATCGAAAAACAATTCGGGTTTCTGATAAAATTGTGGGAGTGCTAATTGTTTTGATTCCATAAAAAATACGGTTTGTCGGTAAGTATGACTGGATTTACCTGTACTTACGACAAACTGATAATCAAACAATCTGAATTGAGCATCTTTTTTATTGATTTTAAGAATGGGTTGAATTTTTTTTGAGGTTCCTCGCTGAAAAAGTTTGAATTGTTTCAACTGATCGAGTAACCCATGCTCTTCTTCTTTTGTGAAACTCCATCCTGTTTCCACAGCAAAATTTTCCAGATCCTTGATCCTGCGAGCTTTGTTCCATATAAGTTTATCGATCAGATCCATTCTATGTATTCAAATAAGTGTGCATATAGGCGGTCATATCTTCGGCAATTTTTTTATAACAATTCTGCTCAAACAATAATTTTCGCAATCCTTGCAATTGTTTTTTAGCGGCTCGCCGATTCTCGGGTATAAGTAATCTGGTTATTTCTTCATGAATTTTACTTGGATTGCAATCTTGTTGGATGAGTTCTTCAATTATTTTTTGGTCAACGATCAGGTTGGCCAAAGCAATATATTTTATTTTTACCAGACGCTTTGCAATTTGATAAGATATCCAGTTTCCTTTGTAACATACCACCATGGGGACTTCAAATAAAGCTGCTTCGAGACTGGCCGTTCCTGATGTCACTATAGCAACTTCTGCATGTTTTAAGAGACTATACATGTCATCATACACCATCATGGCATCCGGACAATGTTCCATGATTAATTTTTCATACACAGATTGATGTCGTTTCATCCCGGCTATGACTACCTGATATTTGGTTTCATGTCTTACAGCTTTCAGGTATTCGGGCAACATGGTTTGTATTTCTTGCTTTCTGCTTCCGGGAAGTAATGCAATAATAGACCTTTGGTCAAGCTTCCAGTTTTCTCTGAAATCATGGGTGGAATGAAAATGAATAATTTTTTCAAGAAGCGGATGCCCGTGGTAGGAGGTGTCGATATGATGCTTGCGGAAATACTCTAGTTCAAAAGGAAGAATAACAAATAATTTTTTTACGTACTTTTTTAAAAGATTTACCCTGGATTCTTTCCAGGCCCAAACTTGCGGAGCAATGAAATAGATCACAGGAATGTTATGTGAGTGGGCCCATTTTGCCATGCGTAAATTGAATCCTGGATAATCTACCAACAGCAGGAAATCAGGCTTATATTGTATGATGGACTTCTTAGTTATTCTGAATAGATTTAGTATTTGAGGAAGGTTGCGCAAGACTTCTACAAAACCCATGAAATTTGCAGATTCATATCGTATATCTATTTCCATTCCGGCTGATGTTAGGCTGTCACCGCCCCAACCTCTGGCCTGAAGAGCAGGTTCTATGCTTTTTAATGCACTGAGCAACATTCCTGCATGATATTCACCTGAAGTCTCACCCGTAATAATGTAAATTTTAGGTCCTATGTCCATCCCAGAAGTTCCAGTCCGTAATAGTACATCCAAAGCATTACATAAAAAAGGGTAGGGAAAACAATTCCACGCATGGCAAAGAGCATGTACCTTTTATTAAAATACTGTAAGGGGATCACATTGCATACTAAAGCCAGCAATGCAACGGTGCGTTCGCGAAATGTGGGTGAAAAACCCAAAGGATTAAATATTTCCATTTGATCCATAAGATCATAAAAACTCAGCAATACTCCGTATGCGGTAAATGGAACCAACAATCCTACCAATAGTCCAATGATGGTTTTGTTATATTTACTGAGCGCATCCATGATTCTTAATTATTCAAAAGCAGAGAATTACAAGGGTGATTCAACTGAAATATCATGTTGGGTGGCATACTCAAAGTGGAGATTATCCCTTAACGCTTGATGTGCAGTCAAATCATGAATGGATGGAACAATGCTGATATAACCTTTTTCTAAGGCCCACATATCAGTATCTTCTTGATAATCGTTTGTAATAAAGTTTCCAGTCAGCCAATAATAACTTTCTCCTCTAGGATCCTTTGATTCTTTATACTCCTCATCCCAACGGCCTTCGGCTTGTCTACAAATTTTTATTCCTCGAATTTGACTACCTCCCAATTTAGGAATGTTTACATTTAGCAATTTACAACCTCTGATTCCAGTTTGGATTGCTTTACCAATAATCTCGGTTACAAATTTTTCACATGCTTTAAAATCTGCCTCAAAAGAATAATCTAAAAGCGAAAATGCAATGGATGGAATTCCTTCAAGGGAAGCCTCCATGGCAGCAGAAATGGTCCCGGAATAGATGATGTTGATGCTGGCATTGGAACCGTGATTGATTCCCGATAGACAAAGGTCAATGGATTTGTCTTTTAAAATTACATTCTTTGCCAATTTTACACAATCCACTGGAGTTCCTGAGCATTCATAGGACTCAATCCCTTCAAACTGCATTATTTTATTGATCCGCAAGGGCTCATGCAAGGTGATGGCGTGTCCCATTCCAGATTGTGGGCTGTTGGGAGCTACCACGATCACTTCTCCAAAAGTTCTGGCAATTTCCACCAGGGCATTAAGCCCAGGTGCGAAAATTCCATCATCATTAGTGACTAAAATCCTTTTATGGTGCACGATATGCAGACTTTAGGGCCAAAGATAAGATTTGCTACATTAACTTTACAGATTCATTCATATCCCATGGAGCATAAACAACTTATTGCAGAATTCCTTGGTCCGTCTACTAAATCCATCTACATCATTCATTCTGAAGAAGTTTACTTTTTAGATCAAATAACGCATGCGGCATCCAATGAGATGATTCCTCCTGAACAGCGGGATTTTAACCAAACAGTCATGCACGGGAAAGATATCTCTGGAATTCAATTGGTTGAAATGGCCCGGGAGTATCCGTTTATGGGAAATAGACGATTGTTGTTGGTAAAAGAATCACAGGAAATCAAACAACTTGATCCACTGATTACATACATGAACCATCCAAATCCTCAAACCTTGGTGATTCTGTTGTTTTCAAAAAAACCAGATGGCCGGAGCAATTGGGTGAAATTGGCCAAATCTTTATCTTTCTACTATGAATATAAAGGCCTATCGGATTATCAAGTGCCCGGATTTGTAAGGGAAATGGTAAAGGAACAAAAAATTACAATGGAAGATCGCGCCATGTCAATAATGATGGAGTACATTGGAAATGATCTGGCCACCTACCATAATGAATTGCAAAAATTAAAAATAATATTTCCCACCGGTTCAGTCATCAAAGAAGAAGATATCATTGAATTCATTGGCGTCAGTAAGGAATTTAATGTTTTTGAGTTGCAGAAGGCCTTTAGTGAGCGAAATAAAGCAAAAATTTATTGGATTGGGCAGAATATGGCTAGGCAAGCAAAAACCAATCCTCTGGTGATGACCATAGGAGCTTTGTTTAACCATTTTCAAAAAATATGGTTGACTAAAGTTTACATTAAACTTCATGACGAAGAGCTGAATAAAATACTGAAGTTACCGTTTAAAACTTTTATTAAGGACTATCGTGTGGCAGCTGGATTATATTCTAATAATGCGCTGGAAAGTGCCATTGGTTGGCTGAAAGTTTTCGATTTAAAAAGTAAAGGAGTTCAATCAGGAGCCGCGAAGGAAGAGGATTTATACTTAGAATTGATTTTTCGATTATCGCAAGTTTAATCATTTGAATTGACTCATATGAGCAGGAACGCATTGTTTTTTTTACTTTTCGCATTTGTATTTAATGGCTGCAGTAAACCTAAATTAAATTGGGTTGCTAAAGAAAATGATCGATACAAAGAATATATTGCCGCTTATTCAGGAGAATGGTTGGAGCGGGATGAATTTTTTGAAATCGAGTTTACTAAACCTGTTGTAGGGCCTGAATGGGTAGACAAGGAATTAAAAGAAGAAGTGTGCCACCTATCGCCTTCTTTAAAAGGAACTTATCATTGGAAAAGTCAAAGCCGTTTGGTTTTTAAACCTAAGCTTGAAAATGTCACAACAGGGCAGGAATATATTTTGTCTTTGGATTTAAAAAGATATTTTAAAGATATCCCTGCTGAAATACAATTTGCAGGATTTAAGTTCAGGATAGCACCTTTATCAATGGTGGTCAAATGTGGAATGCCAAGACCTATGGCCGCTTCCTCAAAAAATATGCAGATTGAAATCAGTGTAAGCCTTAATGAAGAAGTTGAAATTGAAGATTTAGAAAAATTATTTCGTTTTGAAGGACCTGTCTCTGAGGGAATCACTACGCAATGGAATGAGGATGAAGTGCAGGAAGGATTATACAAGGTTTTTGTTTCAAACATCACAAGGATGCAATCTCCCAGCGAACTAATTGTTCAATGGACGGCTTTAAACCACAAGGCAGTGGAACATCAAAATGTTGAAAGAATTAAAATACCAGCACAAGGATCTTTTGAAGTTTTGGGTATGGATGTTTTGCGTCCGGGAAATGGAGTTTGCAGATTTTATTTCTCAGACTACCTGGATCCTCAGCAAAATCTGGATGGTTTAATAAAAGTAGATACCGTCAATGCTATTCCTGAACTGATAAAGGATGTAGATTTTGTGGATGTTGATATTTCCTCGCCGACATTTCCTAAAGAAGGGAACCTTTCAGTGATGCGATTGATTCGTTCATCGGAAGGCAAGGAACTTTCTGACGAATCTCAATGGCATTATGTTTTGGAAGAAGCAAAACCACAAGTCAGGTTTGTTGGAAATGGGTCAATTTTGCCCTATAATGAAAATGTGGTAATGTCCTTTGAAGCAATTAATTTAAATTACATCGACATAGAAATTTTTAAAATATTTACTAACAATGTTCTATACGACCTTCATTTTAATTTTAGTCAGAACAGTGATCAATATAACTTAGTAAGGCTCGGTAGGGTAATTAAACAACAAACCGTTCAATTGGCAGAACTTAGTCCGGGCAGCAATAAAAATAATTGGAAGCGTTATGGACTGGATTTGAGTAAAATAGTAAAGGCTGAAGCCGGAGCAATGTACCAATTGAGAATCAGCTTTAAACCATCATATACAGACTATTATTGTCAAAAAGGAATGCCGCAAATACCTGAGGATTTCTATTCAATAAATCATAACGAACAAGGAATAACTTCACATTGGAGGGAATACGCATATTACGATTATGAAGCAGGTTATGATTATGGCTCTGCAGATGATCCTTGTAGTTTGAGTTACTATTACAGTGATCATTTTGGTTCACGCACTTTTTATGCTTCTAATCTGGCATTATCTGTAAAATTACCTATAGAAGAAGGCTATAGTTACGCAATGGCTTATGACCTTCAGTCAGGGGAGCCGATTTCAGGGGCTAAAATAACCTTTTACGATCGGCAACTGCAAGTCGTTTATGAAGGATCAACCGATGTTAATGGGATGTTGCGCACAAGTTCAGTTTCAAACATTAATTATGCAGTTGGTGTACACAATGGTCATTTCGCTTATCTGAAATTGGAACCAGGAAAATCCATTTCTCAAAGTGAATTTGAGATAGAGGGGATAAAGAAATCAAAGGGGATGAAATTGTCACTGTATACGGAAAGAGGTGTTTGGAGGCCGGGTGACACTATTTCATTGAATGTTATTGCCTATAATGAAAAACCATTGCCTGAGATTTTTCCCATGACTTTAACCGTCACCAATCCACGGGGGAAAATTATATTTAAGAAAAGTATCAACCAACATCTCCTGGGATTATTTGCATTTGAAATTCCAGTTGCTTCAAATGACCTTACAGGATCCTATATCGCTAAAATTCAAGCTGGA
>CAZMSE010000029.1:0-4330 GCA_964568865.1 uncultured Saprospiraceae bacterium
TATTCATTTCGTCAGCGCCATGCGCAATTTATGCACCGCATAAATTGGATGGATAAAGCATCAATTGGGTTATTCAACCATAATCTAATAATTCCTTGAAAGTGCTTTATTCATTTCGTCAGCGCTCCGCGCAATGATGGCTATTGCATTAATTGGGTTGATATTTGAAAATTTGGTCAATCAGATTATTTTCGCCGTGGATTAATCCATGCAAGACATTTTATTAAAGCGTTTTCGCGATTGGTCGGGTAAACATCCCATCATGATGTACCGGGCTCCCGGGCGTCTTAATATCATTGGTGAACACACGGATTATAATCAAGGGAAATGCTTACCAGCAGCCATAGCACAAAGTGTATATTTAGCACTGGCACCGGCTTATGAAACCCAGGTATTTTCATTGAATCAAGAAAATACCTGGTATCCCGGACAACCCAATAACCAACCTGATTGGGCAATCTATTTTCAAGGGGTGATGGATTACATGAAATCAAAAGGGTATTCCTGGCCTGCATTCAAATTAATGTTTGGTGGTGATTTGGCACCTGGTTCTGGTTTATCCTCTTCTTCTGCCATTACGTGCGGTTTCATTTCCATATTGGATGAATTTTCTTCTTGGAATATATCCAGTCACGACCTCACCAAGTTTGCGGTTCAATCTGAGAAAGCATGCGGACTCGACGGTGGGATGATGGATCAAATCAGTATCCTCCATGGGAAGAAAAATCATGCTTTATTCATTGATTGTCAACTTTGGACTTTTCAATACATCCCTACCCTTATCCCGGGTTATCAATGGTTGA
Source organism: uncultured Saprospiraceae bacterium (assembly GCA_964568865.1). Lineage (GTDB taxonomy): Bacteria > Bacteroidota > Bacteroidia > Chitinophagales > Saprospiraceae > Vicinibacter. The sequence continues at coordinate 804 of CAZMSE010000029.1, forward strand.
TTGCGGATACCGGAGTACGCCACCGATTGGTGGATTCGGAATATAATTCAAGGTCAGGTGCTTGTAAACAAATACTTAAAAAATTAAAATTAACTTTTCCACTGTTACCGTCTTTAAGTGCCTTGACGGTGATAGAGCAAGATCAAGCACTGCGACATTTGTCTCCTGAAGAGAGAAATTTAGCCTCGTATGTTTGGGAAGAAAACCAACGCGTTGGTGAAATGGTAGATGCATTATCCAATGGAAATGTTAAACGAGTTGGTGATTTGTTATTACAAGGGCATAATGGGCTGCGATTGAAATATCGAGTAAGTTGTCAGGAATTGGATTTTCTGGTGGGATATGCAAAACAATCCGACATAGCGGTCGGAGCGAGAATGATGGGAGGAGGATTTGGAGGCTGTACTTTGCATTTGATTCCTGAATCGGAAACATTTCCCTATCAAATTGGTATGAGCAATGCTTTCAAAAACAGGTTTGGATACAATATCCATTCTTTTCCAGCTTTCGTTGAAGATGGTGTGCACCGTATTGATGGCTAGTGCTTTTATATTTTAAATTGATTTAAGTTATAATATGAAATTAAGTTTGAATTGGATGCTTTTATTGTGGGCAATTTTGTTTAGTGATAATGTATTTGCAAGTGACTCCACAGTGCTTTACAAACAGTTAAATAAGTTTTTTCCCGGAATTCAAATAGTCAGTATGCCATCGCAACAACCATTTGTTCTGGTTTGGAAATTGATGATTCCTCAGTACCTGCATCATGAAGATACTTCTGTCGGAAAATTTATGCAACAGGTGTTCGTGTATCACCGTGGGTTTAAAAAACCAAATGTTATGGTCACAGAAGGATATGAAATCAAAGACCGTGTTTACGAACCCACCTTAATGCTGGATGCCAATCAAATATCCATAGAATACCGGTTTTTCGGAGAGTCTGTACCTTCGAAGATGGATTGGTCTTTATTGAATCACCATCAAGCTATGGAGGATTATAAAAAAATACAGGATGCATTGCGGAAAATTTATAAAAAAAGTTGGTTGGTAACCGGAATTTCCAAAGGAGGAACGACTGCTGCCTTGTATAGTTTGACCTATCCAACTTCCGTTCAGGCTACTATGGCATATGTAGCACCATTTCCTGTGGCGCAGGAAGATTCAAGAACCATTGAACATTATAAGATGAAAGTTGGAACACCAGATTGCCGCAGGAAAATTCAACAATTTCAACGCACTCTTTTGATGCATCGTGAAGCCCTAAAACCAAAGTTGATGGAATTAGCAAAATCGGAGCAAGTTCAATTCACCATTGGCTTAGATCAGGTCATTGATTATGCATCAGTTGAATACCCTTTTTCATTCTGGCAATGGGGATTTGGATGCAATACCATTCCGGGAGAACGTGCATCAATAGATGAGATTTTTGAACATATTGAAGAGGTAGTGGATTTTAATTACTATGATGATAAAACAATTCTGCAATTGTTACCCGCCTATTACCAATTTCTTACTGAATATGGATATTATGGTTTTGACACTACAGGATTAAGTGATTTGTTGGTAACCAGTCATCTTTCCAATTTGAACTTTTGTCCAAAGGATGCTGATTTGAGTTATCATGGTGAATATATGCAGTCCATGAGACATCATGCCGAGCACATGAGTCATAACATTATTTACATTTATGGTGGAGCAGATACCTGGACTTCTTGTGCAGTGGACCTGAAACCTACATCCAACGCAATAAAGTTGGTGCTTTATCAAGGTGGGCATCGAACCCGTTTGCGCGATTTTCAAGAACATGACCGGAATACTGTTTACAAGGCATTGCGCAAATGGATGAAAGCAAAAGTTGATCCCTTGCCTTATTGAACTCATGGTGCGATAAGGTAAAAGAGTTGAGTATTTCGTTTTATTCTTTTGAAATGGGATTTAGCAGTATTTGGTTTCATTTTCAGATAAAAATGGTTACATCGTTTCTTAATTGCAAGAAGACATTATTTTTGTGGCGAATAATAAATGCAATAGATTCATGGACCTCACCAACGATGTTTACACCATACAGGGAATTGACGTATTGGAATTAGTAAAAAAGTATCAAACCCCATTTTATGTATATGATACTTCCATTATTAAGCGGCAGGTTGATCGATTAAAAAATGCATTTGATGTTCCGGATTTAGGGATCCATTTTGCCTGTAAGGCACTCAACAACATCAATATTCTGAAGTTGATGAATGAATGGGGCGTAGGTCTTGATACGGTATCCATACAGGAAATCTGGACAGGACTTAAGGCTGGATACACACCGGATCGCATCATTTTCACGCCCAACTGTGTAGGTACAGATGAAGTTGAAATGGCCATTCAGCTTGGTGTCCAAATCAACATTGACCACATCGAGACGCTGGAATACATTGGGCATCATCATCCCGAGACAAAAGTAGGAATCCGGATCAACCCACATGTCATGGCTGGGGGTCATGAAAAAATATCAGTGGGACATATTGATAGCAAGTTTGGGATTTCAATTTATCAGATGCCATTGGTCCTTCGTTTGGTGGAGACATTAAAATTAAAAGTGAACGGTTTGCACATGCATACAGGTTCTGATATACTCGATGCAGGAGTATTTAGTCTTGCATCTGAAATCTTGTATGACGCCGCCAGAAAATTTAAAGATTTGGAGTTTATCGATTTTGGTAGTGGTATTAAAGTGCCTTATAAACCAGATGACGTGTGTACAGATGTGGAAGAATTGGGTCAGGTCCTTTCCAAATCTTTTAATGCTTTTTGTAAAGAGTATGGTCGACCATTGAAATTGTATTTTGAACCTGGAAAATACCTGGTGTCAGAATGTGGCTTTTTTCTCGTTAAAACCAATGTCATTAAGCAAACTCCGTCCACCGTATTTGCTGGCGTTGACTCGGGTTTGAATCATCTAATACGTCCCATGTTTTATGATGCGTATCACCACATTTTTAACGTGAGTAATCCAAATGGGAAGCCTCGGGTTTATAATATTGTAGGATATATATGTGAAACGGATACTTTTGCAAACAATCGCGTAGTTTCAGAAATACATCCAGGTGATATTCTTTGTTTTAAAAATGCCGGTGCCTATTGTTTTACGATGGCTTCCAACTATAATTCTAGGTTTCGTCCCTCTGAAGTCATGGTACACGAAGGAAAGGATTACCTTATTCGGGAACGTGAGGTGCTGGATGATTTATTGCGTCATCAGTTGGAGGCTTTTTGAGGATTAAGGAATGTAGGTGTGGAGGAATGTAGGTGTGGAGGTGTGTAGGTGTGGAGGAATGTAGGAATGTAGGAGAATAGTAACTAACGAATGTTAGTATCAATCTTGAAAAAGCTAACATCTGCCACCGAACAACAGCAACTAACTACTATCTTCTAACAACCTCCAACTATCTTCTACCAACAACCAACTATCCCCTAACAACTAACAAACAACTACCAACTATCTTCTGACAACCAAAAGATATCCCGGCATACCTAAGCAT
>CAZMSE010000029.1:4430-39777 GCA_964568865.1 uncultured Saprospiraceae bacterium
AACAACTACCAACTATCTTCTGACAACCAAAAGATATCCCGGCATACCTAAGCATCCCGGGATGACCTCGTCACAATTTTCAAGCTCAACTCAGGCGTTCCCAGTTGAAAGTCTTAATATATTTTTGAAGTATATGAAACTTAAGGATTCTTCAGTACAATTCGCTTGGATGCTGAAATATTCCCATGTTGATCCTGAAGATTCATTAAATACAATCCGTCTGGTAAGCGTGAGTTAATGTTTACCTGGCAAGGTAACTCCTGGCAAGGCAGCCTGAAACAAATCTCACCACAGGCATTTATTAAGCTGAGCATGACATTTTGTTTCAGGCCTTGGCAGTCAACGATGAAATGGCCATCGCTTGGGTTTGGGTGGATGTTCACATGGTGTTGATCAGGATCGGCAAATTGATCTGTATAAACCAAAATGAAATCTTTTGAAATAGTGTGTTTAGTGACATTGGTTTTGATAGCAGCATTAAAATCAAAAAATATTTCTGCAGCGTTTAATAGACGACTTTTGATGGGAGTTGAAGCCAGAGGTTTAACCTGGTATTGAAAATATCCCTGTGAGCTATATTCATCAATACTTTGGTAAGGCAGGTAGATCGGATCAAATACCACCGTTAGGACCCGATCTACCAGGCGCATTTGAAATGGATGAGATGATGATGTGATTCGGAAAGTCTCCAAATCAAACCATTGGCTGAGAGTATCTACCACCACAACCCGAAACGCAGTGTCGGTTCCGGTATTTTGAAAGCGGATCCTGTAATCAATTTGTCTGTCTGCTTCAATGTATTGTTGATTGCTGTATCCTATAGGCCATCCCATTTTGTCATTAGGATCATAAGAAGCAACGGATTGTTGACAATCCACAGCAGTATGATGATCCTCTTCATCTTCCGGAAACTGAAGAACAAATCCTCTGCTAAAGTCCCCCTGGGGATTACGTCCACATCCTTCTAAGGCAACACTAGGATTTGAATTTCCAGGATGGAATGGGACCTGGTCAACACACAATCGGTAGGTTTTTCCATTGGCCGGGTATTCTAAATCCAGCGAAGCTCCTTGGTTGAGGAGTATGTTTTTCTTCAGGCCAGGCATAATATCGTCTTCCACTATCCAGTATTGAGTGGGCTCACTCATGTTCTGTTGACCAGAATTAAGGATTTTAAATTTTACCTTTCCATTTTCACATTTTGCATCTACTTCAAGATGAGCACCGGACCAGTTGGGAGAATTTATACAATTTACCTTAGGCAGCATTTCTGCTTTAACACAATGTGTTTGTCCGGTTATGGTATTGTTGCAATCGAGATGGACATTGAATTGAATTGTACCTTTCTCAAAAGGATTCAAGCGGCCGAGATTGAACTCCAGAACAGGACCAACGATTTTAGACGGAGTGACTGAAGCACGATTGAATGTCATAAAGCTGTCTAGCACAACCCGTAATACTGCATTGTTTTCAACCTGTGTCCCAAGATTTTGATAGTTCACCAGATATTGATTGTCAGCACAACGTCGGAGCAGTGGTATGGAAAGTTCGACATCCAGATCGGGACAAGAGATTTTGGTTTGTAAGCCAAAATTCAAACTTAAGAGGCGGGTGTTCGCATCAAGTGTTTGTTGAATGATTCCTGAACAATTGCTCCATAGTTGGTTATTGTGGACTACACTAAAATAGTGAATGCCATAATCAGAAAATGGAATGAAAAGGAACTGTGGATTAATCAAAATACTTTTCCTTCCATTGAAGCTGTCCACTACAGTATATTCTGGATAAATCACCTCGTTTTGATCGAATAGGCAATTTCCATTTTCGTCATGAAAGACATTGATAAAAGCAGGAATCACCTGAACGGGTGAACAGCTGTTGTAAGTGCGGACTGGGAGTGATTCAAACTTGGCATTTAAGAATTCCATGACGGTTGGAGCATCAGTCACTGTATAACAATGTGCTTGAAGGGGTTGAGAGATCCATTTGATGCGAAATAATAGATCTCCATCCGGAAGACTGATTCCATTAGGAAGGGGAGTGTTATAGCTAATGGTGAGGGTGGAGAAATTAGGAAAATAGCTGTAATTATTGGAAGTGAAACCGGGTAAATTATAAACTTCTATTTGTGCAAAAGAACCCAGTCGGTTGATTTCGGAAAAACTCAACTGAAAAGCGATGATTTCGCGAAAATGGGTGGACCTAACCTCAATGACATTGGTATCTCCAGACCAACCCTTATTTTCCAAAAAGATCTTAACGGTATCCTGGGCATTTATGTTTTGGAATAAACAAAAACATAGTGCAGTTGCCAATATGGCCATTTCAGCCGGTCTTCTGATAAATCTTTTCATGGTCAAAGACACATTAACGATAACAAAAGTATAATTTAATGTAGGAGGGAAAAAGCAAAAAATAATACATTTGTAGGTAATAATTTTAATATCTTATTAATTAAACAATTGAATAACAACAAAATATCGTATTAAAATGTATTAAATTATGAAAACACCCTGGGCGCTGGACTTATACAATTCTCTTTCCACCAAACAGAAAAACCGGTTTAACGCTTTCGTAGAGTCGCCATATTTTAATACGAATGTCAGATTAACCAATGGTTTCAGGCACATGGTACTTCATCAGCATCAGGAACTGTCAAGTTTGAAAGTTGGGATTTATCAGGAAATGTTTCCTGCTGTTGAATATTCTGATGTCAGATTGCGGTTGTTTTTTTCAGAGCTGCTCGAACTCTTAAAGACGTTTTTATGGGTGGACAGGCAACAACATAATACTTCAGACAAAACGCTTTGTTTGTTGAGGCATTTGCGAAGAACCCAACGCATTGATTATTTTGAAAGGCTTGCTTCCAATTTCAAAATGGAGTTGAAGAAAAATATCCGATGGGATCCCTCAAAATTTCTTCACGTTCATCAACTCGAAATGGAAATCCTGTCTTACGAATCATTCAAAAACAGATTTACACATTTTGATTTTAAAGATTGTACTGATTATCTTGAAATTGCTACGTTCATCCAGCGGTTACGTATCCATTTAGAACAACTTTCGCAAGAAGCCATTGGAAGACCTGTTCAAAAAGATGTGTTGATCGATCAGTGGTTGTCGTTGGCTTCAAAAGAAGAATGGATGCAATATCCAGAAATTAAGGTTTATCGTTTGGCTATCTCCATCATACAGCAACCCGAACAGGAGCAGATTTTTACAGAATTTTTAAAACTTCTTCAGCAATATGAATCTGATTTTGATTTTGAGTATGGAAGGGAGCTCTATGTGACGGCTTTGAATTATGGGATACGGAAAATCAATCAGAATCGGACTGATTTTTTCCGTGTTACCCTGGATTTGTTTCAACATTGCATTGAACGGTCCTGGATTTTGGATTATGGTATCATGAGTTCGCTGACCTTTAAAAACATCATTGTTTTGTGTATTCGTATGCAGGACCTTGAATTGGCGGAAGTCCTTTTGGAACGTTATAAACCTTTGGTCGACCAAAAGGATCGCAATATGATTTACCAGTTTTGCCTGGCCAAAATCAAAAAAGAAAGGGGCGAACATGATCAAGCTCTTTATTTATTGAACACCAGCTTCTTTAAAGATCCACTCATTGAACTCAACGCACGGGTTGAAATGATCAAGATCTATTATGAGAATGATGAGTTGGAATGGATGAACAACCAACTGTCTGCTACGCGGAATCTCATTAAAAGATCAAAGAAGTTGGGTTACCACCGTGAATACTACATTAACTTTTTGGCCATGGCTCAATGGTTAATGAGCACCTTTTCCATTGAGGCATCGACCTTGGAAAAAAAGCAGAGAGAAATTCAGGAAGACAAGAAACTCATTGAAAAGTCTTGGTTATACCAGATGGTCTCTCGATTACCTCTACAACGGAGAGGTAAAATGGCGGTCAAGAGGTAATTGGCCGATTGGCCTGGATGGAAATGTTTCTTAACAGACGAATCATCGCTTTTTCTATTTCTGAATAGGGCATTTCAGTTTTTCCAAGGTAGATGAACATCATTGAAAATTGCGTTCCGGTAAGGTGATTTTGCCAATTTAGCCGATAGGCTTCGCGAATCCTGCGTTTGATTAAATTTCGTTGCGTGGCTTTTTTAAAGGATTTTTTTGAAACGCTGACCGCAAAGGAAGGATGCACGGCATCCATGCTGGGTTCATCGCTTACTTCCCAATGATATTTTGCCAGCAAGGGATAACTTAGCTTGGACATAGACTGTCCACTGAAAAGAAATTCTATTTTTTTTCTGGATTTTAAACGGAGCCTGGAAGGAAATCTTAAGGACCGGCTCACTTTGGGGATCGATGGTTATTTCAGTCCTTTCTCGTCAGAAACACTCAACCGTGCTCTTCCTCTGGAACGTCTGCGCGCAAGCACTTTGCGTCCATTTTTTGACGCCATTCGGCTCCTGAATCCGTGCTTATTGGCGCGTTTTCTCCTCGATGGTTGAAATGTCCTTTTCATAATTCTATGATTATCAACAGCTTTTTAAAAGGGAATGCAAAGATAAAACAATTCTGATTTTTAGCAAATATTTATTAGCTATTCATTGAAATTAGGAATTCTTCATTGGTCATGGTTCCGGTCATGTGTTTTTTCACGAACTCAACGGCCTCTTCGGGTTTCATATCGGCTAAGTGATTTCTCAAGACAAACATTTTCTGAATGGTTAAATCATCCAGCAAGAGGTCTTCACGTCTTGTGCTGGACTTGGTGAGGTCGATAGAAGGATACAAGCGTTTATTGGCCAGTGTCCGGTCAAGCTGTAATTCCATGTTTCCAGTACCTTTAAATTCCTCAAAAATGACTCCGTCCATTTTTGAACCTGTATCGATCAATGCTGTGGCAATGATGGTTAAAGAGCCTCCATTCTCAATTTTTCTGGCCGCACCAAAGAATTTTTTAGGTTTCTGCAAAGCATTGGCTTCAACTCCTCCAGACAAGACTTTTCCTGAAGAGGGAGCAACCGTATTATAGGCTCTTGCGAGACGGGTGATGGAGTCCAGTAAAATCACCACATCGTGGCCACATTCCACCATTCGTTTAGCCTTTTCCAGTACGATGTTGGCCACACGAACGTGATTGTCAGCCGGTTCGTCAAAAGTGGAAGAAATGACTTCAGCTTTTACACTTCGCTTCATATCAGTAACCTCTTCAGGACGTTCGTCAACCAGCAACACGATCATGTAACATTCCGGATGGTTGTAAGAAATTGCATTGGCCAGATCTTTTAATAAAAAGGTTTTCCCGGTTTTAGGTTGTGCCACAATCAATGCCCTTTGACCTTTTCCAATGGGTGTAAACAAATCGATCATCCGGTTGCCATAATCCCTTCCCACCGGGCTTACGGTCAATTTGAATTTTTCATTTGGAAATAAAGGCGTCAAATAATCAAAGGGTACGCGATCCCGAATGGCCTGAGGTTCCAAACCATTGATGCGGGATACCTTTAATAGGGCAAAATATTTTTCTCCCTCCTTTGGAGGCCGGATTGCACCTACAACGGTGTCCCCGGTTTTCAATCCAAAAAGTTTGATTTGCGATGGCGAAACGTAAATATCATCAGGAGAGGATATATAGTTGTAATCTGAACTTCTTAAAAATCCATAGCCTTCCTGCATCATTTCCAAAACACCTGTACCTTCCACGACACCCTCCAGTTCGACAATAAACACGGGTTCTGGTCTAGGAGCAGGTTCATTGGCAGCGGATGGGCTTTCGACGGTTGACTCCGCGGGTTCATTATTCCTTCTCTCCGATGGAGTATCATTTTGAGGATCAGCAGGTTTATTGCGTCCTTGAAAAGACTTGCGTTCGTGATTATCACGGTGATAAGGTTTTCTAGACCGGTTGTGTTCACGCTCGTGCCTTTTTTCACCGGATTCTTCTGATTTTGGTTCAGGCTTATCTTCTTTGGGTTCAGCGGCTTCTTCAACGGTCTTAAATAAATCAGCGTTGGCATTTTCGGGAGTATCTTTTCCGACTCTGCGACGACGTCCTCGAACATTGTGCTCATCCACTAAAATATCGTAGACGGGTTGTTCTCTCTTTTCTCCTCCCGCAGTGTTTTCCTGCTCTGAACTACTTCTGTTCAATGCCTGTTGATCCAGTATTCGGTAAATGAGATCTTGTTTGGATAGTTTTTTGGAATTTTGAATGCTCAGTTGTTCGGCAATGTCCCGTAACTCTGGAACGAGCATGTCATTGAGTTGTAAAATGTCGTACATAATTTTAAAAAAAGTAATTAATGAACGCTAAATGGTCAATAATAAAAGATAAGGGCTTGATTCACAATCGATTTTCAGAGACTCTGTTTATCCCAACAAAAAAAAGGATTTGATAAAAGACAATTAAGAGATATTCAGGAAAAACTCTGGAGATGCGATAGACGTAAAACCAACCGGTTTTACGCTGCAAATATACAATTATTAGTATGATTTCATTATTTTTCAAAAAATATTTCATGGACTTGGTGTAACATTGCCGCCTTGAAAATCAAAAACCATGGTCGAATTACGGATTTTAAGAAAAGACACCCCAGCAATTTTAGAGGCCTACCGCAAACGTAATCTGGATGAATCTGCATTACAACTCGTTAAAGAAATCATTGACCTGGATGACCGTCGCAAAGCGCAGCAATCCATATTGGACGAGACCCTTTCACAACTCAATGGGCTATCTAAGCAGATAGGAGTTCTTTTCAGTTCGAAGAAACTGGATGAGGTAGAAACCCTGAAAAAGGAGGTTAGCCAAATAAAAGAATCCAGTAGATCGCTCGAACTTCAGTTGGAAGAAACTAAAAAACTGATTGAAGAAAAATTGTTGCTGCTTCCCAACGTACCCAATGAAAGGGTACCCCATGGGAAAACAGCAGAAGATAACGAAGTCTACAAAACTGGAAACCTCCCTATTCCCGAATTACCGGATGGTGCTTTGCCCCACTGGGAAATTGCAAAGAAATTTAATTTATTTGATATGGAACTGGGAGTTAAAATTTCCGGTTCAGGTTTTATATTATACCGTGGTCAAGGAGCGCGTTTGCAGCGTGCGCTGATCAACTTCTTTTTGGATGAAGCCGCAAATGCAGGTTATGAAGAAATTCAAGCCCCATTGCTGGTTAATGCCGATTCTGCAAGAGGTACAGGCCAATTGCCGGACAAGGAGGGGCAGATGTACTATGCAGAAAAAGATGAACTTTACCTGATTCCAACCGCTGAAGTGCCTATCACCAATATCTTCCGGGATGATCTTATTAAACAGGAAAACTTTTCTTATAAACTATGTGGATATACTCCCTGCTTTAGAAGGGAAGCAGGTTCCTATGGTGCGCATGTAAAGGGATTAAACCGGGTGCATCAATTTGATAAAGTTGAAATCGTACGCATAGAGCACCCCGAGAAATCTTATGAGGCATTGGAGGAAATGTTAAACCATGTAGAAACTTTATTGAATAAACTGGAGCTACCCTATCGGATTCTTAAATTGTGTGGAGGTGATATGGGATTTGCATCTGCATTGACTTATGACTTTGAAGTCTTTTCGGCAGCCCAGAAACGCTGGCTGGAGGTGAGTTCGGTATCCAATTTTGAGAGTTTTCAAACTAACCGTTTGAAATTGCGCTTTAAAAATTTAAAAGGAGAATCTGTCCTTGCTCATAGTTTAAATGGCAGCGCACTGGCGTTGGCTCGCATTGTGGCTGCTTTGCTGGAGAACCACCAAACCACTGAGGGTATTCTGATCCCCAAAGCTTTACAACCTTATACGGGATTTGAAATGATTCGTTAGTAAAATTTTAAGAAAAATTCGAAATCTTATCTCATCTTCCTGTGTTATTAACTAAAATTCAGATTTTATGGTTTTAAATGCTGATTATATGATTTATTATGTACTCACCATTGCTTTATCGGTGGTGGGTATGATCGTTTCAGGCCGGCTTCAAAGTAAATTCAAGGCCTATTCAAAAGTCGGTTTGCGCAATAACAAATCGGGTCGTGAAATAGCCGAAGATATGTTGCATTATTATGGTCTTCACAATGTAAGGGTACTGGAATCGCATGGTTTTCTATCCGATCATTACAATCCAATGGACCGGACGGTTAATCTAAGTCCGGAAGTATTCCATGGTCGTAGCGTTGCCTCTGTGGCCGTTGCAGCCCATGAATGCGGACATGCTGTTCAACACGATACCGCCTATGCTATGTTACAATTGCGCTCGCGATTGGTACCTGTGGTTAAAATTGCCAGTGTCGCCCAGCAATATTTGTTATTAGGAGCTTTCTTGTTGGCCAACACCTTTCCTTCATTAATGCTCATTACCATAATTGCCTTTTCCATCACTACTTTGTTCAGTATCATCACTTTGCCGGTTGAATTTGATGCGAGTAAAAGGGCACTTGCATGGATTGATCAAAGAGGCGTCGTGACGACTCATGAGTATGCTGGTGCAAAAGACGCACTGAAATGGGCAGGAATGACCTATTTAGCGGCTGCTTTGTCCTCCTTGGTTATGTTGGTTTATTTAATTTTGCGCTATATGGGCTCCAGCAGGGAGTAAAAATATTAATCTGTTAAATCTCACGAATATGTCTGTAGAATTGGAAGCTGCTTGGTCAAAAGCAAAAGAAGAGTTTGATCGTGCCATTGATCATTTACAAAAAGAATTGCTTAAAGTCCGAACAGGAAAGGCGTCTACCAGCATGTTGGATGGTATTATGGTGAATTATTATGGGGCCCCTACTCCTGTAAGTCAAATCGCCAACATTAGCACATCGGATGCGCGAACGCTCACCATACAACCCTGGGAGAAAAAAATGATTAATGAAATTGAGCATGCTATTTTTGCAGCTAATTTGGGGCTGACTCCACAGAATGATGGCGAGTTAATTCGCATTTCAATCCCTCCATTAACAGAGGAACGTCGAAAGGAATTTGTCAAACAAATCAAGCACTACGGAGAAGAGGCTAAAGTCAGTGTGCGTTCAACCCGTCATAAAGTTCTGGACACCATTAAGAAGGAACAGAAAAACGGATTGGCCGAAGATGTTGCAAAACGTAAGGAACATGATATTCAAAATCTTGTGAATGATTATTCTGGGAGGATAGATAAAATCGTAGAATCGAAAGACAAAGAGATAATGACCGTTTAATCGATTCGTTTTCCACTGAACGCGAATGAACTCACCTCAGGAATTTCCATTGAGTTTGGGAATTCCAGAATTTTAGGGGATATGATTCTTATCCTTTACGCTTTTGAAATAAAATATTCTTTATTCAAGATATGAAAACATCAGAAGTCATATACCTTGGGGACCTACGAACCGAAGCAACTCACTTACGCAGTGGAGCCAAAATACGATCTGTAGCTCCTTCCGACAACCAAGGAAAAGGCGATGATTTTAGTCCAACAGACCTTGCTTCAACCTCTTTGGCCATGTGCATCATGACCATTATGGGTATTGCTGCGAGAACCCATGGTATCGACATTCAGGGAATGAAAGCAGAAGTTCTTAAAATTATGGCAGACGATCCCAGAAGAATTGGAGCGATCGAGATTGAATTGCGTCTGCCCGAAAGACACTTTACCGCAAAAGAGCGTACCATCCTTGAGCACGCTGCCCATGCATGTCCTGTGGGAAGGAGTTTGCATCCCGATCTTAGCGTTCGGTTGAATCTACACTGGCCGCAGGAATAAATATGCTAGTGTCAATCGATCTACCCACTTCAAAAAGTATCTCCAACCGACTTTTAATCATTCGTGCTTTGTGCCCAGGTGGATTTAATATCCATCAACTTTCAGAAGCAGAAGATACCCAACAATTAAATGCATGTTTACAAGAAAAGGGCACCCAGATTTCAGTAGGTGAAGGAGGAACGACTTTGCGGTTTCTGTTAGCTTACTTTTGCTTAAAGGGCCAGCTTAAAAAACTAGAAGGTGAAGGTAATTTACCGAAAAGACCATTGATTCCTCTGTTACAGATCATGGAACAAATGGGTGCTCGATTTTTGCTTCCAACAAACGGTGGATTTTTACCCCTTCAGATTTTGAAAGGAATCGATGTTGAGTTTAGTGAAACGGTCACCGTTGATGCACGTTTGAGTAGTCAGTTTGTCTCAGCCATTCTGTTAATTTCGCCTCAACTCAAAAGAGGATTAAAATTGTGTTGGACTGCAGGAGGGGTTTCTGAACCTTATATTCAAATGACCATCAGGCTCATGAGGCTGCATGGTATAAAAATAGATGAAGTGGGAGATCATGCAGTTCAGGTTTATCCAGGACCTTATCTTTCAAAAGAAATTACCGTAGAAGCTGACTGGAGTGGTGCAAGTTATTTTCTTGCCTGGCTCGCATTGAAGAAGCATGGGCAATTGTTTTTTCCAGGATTGACCTGTAGTGGTTTTCAGGCGGACGAGAAGGCTATGGTATTTTTTAAGCAATTTGGTTTACAATTTACCGAACAGCCTGAAGGAATGTTGGTTACTTTAGATCAATTCCGTAAGCCGGAAGAAATCCATTTTGATTTTACACAATGCCCGGATTTGTTTCCTGCGATAATCATTTTTTGTGCGATCGCACGGTGTGATGCCCATTTTTCGGGTCTGCAGCATTTGGACCATAAAGAATCCAAACGGTTGACGGTGATGGAGACCTTTTTAAATAAAGCAAACGTCAACACAAAGAGAATTGTAGAAAACGAAAATCATGTGTCCATGTCTTTCTTCATGAAAACGTTTTCATTTATACCGGATGGCCCTTTGGACAGTTACCGGGATCATCGTATAGCCATGGCCTTTAGTTTACTGAACATACTAACACCTGTTAGTATATTATATCCTGAATGCGTCAATAAATCGTTTCCTGGATATTGGCTTCAAATGGCAAAACTGCAAAATCATTCCGTTGAATAAAAGCCGGAATGAGCTTTTGATAATCATTAGCGCATAGGTCTCATGCCTCTCTCCATACGTTGGTCTCTTCTTTCTTTCAGTTTGCGAAGAACTTCTTGATGGAATTCTTTTTCGGCAGGTTCGAGTTTGGCCAGTTTCTGTGCAGGAAGTATGGCTTTGAATTTTTCGTAATAATTACGTTTGAGATTCAATTCTTTTTCCTGAACAGCCATTTGCTCATCCAGTTCTTTGACCGATTCTTCTTCTGAGATATCTTCTTTCCTGAGGTTGCGTTTCCGCTCCATCATATCCTTTCTCAGTTCCATCCTTTTTTTGGAATATTCATTGTACACTGGCCAGAATCTTGCAGATTCTTCACTGCTTAAATCCAGTTCGTTAGTCAAATAAGCTACACGCATGGACTCCATTTTTTCGAGCATTTTTTCTTTGACCCGAGGAGGACCATTTTGTGTAAAACAAACCACAGTAAACAATACAAAAGGGAGTGTGCTCAAAAAAGTTTTCATAGATTTCGATTTATAATATTCAACAGATACAATTATTCAAGATAATCAATGAGCAAAGATTCAAGGTCTTCATCTTCGCCATTAATAAAATCAAGGTCCGGAAGATCTTCTTCGTTGAGTAAGACGGCCAGACTTTGATCGTCCAGGTCATTGGAATAATAACTCAGGTATTCCAGCATATCGTCATCTGAACAAGATGCAAAAACATCCGTTTCAGCTGCTGTTTGATAAAACCGGATCGCGGTAATGGATACTGCCAATAAAAGGCATGCAGCAACCGCATACGTTAAAATTCGCCTAAAGGAAATGACTTTTACTTTCGGCTTCTCTTTTAAAGCAACTATGTGTTCCACTACCTTTTGAGGAAAGGATTCGAAATAAGCATTAGGTATAGCCAATCCTTCATCCTTGGGAAGAAATGAAAGTTCTTCATGTTGCACTCGCTCCATAATCCGTTCAGTAAATTGATCAAAATATCCGGAAGGCAGCTGAAACCCTTTACTTTCGGATTCATCAATAGCGCAAACAATCGAGGGTATTTCGCAGGACCAACTTAATTGGTTTTCAAAGTATCCCTTTGGCACGCGGAAACCATCCGCATTCCGGAGTTGGTCTCCGAAAGGCAATCTGGGATCTTCCATCAATGCATCAGGCAAGTTCATGTTTATATAATTTCAATTGTTTTAAAATATTCTTCAATTTTCTTTACAGCATGGTGATAGGAGGCTTTCAACGCCCCTTCTGAAGTCTGCAACACCTCCGACATATCTTTATAGGACATCTCATCATGATATCTCAATAAAAATACCTGCTTTTGCTTTTCTGGTAATCGGAGCAGCGCTTCTTGTAAACGCAACTGGATTTCATTTCCTTCAAAAAACGGATCGGCCTCTAGCTTCTGAAGCATTGGATGCTCACCGTCTTCTTCAAGGGTATCGGATCCATACTTTTTATTTTTTTCAAGAAAAGTCAGACTTTCATTGGTTGCAATCCGGTAGAGCCAGGTAAATAAGCTGCTTTTACCCTCAAATTGTCCAATGCTTCGATACACTTTAATGAAGGTATTTTGCATAACGTCATCTGCATCCTCATGTACCAAAACCATCCTCCGGATATGCCAGTAAAGCTTTTGCTGATATTTCTCCACCAGTGCCCTGAAACCTTTTTCAAGCGACTCTGGTTTGGAGATCCATTCCAATATGATCTGATCCTCTAAATTCTTCATATTTGCACTCATGATTAAGACTGCTGATTGTGTAATTCGTTTAATCCAACAGCAAATTTTATAAATAAATAATACATTATTTTACTGGATAGAATATTTTGTATAGGCTTGGCAACCACGCCGTTCGGTTTTAATTTCGCCAATAAGATGATGCAATACTTAAGTCGGACGATTTTATGGATGTTGGGATGGAAGATCTTAGGAGCAGAAGCATTAAGGGACATTCCAAAATTTGTAGTGGCCATTGGTCCGCATACCTCCAATTGGGATTTTCCATTGGGATTATTGGTTAGGTGGGCTTCTGGTTTGGAAAAAATCCGGTTTATTGGCAAATCGAGTTTATTCAGGCCTCCTTATGGATGGATATTTAGCGCTTTGGGGGGCTATCCGGTGGTCCGGTCTGAAAATAAGAACCAGGTTGAGCGGTATATTGAATTGATTCATTCCAGACCTGAAATAGCCATCGTTATGGCACCAGAGGGTACCCGTAAAAAGGTGGAATCCCTTAAATCCGGATATTATTATATCGCTAAAGGAGCCGGTGTTCCAATTGTTCCGGCTTCCATTGATTTTCCAACCAAAACGGTGTGCTTTTTTGATGCATTCATGCCAACGGAGGATGAACAAAGGGACCAAGCCATAGTCGAAAAGTGTATTTCTTCGGCTACCGGTAAACATCCGGAATCTGGTTTTCGAACCAAACGTTAAGATTAAAATCCTAAAGCCTTTTAACTTTTTGCTAATATCATAGTCAAACCCTCAAACTAACTTTGCATCTTATGAAGCGGGTGATTTATACTTTGTTTTTCTTTTCCATGATAGGCGTTCTGATGATGTCTAATCAAAAAGGCCGTGCAGATGCTGGAGGAAAAGGCAGTACCGGAGCCCCAGGGGATGATGCAACAGTATGTCGTTCTTGTCACAATGGTCCAATCGATGCTGAAGTAAAAATTTATGTAATAGAGGGTGCAGACACCATCCAGTCTTATGAACCAGGCAAATCATACAACATTCACATCCGGATCAATAAGACCGGCGGAAATGACCCAAAAGCTTACGGTTTTCAAATGACTTTACTTAACGCCGCAGAAAAGGTTAATGGGCCAAACCTTAAAGAGTTAACTCCGATCAGCAGCAATGTAAAATTGACCACTTTGAAAAATCGCCTCTATGCCGAACATACAGACAGGAGTGAAAAAAATCTGTTTGAAATTCAATGGGTGGCTCCTGCAAAGGGCTCGGGTCCTGTGACCGTTTACGCTGGGGGAACCGCGGTAAATGCTAATGGATCCGATAGCGGAGATGGTGGCAACAAAGTAGCCCTCCAACTCAATGAAAAATCTACCACTTCAGTCGGGTCTCACTCATTCTTTGACATCAGAGTTTACCCCAATCCATTTACTGAAAATATCCAGATACAAAACGTTCCGGAAAACGGCCATCATTACGAATTACTGGATCTTGGTGGGCGAGTTATTCGTACCGGTAAACTAAACCCTGGAAACATTTCCATAGATGCTTCATCCCTAAAGGAAGGCATTTACTTTATGAGATTCAAAGATCAACAACAGTTTTTGTTAAACACACAAAAACTGATCAAAAGGAATCAACGCACTTAAGCTTACGCCGCTTTGTATTAAATACCAAATAGAAAGCTAATCCGGCGGAACAGTCGGAAACCCGCAACGAGATTCTTTTTATCTTCAGGCCTCATTTAGGCATTATGAAAAAACTCTTCCTGCTGGATGGTCATGCGTTGGTTTATCGTGCACATTATGCATTTATCACACGTCCGTTGATCAACTCAAAAGGTCTCAATACCTCTGCTATTTCAGGATTTACCAGGACTTTGTGGGATATCATCAATCGCGAGAAACCAACTCATCTTGCCGTAGCCTTTGATTTATCCGGGCCCACCTTCCGACACAAGCAGTATCCGGAGTATAAGGCCCAACGGGAAGCGCAACCTGAAGACATCACCCTGGCGTTTCCTTACATTGAAGAACTGATTAAAGCATTTAACATACCCATTGTCACGGTAGAAGCCTATGAAGCAGATGATGTTATCGGCACATTGGCTAAACAAGCAGCTCGCCAGGGTTTTACGGTATATATGGTTACACCCGATAAAGATTATGGCCAATTGGTGGAGGAGCATATTTTTATGTATAAACCATCACGGCAGGGTAATGGAATAGATATTCTGGGTCCAGATGAAGTGAAAGCCATTTGGGGGATAAAGGAAGTTGATCAAGTAATTGATATGCTTGGTTTGATGGGGGATGCGGTGGATAATATTCCGGGCATACCTGGCGTAGGTGAAAAGACGGCCGCTAAACTCTTAGAAGAATTTGGATCGGTTGAAAATCTATTGAAAAACAAAGATAAAGTCAGTGGAAAATTAAAAGATAAAATAGTTGAATTTGAACATTTGGCAGTACTGAGTAAAGAATTAGCCACCATTGACATTCATGCACCCATTGAATTTGACGAAGAACTCTACCGTGTTGAGAATTTTAACCGCCAAAGACTGATGGAACTCTTTAAGTTGTTGGAATTCAGAAGTCTTGCTGAAACCATACTGGGAGCGGCTGAAAAGCCCACACAGGCTGCACTTTTTGCAGAAGAAATACCTCAGGAATCTCATGGTAAAACGACAAATTATAAAGTTGGAGAACATGACATTCACACCACTCCACATCAATACCACCTGATACAGACTGAGGAAGAAATAAAATCACTGCTCGGCACTTTGGAAAAATCAAAGTTAATTTCCTTTGATACAGAAACTACCGGAATTGATGCCAATCAGGCAGAATTGGTAGGTATGTCATTTTGCATTAAATCCAGTGAAGCCTATTATGTTCCCATTCCTGAGGATCAAAGGCTGGCTTTACAAAAGGTGCATCAATTTAAGTACATACTTGAAAGCCCTGCGATAGAATTTATTGGACAAAACATCAAGTACGATATGCTTATGATGAAGCGGTATGGTGTTGAAATGAAGGTACCTGCTTTTGACACCATGATTGCGCATTACTTATTGGAACCTGATTTGCGGCATAAACTGGACTACCTGGCAGAAAGTTATCTCAATTATAAAATGGTTGCCATTGAAGAATTGATTGGGAAGAAAGGATCCGGACAAGGGTCCATGAGACATGTGGAATTGGAAAAAATAAAGGAATATGCGGCAGAAGATGCAGACCTAACCTTACAACTGTTCGGAATTTTAAAAAAGGATATTCGAGATAATGATTTGGAAAAATTATTTCAAACCATTGAATTGCCTTTGGTCAAAGTGTTGTGTGACATAGAATATGAAGGCGTGAAAATTGATGGTGATTTTCTACGAGAATATTCTAAAACTTTGGGTAAACAAATTCATGATGCGGAACAGTTGGTCTATAAAAAGGCAGGCAGCCGATTCAATATCGCCAGTCCAAAGCAAGTAGGTGAAGTGCTCTTTGATAAGTTAAAGATTCCCTATAAGTGGAAGAAAACCAGTACCAATCAATACAGTACAGATGAAGATAAGCTAAATGAATTGGCTGAAGAATTTGAAATCGTAAATGATATTCTGGAATTTCGCAAACTGTCTAAATTAAAATCTACTTACGTCGATGCGCTGCCCCTGATGATTAACCCTCTGACCGGAAGAGTCCACAGCTCTTTTAACCAGGCCAGAGCCGCTACGGGCCGTCTTGCCAGTGAAAATCCAAACCTCCAGAATATCCCGATAAAGGATGAAGCAGGTCGGGAGATTCGAAAAGCATTTATTCCAAGAGATTCGCATCATGTGCTGATTTCCGCTGATTATTCCCAAATTGAATTGCGTTTGATAGCTGAAATTGCCGGCGAGGAAAAAATGTTGGATGCCTTTATTAAAGGGCAGGATATTCATCGTGCAACTGCCGCAAAAGTGTATGACGTGGAATATGATGCAGTAAGTTCCGATCAGCGAAGAAATGCGAAGACGGTAAATTTTTCTATTCTGTACGGAGCGGGCGCCACTAATATTTCCCGGCAGTTGGGCATTGGTCGTGGAGAAGCCAAGACGCTTATTGACCAATATTTTGCGACTTATAGCGGATTAAAAACCTATATGGCTTCGGTGGTAGAAGATGCCAGAAGTAAAGGCTATGTGACTACCCTTTTAGGAAGAAAAAGAATATTGCGCGATATCAATTCAAAAAATGCACTTGCAAGGGCGAATGCCGAACGGGTTGCAGTAAACACACCATTGCAGGGGACAGCGGCGGACATGATAAAACTCGCCATGATTCATATTCACGACCGCCTGTTAAATGAAAACTTCAAAACCAGAATGATTTTACAAGTGCACGACGAGTTGGTATTTGATGTTCCAAAGTCTGAACTAACGATCGTTCAGGGATTGATCCAGGAGGAAATGAAAAATGCCATCCCTGGATTGAAGGTACCGATAGAAGTGGGGATTGGTTATGGACAAAATTGGTTGGAAGCACATTAATATAAATCTATGCAATTAGCTAAACCCATTTCCGTACAGGAAATTGCTCAAAGGTTTCAGTTGAAATTAATTGGAAATCAGGATCAATGGATTGGGGGCATCAATGAAATCCACAAAGTGCGCCCCGGTGATCTCACTTTTGTGGATGCAGAAAAGTATTATTCAAAATCCATCCATTCAGAGGCGACCGTTATTCTGATCAATAAAGAAACAAATTGTCCGGATGGGAAAACCCTTCTAGTAGGTGATCATCCATTTGAGGTTTACAATCAACTGGTATTAGAGGCAAGACCAATTCTGCCACAAAAGCAAGCCATTTCGGACACCGCCTGGGTGCATCCAACAGCCATCATTGAGCCCAATGTATCCATCGGCCATTTTTCTGTTGTGGGTGCAAATAGTTACATAGCCGCTAATGCGGTAATTGGAGAATATTGTGTCCTTGGTGATCATGTTCATATTCAGTCGGGAGCATTGATAGGAACGGATGCTTTTTATTTTAAGAAAACGGCTGATGGATATAAAAAATGGAGATCCTGTGGCAGGGTTGTGATTCACGATCAGGTGGAAGTTGGTGCCGGAACCACCATTAACAAGGGAGTGAGTGGAGATACGATTATTGGGCAGGGAACAAAAATAGATTGTCAGGTGCACATTGGCCACGGAGTCGTTATTGGCCAACACTGCCTGTTAGCCGCACAAGTGGGCATAGCAGGAAAAACCATTGTGGGAGATCATGTTACCATGTATGGACAGGTTGGCGTTGCTCAAAACCTCATCATTGGTGACCGTGTAACCCTGCTTGCAAAATCAGGTGTTGGAAAAAATCTGGATGCAGGAAAAACCTATTTTGGAGCTCCTTGTGAAGAGGCCAGAGAAATGATGAAAGAGATGGCAGCCTTGAAAATAATGGCCCGGGATTTCAGGAAATGAAAGCTATTTGTTTTGGCTGAAGCATCTGGAATGCTAACAAATGTTAGCATTTACAATTCATTGAAGTTATATTTGTTTAATGCTCCATGCCCAGCGATGACTGGGTTTTTCAATGATCAAATAAAACAGATATGAACAGAAAATTGTCAAGGCTATACTCAATAACATACTCTGGAGGAGACCGTATTCTGGGTAGGAACGTCGAAGGGCATCCAAAATAGTCCAACCGACCTGTATATGAATGAGATAGAAAGAGTATGAAATTTTACCAAGAAAAACCAAAGGTGGAATCCAATAATTAGCAAAGAGTATAAACATTGTGGCACCAATAGAAGCAGAAAGGTGATAGAGGTCAAAGGACCAAAGAGTCATTCCGTAACAAATCAGCAAACCAATTTTCAATTGTTTGGAATTGAGTTGGCCGATATAATAATTGAATAACACAATGCCAGTAACAAAATGGCAACCGTAATAAAACACTAATTTATCAGAGTCGATCCAACGGCCCAAACAAAAGGCCAAAAGGACCCAAATGGTTTGCCTGAAATTGCGAAAAATGATAAAGGGAAAAATGAGTGCCATCAGAATATAATACTGGACCTCAATGGCCAGACTCCAATAGATACCTTTTAACCAGGGTTGGTCCATAAAATCGTTTAGGTGAAGCACATGATATAGCAAATCCCGCCAATTGTAAACAATCACCTTGTCTTTATAATGCCGGAAGAAAGTAGTCACATAATCAATGGCAAATATCAATAGGATACTGCACCAATAGGGAGGTTCGATACGAATCAACCGCTTAAGTAAAAACGAACCTGCTTTGCCTTGATGGTAATCGGTTTTGTACATGGAATACGGTATGACAAAACCGCTGATGATAAAAAAAATTTCAACCCCAAGGTATCCACGCGAAAAAACTATGCGAATCCAATGGCCTTCGGCATAAAAACCTTCGGTAAAATGATACAGACAGACCAACAAGGCAACAAGACCTCTCAACATATCAATGGAATACAAATGTTTTCCCTGCATCGGCAACAAAACTAATAAAGGTTTATCCAATCAAGGTTTTTTAGCGATAAATTGAAAATGAGCTGTTACATAATAATAGAAATTGAAGCACAACCAAGACAGAAAACAAGATGAAAAATAACAACCAACCTGGTATTGTTGCTTTCCCTTGGATAACAACCATTTTGGTTTTTCTGCGTTGTACCTTTTGATATGGCAAATCTATATCACAGTATAGCCTTTGTGTTTTTATCTTTCACCGTGGCAAGCGCTGGACGAATCGACACCATAAGTGTACCAAGCAAAGCAATGCAACAGACATTTAATGCATTGATCATTAGACCAGAGCCCTCCATACTGGCCGAAAAAAGGTATCCGGTCTTGTATCTTTTACATGGACATAGCAGTGATTTTGCCGGCTGGACTTATATCGCCGAGCAATTGAAAGAATGGGCTGATCAGTATCAGATGATCATTGTTTGTCCGGATGGTGATTATGACTCCTGGTATTTGGATAGCCCAGCTCAACCAAATCGCAGGTTTGAACATTACCTGATCAAAGAGTTTATACCTTTTATCGATCGGAATTACCCGACAATAGGGCAAGCGCTTATGAGGGGCATTACCGGAGTCAGTATGGGCGGGCACGGAGCGGTTTATCTGAGTCTAAAGAACCCAGAGGTTTTTGGTATAACGGGAACAATCAGTGGTGCATTGGACATATTGCCATTTTCAACTGAATGGAACCTGGAAAAACTCCTTGGTAATAAATCAAGCAACGAACAACGGTGGAAAAACTATAGCGTGTATTATTTATTGGACCGTTATTGTCGGCCTGATCTGGTGCTACGCATAGATTGCGGAACAGATGATTTTTTTCTGGAAGTCAACCGTAAAGTTCATCGCAAATTATTGGATTTCAATGTTTCACATCAATATGTTGAATCTCCGGGAGGACACGATATCCCTTATTGGACGCGAGCCATCGAACAACAGATGCGGTTTTTCGGGATGTATTGGGCTTCAAAGAACTGAAGTCAAGCCTTTCCATCTCCAGATCGATAGACTGCAACCTGGGATTTACCAGAGCTTAAAAGGGAATTACATTTTAAGTCATCAGGATTTGGCGGGACTTATGCAAACAAGCTATATGTATTTTTTACAATGATTCAAGCCTTTGTCACCATGAAGCAATACTTTAACTACTTTTGCTGACGAAAATGGAGACGGAAGCACTCAAACGGACGGCCTGTCAGGTAAGGCGGGACATCATACGGCAAACCAACCAATGCAGTAGCGGACATCCTGGTGGATCACTCGGATGTACGGACTTTTTAGTGGCACTTTATTTTAAGTTCTTGCGAAAGAAGCTTCCCTTTTCCATGGAAGGTCATGGTGAAGATTTGTTCTTTTTATCCAATGGTCATATTTCGCCTTTATTTTATTCGGTGCTGGCTCGATCAGGATTTTTTCCGCTGGAAGAGCTTAGAACCTTTCGAAAACTAAACAGCCGTTTGCAGGGACACCCAACCACCCATGAAGCATTGCCGGGCGTGCGTGTTGCTTCAGGTTCTTTAGGTCAAGGTTTAAGTGTTGCTTTAGGGGCAGCCTTAGGGAAACGCACCCATGGGGATTCTAGTCGTGTTTTTGTGCTGACCGGAGATGGTGAATTACAAGAGGGACAAGTATGGGAAGCTGCACTTGCAGCCGCTCACTACAAAGCTGATCAATTGATTGTTACGGTGGACTGGAACGGTCAACAAATTGATGGACCTACTGCTCAAGTGATGGATCTTGGAGATTTGGAAGCCAAATGGAAAAGTTTTGGTTGGGAAGTTTTACACATGAATGGAAATGTCATGGAAGATGTGATCGACGGTTTGACCAGAGCGATTGAAATGACCGGAAAACAGAAACCCATTGTAATATTAATGAAGACCATTATGGGCTTTGGAGTTGATTTTATGATGGGCACTCATAAATGGCACGGCGTGGCACCCAATGACGAACAAGCGTTAAATGCCTTGGCTCAATTGGAGGAGACTTTGGGAGATTATTAATGAGGAATGGAGGTGTGGAGGTGTGGAGGAATGGAGGTGTGGAGGAATGGAGGTGTGGAGAAATGGAGGTATGGAGGAATGGAGGGGTCTAGGAATTTAGGGGTTTAGGAAATTAGGTAGGTTGTATTCAGATTTCTAGGTGAAGGATAATAGTTTTTGTGGTGTGGGCTACCTAACAAATGTTAGTTATAATACTATACTCTATCGTCCAACATCAATCAGCCAACCACCATCAACTAACCACTATCAACAACCAACTAACAACTATCAACTAACAACAACCAACTAACCACCATCAACTAACCACTATCAACTAACCACTATCATCTATCAACTAACAACAATCAACAAACCACTAACATCATGTCCTGGGACCATTATCAATCAATAAAAAAATCAGCAACAAGAAACGGATTTGGAGAAGGCTTGCTGCTTCTTGGAAGACAAAATGACCAAGTGGTTGCATTATGTGCAGATCTGGTGGGTTCATTGAAAATGGATGCATTTGAAAAAGAGTTTCCGCACCGATTTTTTCAGACCGGTATTGCTGAAGCAAACATGATGGGTATGGCCGCCGGTCTGGCAACGGTTGGCAAGATTCCTTATACGGGAACCTTTGCGAATTTCAGTACGGGTAGGGTGTATGATCAGATCCGTCAGTCCATAGCGTATTCGGGAAAAAATGTAAAAATATGCGCATCTCACGCTGGTTTGACACTTGGCGAAGATGGTGCTACACATCAAATCCTGGAAGACATTGGCTTAATGAAGATGTTACCAGGGATGAGTGTGGTAGTTCCAGCCGACGCGGCACAAACACGTCAAGCTGTATTGGCCATTGCAGAGCACCAAGGTCCTGTTTACTTAAGATTTGGACGTCCCGACTGGCCCGTATTTCTTGAAGACGAGCAATTTGTATTTGGAAAAGGCCAATTACTCAAAGAGGGAGCAGATGTTACGATTGTAGCCACAGGTCATATGGTTTGGCAGGCCCTTGAGGCTATCCGGGAGTTAGAGAAAATGGATATCCATGCCGAACTCATCAACATACATACCATTAAACCTTTGGATGAAGAAATGATTTTGCGTTCAGTAATGAAGACCCATCGGGTGGTGACTTGTGAGGAACATCAGCGCAATGGTGGTTTGGGGGATTCCGTTGCTCAACTCCTGGTACAGAAATATCCTTGCCGGCAGGTTTATGTAGCGGTGAATGATCAGTTTGGCGAATCCGGAAAGCCTTTGGAGCTATTGGATAAATATGGATTAGGAATAAAAGACGTTAAAGAAGCCGTGCTTTCCTTACTTAGAGCCTGACCATAATCAACCCTTTTTTAATCTTGACAACTGTTAAATAACTTGAGTTTCAAGGATATTCTTAATAGCTTTGTTTGAACTTCATTGATTGAATAATTCCACACCATGAAAGCAATTTACTCTTTTACGCTGATTTTTTTAGTGGCAGGTTTTTGCCTTATTTCTGTGCGACTCTTGGCAGGAAATGGACAGTTGGTCTTTGTTACGGAATTGAATGGAGACCATGAAATACCAGAAGTGCGCACCGATGCTACTGGATTTATTACTTTTTTATTGTCTGAGGATTTTTCAGAAATGGAAATCCATGGAGTTTTTTCAAATATCACTGGAAATATCACCGGATGTCAGGTTTATGTAGGAGATCGAACTACCAATGGCCTACCATTGCTTAATCTGAATACTTACATCAGCGGTAAACGCTTAAGAGCCAAGATACCTGTTCCTTCATTGTTTTTGCAACTCGCGACTACAGGAAACCTCTATGTGAATATTCATTCCAGTGTACATCCTTCAGGTGAAATCCGAGGACAACTGGACTGGAGGTCTGAAATCATGATGCCGGTCATCTTGCTTGGAGCAAGCCAGATTCCACCAGTACCTACTGCAGGTATCGGATTGGGGGTATTGAAATTTTCTCCAAATCTGACCAGACTTGAATACCAAATCATGCCCATCGGACTGAGTAGTTTACCCATAGCAGCATCGATTCACAATGGAGACGCAAATTCCAACGGAAGAATACTTGCAAATTTGAACACTGGTACATTTATTTCAGGGACCATAACCGATCAATTGACAGTCATTGATGTTTTGTTTAGTGTTTATGACACAGGAGCATACGTAAACATCAAGACCAACGCTTTTCCAGATGGAGAAATCCGGGGGCAAATTGTTTCACCACCGTTGTTCAATAGCAGCGCCTTTCTCAATGGTGATCAGGAAATCCCGCCAGTGACGACATCTGCCAGAGGATTTGGATATGCGGTATTAAACTTCCCCACATCGGATAGTCTGTATTACATTGTTATTTCGGAGGGTTTAAATTCTACGGGTGGAACCCTTCACCAAGGTGAGGCAGGAAAATCAGGAACGATGATCAGTACATTGACTCCGACGGGATTCCCTGGAGTGTATTCTGGCGTAACGGCAATAACCGCTGATCAATTGAAGGCCTATATGCGGGATGAACTGTATTTTAATCTCTCTACCGCGAGCAACCCAGGAGGGGAAATTCGAGGTCAATTTCAAAACAATCTATTGGATGTTTACGCATTTGATTTATGCGGTGATCAGGAAATGCCAAAGCGCAATGTTCCGGCTTATGGTGCAGGATACGTAGGTGTAAATAAGGCGGCCACTGAATTGGAGTATGCGCTGCATTCAATTGATCTCAACGGTGATGCATTGTCGGCACACATTCATGATGCTCCGTTTGGAATGAATGGAGCCATACTGGTTCCATTGGAATTGCCTAATCCCTATGCTACTGGCGTAATGGATATTTCTGGTGTTGTTGCAGATAAAATCAAAAAAGACAATGCATATTTTAATGTGCATACTGCAGCAATTCCTGCAGGAGAAATGAGAGGGCAGATAAGACGAGGATTGTCCTGTGCCATTAATGTATCGACAACTCAAAGTCACATCACCGACTTAAAAATTCTGAACAATCCGGTAAACGATCAATTGAATATACAAATCGATAGTGATCGGTCAACAGCTCTGCATTTTGCCATTCGAAACTTGAACGGACAGTGTGTTCAGCGGGGAAATTTTGATTTATTTGCGGGCCAACAGGTCTATAGCATTCATGTCGAACAACTTCCGGCAGGCTTTTATTGGTTGGACATAAGTGAAAATAATATCAGCACCTATGGGGTGAAATTTGTAAAACAAGATTGACCTTGTTGCGTCTTTAAGCGTAGCCATTAGCTACGATTCTTTGGATTGATTATTATATTGTTACACCCAACGTGGATGATGAATAGCTGGTTGGGTAAGCGAGATTTTTAGATGTCAGGGCTAAAGCCCCACATGATTATCGTTTACTTGAATAAGGAGGTGTCAGGGTTATGCCCATTTACAATTTGTTTGTGATTCGTGTTATGAAGATGTCAGAGCTACGTCCATTTCAACGAATTCCTAAGTTCTGGTAATAGCGTTCTGAAATGATGATAATTATCCTTGACATCCACAAGGGACTTCGACTGCATTTTTCTGAGTAAATGATCAACGCATTAAAGTAATATCTCCAGCTTTTTCAAAAGTGCTACCGTCGAGTCGGATGACTTTAAGTTGATAAACAAAGACGGAAGGATTCATTGGTGATCCATTAAAGGTTCCGTCCCAACCGGCTTGTTCATCATTGATCATAAAATGCCGGTTTTCAAAAACCTGGTTTCCCCAACGGTCAAAAATTCGGAGCCATTCAATTTCCCGAATACTCGGTCCTCCAAACACCACTAAACGATCATTGATTTGGTCTCCATTGGGACTGAAAACATTGGGGAGATAAACATCCGTTTGGTTATTTACATAAATCTTGATTTTGGTTCTGATTTCACAACCTGCTTCATTGGTAAATACTACTTCGTATTCCTTATTTACCAATGCTTGCAGAAATGGTGCCGTACAATCTGAACAGGACAATCCGGTGGAAGGGTTCCAATGTGCAGTGGCTGGCGAGAAATTTAATATAGGTTGCAATTGAATGCGATCGCCTAATGTAATTTTAAGTTCAAGAGGAAAGTCAATCGTCAAAAACTGCGGTTGGAAAAATACCACTGAGTATTGTTCTATACAATTGAGGCTGTCTTTAATAAATACCCGATAATTTCCTGGAACTAATGGACCAAACGTATTTAGATCTGAAAACTTGGATGTATCATCCAGGGCGAATTGAAAGTTTGAAATCCCTTGAGTAGGCAGGATCATGATCGCTGCATCGTCATCACCATAACACCGAATACTGTCCAATACCAAATTTGCTCCAACTGTATCGACATACAATAGTGTTTCGACAATACTGTCACATCCAAAAACATTGTTTAGACTATCCCGGTATCTCCCTGTGGTATTGTAAAAATGATTACCAACTCTGGTTTTTTCTCCTTTGCACAAAAAAACCTCTTGCATGGTTGAGTGTCTTGGATTCACAATGATTTGCGATCGAATGACACTGTCACATCCCTTTGCGGTTAACAGACTGTCCACATAGTTGCCCGGAGTTGTATACCTGCTGGTTCCAATATAAACCGTATCTCCATTGCATATCACGTGATGCTGAGACAGATCAAAAACGGGATGAACGATTAAATTCGTTTGAATGATGCTGTCACAAGTGTGAATGCTTTGAAGCGAATCGATATATATTCCGGATGCACTGTATTGTTTGTTACCTACTTGAATGGATTCACCTTCACAAATTTGTTGTGAATTTTGTTGGTAGTAAACAGGATAAACGAGGAGATCCGTGATGATCACACTGTCACAACAATGGATGTTTTGAAAAATATCGGTATATGTACCGGTAGATGTATATTGATTGTTTCCTACCCGGACCACTTCTCCCTGGCAAATTTGCAAGCGTTGGGTATCTTGAGAACTCTGGCTGTTGTCAATAACGAAGAAATGTAAAGTGTCTGTCGAACACCCATATTCATCTCGGGCTACCAATTGATGAGAACCAGGACCAAGTCCGAAAAAATAACCATCATCTTCCCACGCACCTTGGTCGAGGGAATAATGATAATAAGGAAAACTTCCTGAAGCCGTAACAGCAATGAAGGCCGATGGATTACAACAACTGATTTCCATCTTTGAGGAGTCCTGACGCAGTTGTAGCATTAAATTTGACTGACCCACCACGACATTTCGTTGCACATTGCAAGATGTAGAATCCCGGATTTCAATTTGATAATTACCGGGTGTCAACCCTTCAAACAATCCCTGTGTCTGCCAGCTACCTCCGTTGATCCGATATTGGTATGGAGGTTTACCTTCAAGGCCGGTCACCAATATCCTTCCGGAATCGCGGCAGTTCATTGCTTCAACGCGAATTAAACTATCTCTTAATCGGTGATTGTAAGCTTTGACTTCAATGATTTCAGGAAGAATGCAATTTCCAGTTTTAGTGTAAATGGTATAGACTCCTTCTTCAGGAAACTCAAAATACAATTGTTTGTAAAAGTCGATTCCATTTTGTCCATAGAGGGCCGCGCTGTCTTCCGGATTTTCTATTATTCTCACAAGCGCTCCGCTAAAGGAATCACAACTATCCAGTAGCATCAATTCATAATTCAAGCGATATTTTTTAATGAATAAAGTAAAGGAATCTACATAGTCAAAACCACAAGCATCTTTATAATGAATGGAGTAACTTGTTGTAGAATCCGGATTTAAAACCGGGTTGAATACCGTGGTATCGCTGACGCCGGAAGAGGGTCTCCATCGGTATTGAGCAAAGTTGGGTTTAGCAGAAACCTGAATCGACTCACCTTCGCAAATGGTAAGATTGGGTAAACTGGTGATGCCCGAAATGTAGTTTAGACAAATCTGTTGTACATTGATCGAACCACCTGTGGCTGCCGTAAAACCGAAATAAACGTTGGGATCATTATTAAAAATCGTTCGTACTACATTGCCGGAATATTGGAGTTTCAAAATGCAATCCACATACACCAACAAGGTGGCATCCGTAGCTCTCCAGCGGATCAATACTTTATGAAATTTGCAATCTTCAGCATTTGCATTTCCAGGTAAAATTCCCACCGGACCTGCCAGGTTATCGGCAGTGGAATGATCTACGTTTCCATTCCGGATGATGGCCATGTGATCATAAAAGGGGTCAGAATAATTGGGATTTTGATAAGAATCAAATTCAACCGAAAGGCTAGGTGAAATACCTTGGTATCCTAATCCTCCTCCTGAAACACCTAAGGAAGTCGAAATGGGTTGAAAGACAAAAGCAATGCCATCAGCACCCGGGCCATCCAGGCAACCGAGATTGAGGTCAAAATAAATGTCAAAACTGTTGTATAAACTGACCTTGTCCTCGTACCAAACGGAACCTGTCTGACTGAATGTTTCTTCAGTCAATAAATAACAATCTTTTCCAAGTGGCCTTGCATTTCCATTTGTAATAAATTTCTTGTTGGAGCCTCCACTACAACTATCGGGAATAATAAATGGCTGACTGGCTGTACACCCCTTGGAATCTTGTACAAACAAATTATAATTACCATTAAGCAACAACTGAAAGTAAGGATTGGTCTGTGATCCGGCACGCTTGTCCAGACGATATACATAATTCCCCGAACCACCTGTGGTGTGGGCCCATAGTTTTCCATCGCTGATGCAATGTGTAGGTTGTAAACTATCAATGGTTAGTTTTAATTCCTCGAATATTTCCATGGTTAAGGAAATGGAATTGTTTTGCAGATTAAAATCCATTTGATTGTCTGGATGGCCAAGTTGAACATCCAATTGGTGGACGCCGGGTAATATAGGAATACAAGGAAGATTGATCAAAGTCATTTGTCCGGGGATCAATAAACCATTCCATACAATGGGTGTAAATAAATTGCCATCCAACTGGTACGAAAGGCTGATTGTAGAGAAAGGCAGAAGTCCGTCGTTCCTAATTTTAATTCCTGGACAAAGGCTGTCCGTGCACACGGAATGAGAAAATAAAAGTTCTATGGCAACAGCGTCGTAGTTTCCCGGAGCTAGGCATCCATTGGAAACTAACAATGACTTTCTGGCGGTTTCAAGTGCAGCGACCATTCGTACTTTCTGTCCGGCGGTAAAGTGCATTTGACTGCAAGAAGAATAATCCATGTAATTGCTGTTGTCGTCTGGAAGATCGGGTATGTCGGTATTACAGGAGTTGGTATTGCATGGGGCAAATGAAGCACTGTTATCGGGTGGGGTATCACAAATCCGGTCTCCGTCGGTCAAGCAATTTCCATTGGTACAACCACCATTGAACGTATGATTCAACGAAAAATAATGGCCAACCTCATGTGCAGTGACTACTGTGCCACCAATACTGTTCCAGTACCGGCTTTCCTGGACGATCCCATCTACCGAACAAGGAGCTCCCGGGAAGTAAGCATATCCTGCCAGACTGCAGCCAAAGTTGTTATTAAAAAGATCGGTTACCAGGTAGAAATTTAGGTAACGGGAACAATCCCAACCCACCAGGTTTTTTATTGCAGCATCGTTGCTTGCATCAGTACCGGGATTGCACATCAATTCGTTGACGAGTTGGCTTGTTGTTCGGGTGATACCATTGGTTGCTTGACCATTCGGATCCCTGCGTGCAAGACAAAATTGAATGCCAATATCGACTCCATTGGGAGAAAAGAAGGGTCCACTGTTTGCAAAAGATTGATTGAGATAATCTAAACCAAGTTCCACCTGGCGATCAGATAGGTTATTTCCCTGCCCCACGGGCGTCCCCGGTGGCACAATGAGGTGGATAACAACAGGAATGGTATATATGGGTTTCGAACGACTGGTAATTCTTTGATTCATTGCATTTACGCTATACGTGTAAATGCGTTTCTCCATTTCTTCAAAGTTTTGACGGTATTGCGGATTGGTCTCCAGGAGGGAGTGGTGCTTTTCGTCAAAAGCACAAAATTGCGCGTTTCCATTCTGCGAGACTATTGCACCAATTACTAAGACTATCAGAAAAATGGTTCTCATGATTAAAAATACAAATTAAGTGGATTATTTTGAATGGAAAGTTGATTTGGTTATGATTTAGGAAAAGAAAAATTTACTGGAATAAGTGACAATCGTAACAGCCGACCGAGTTGAAAGAATCATCATGATGGTTTGTGTCGAATGGTGCAGTGATTAAGGCAGGATAATGCAAAAGGATAGACATATTATGTATTAAAAAATTAGCGATCGATATTGAAATTTTTGAAACAGGAAAATATGTTCCTGCCTGGCTTCCAATCGCGTTATCTATTGTATGTTTACCTTCATATGAATTCCGGATGACCTGGATTCCAGTAAATTTATATAAAGGCATTTGCGATCCTATTCATTATACAAAGTGAAAAATAAGTTGAACTATTGCTGGAAGGCTTTATGAATTGTTGCCCCAAAAGGAGTTCGTATTAAAAGAATAAATTTTATTCTGTATTTCTTGTTTTTGAGGATGAGGCAAATATCATGACAAAAAAAGATTTGCCAAGATGTATAATCAGTTTTATACAACGACACTGTGAGATCACGACTTACTCCTTTTGTTTCATTAAATTTGTGCTTCAATTTTAAGCATGATTTACAAAACCGATGTATTGATCATAGGAACTGGCATCGCCGGATTGTCTTCAGCAATACAGATCGCAAAACGGAGTAGTGAGATTAAAATACGTTTGGTGAGCAAGACCCATATGGAAGAATGCAACACACGTTATGCGCAAGGGGGAATTGCAGCGGTGTGGGATAGAAGTCAGGACGATTTTGAGAAGCATATTCAGGACACTTTGGATGCTGGGGATGGACTGTGCAATGAGAATATTGTGCGGATGGTCGTTGAAGAGGGTCCGCAACGTGTGCAGGAACTGATCGAATGGGGTGCGCGATTTGATAAGGTAGATGCTTCACACTACGACCTGGCGCGCGAAGGGGGGCATTCAGAGAATCGGATACTTCATTTTCAAGATGTAACCGGTGCAGAAATCGAGAGGGCTTTATTGGAAGAAGCCAAAAAATTCCCAAACATTGAGATTCTTGAATTTTATTATGCCATCGATGTCATAACACAGCACCATCTTGGATACAATGTGACCCGTATCATGCCAGACATTGAATGTTATGGTGCCTATTTGCTGAATTTGCAAAATTTAGAAGTGGAGACGCACCTCGCCCGCATAACTATACTTGCTACCGGAGGTACAGGACAAATTTATCGAACCACCACCAATCCTTTAGTGGCCACCGGAGATGGGATAGCGATGATGTATCGTGCTAAAGGCCATGTTGAAAACATGGAGTTTGTACAGTTTCATCCTACAGCCTTGTACCGGCCTACTTCGGAAAATCCTGCTTTCCTGATCTCTGAGGCCGTGCGAGGTTTTGGTGGGATACTGAAAACGCAAGATGGTAAGGAATTCATGCAACACTATGACGAGCGATTATCCCTTGCACCACGTGATATCGTTGCTCGCGCTATCGATAACGAAATGAAAATGAGGGGTGAAGAATTTGTATGTCTGGATTGCCGACATCTTGATCCGGTAGAATTTAAAAAACACTTTCCTAACATTTATGAAAAATGCGCGTCCATTGGAATTGATCCCATGCGACAAATGATTCCTGTAGTTCCGGCTTGCCATTATATGTGTGGAGGTATCAAAGTGGATGACAGTGGCAGAAGTTCAATTCATTTTCTGTACGCCTGTGGTGAATGCACCAGTACAGGATTGCATGGTGCCAATCGATTAGCATCCAATTCTCTACTTGAAGCTGCTGTATTTGGATACCGCATTGCAAAGGATGTTGCCCAGCATATAGGGCAGATTCACTTGAGAGACGGTATTCCTGAATGGGATGCCACGGGGACGAATCATCCTAAGGAATTGGTATTGATAACCCAAAGCATTAAGGAATTGAAAGAAATTATGTCTTATTACGTGGGTATCGTACGAAGCAATGTGCGTTTGGAACGGGCACTCAACAGGTTGCACTTACTGTATGAAGAAACCGAAGCTTTGTATCATTCCACCACTTTGTCAGCAGCACTTTGTGAATTGCGCAATCTGCTGACCATAGGATATTTAGTGACGCGTTCAGCTTCTATGCGACAAGAAAGCCGGGGGCTTCATTTTACTACAGATCACTCAGAAAAGCACCGGTTCCGGCAATCGACCCTACTGTAAACCATCCTACTCGTGCGGATGGAGCGATAATACATTCAATGAAAACAGTAATTTTTAGACCTTATGAAGGCATAAGGTCAATGACTCAAAAGAACCTATCGGGTTCATCAAATTTTCATAAATCGTACACTGCCGGTATGACCTGGACCAAACATGTGCAAGATGTAGTAGCCGGTGTTTAAATGCGAAATATCCAAACCTTGTGGAGGTGTTGCACAAATGCCCGACCAGATTTGATTTCCCAACATATCATAGACAATAAACTCAAATGATGTAATATCCTGATGAAATCTAAGTCTGTCCTGTGC
This sequence comes from uncultured Saprospiraceae bacterium, assembly GCA_964568865.1. GTDB lineage: Bacteria > Bacteroidota > Bacteroidia > Chitinophagales > Saprospiraceae > Vicinibacter. Next base: position 36,131 of record CAZMSE010000029.1, read on the forward strand.
CAGAGTAAACTCCAATAATTTTGAATTATCAGATTGCTCACGAACGTCTGTTAGTTTTCCACCCTCATAGGCACCAATGGATGGAGGATTTAAATATTTGATTCCTGCAAAATCATTCAATCCCGGAATTTCTACCCGTCCTTTACCAATGGCGGGTGATCCTGGTTGTAGGTGATAATCCGGAGTATTGAAATTTACAAACAATGGATTTTGTTGAATGATACCCTGTGTTTCCATTACGGGAAGCTGTGGACCTCTCCAACTGGGATTGTCCAAATGATACCAGAGGTTATTGGAAAATCGAAAAGTGGATGGACTGGTATTGGGTCCAATGTTGAGATCAGTAGACAAGGAATTATTAACGACAACGATATTGTTGACAAAATGATTATTGGCACAACTTAAATAAAAACTGGTATCGCTGCTTTCCTGAAGAATGCGCAATATCCATCGCTCAGGTCGGATGATGGTGTTGTGTGTTACCAAAACATTTCTGCACCCGACAAAACCAATGGGTGCAGTGGAGCCTTCAAAAATATTGGCCGCTGCAACTAAATCTTTAGCTTCGTAATTGGCACCAGATGGCCTAAAAAAGGCCGCACCGGTGCTTCCGCCCAGATTTAAACTGCGTTGACCGCCTCGTGTAAAATGGTTGGCCAGAATTTGAATTTGACTACTGCCTCCCTTTGCTTGGATGCTGTTGCTCCCTAAATTAATGAAGCGGTTATTGGTGATGACTCCTGAATGGCAACCAACCATATCTATGCCACTGCCTCCGGTAGCACCGTTTTCAAAATGACAATTCTGGATGACAAACGAGTCAAGACCGGACAATTTGAGCAAGTCGTTATTTCCGGTAGCACCCATATCCCTGAAGATGCAATGATCTAGGACGATAAACTTGGTTGGACTTTCCAGACTACCTCCGTCGTCGATGTTCATACCATTACCCGTCTGTCCTCTCACCGTGATATTTGAGATGTGAAGGTATTCAGCATCGGTGAAGTGCATTGATTCAGAACCCCCTTGAAAAATAACCTGGTCCTGCTGAGTTCCTTCGATCCGGATCCAATCTTTAGCAGTGCCTTTCAGGTTACTGATAAAATATGGACCCTGATAAACTCCAGGATGTATGCGAATAATATCACCTGGTTTTGCCACAGCAGCAGCAAGTCCAGGATGAGCAAAGGGTTGACCAGGGCCAACATGGAGAATAGTTGCTGCATGGATTTCACCATGTAACATCAATAAGAATAAAAAATGGGCAATCTTCATTTTTGAATGAGTAATTTATTATTTGGTCATATTTAAAAGTCGGCCGCGTTTGCTTAAGGTCGGGTCGGTCCAGCCAACGCACTGGATTTTTTTTCAAATATATAAGCTATGATGTAAATGTAAAAGTTAATCAATAAATGTCGGAACTCAATCGAAAGTTATTCTGATACCTTCCCCTCGTTTGCAGCAACGGTTTATTGTTCTTTTTTCCAGCGTTTGAGTTTGGGAATTCCTTTGGTAAACCACCCCGCAATGAATCCCGGGAATCCCATTGATTTCAATTTTTCTTTGACAAATGCCTGCATTTTTTCAGCAGTATCAATGGAAGGATCCATAAACTCACCATTGGCATAACAAAAGGAACAATACAAAGTACTTCGACTTCCATCGCGTTCCGTTCCACCACCCTGTGGATCTTTTTTCATTGGCATCCCGCAGCTTTGACAATTATCATATTTCATATTACAAAATTTATTCGTTATTAAACATTTTAGATTACAAAGATATTTGCGATAATATAACAAAATTAGTCTTTAAAAAAGTCCATGAACTTAATCATTTTGGTCAAATCAACTTTTTCAATGGCATGCGGGGATTGCTCTACAATACCGGTAACGGCTTTTGGGATACATCGTGCAGCCCATTGAGTTTCCTCTGCATTGACCATAGTGTCCTGGTCTCCACGGAGTATAAGGCAACTGGCCTTCACCTTGCTGAGTAATAAATTGTCCAGCAAGGGTTGTTCACCTAAATTTAGCATCATTTGCGCTGTTTGATTGACCATCTGGCTCCAGAAATCCCCATGTCTCTTTTGGAGTAGTTGGGCAAACTTTGGAGCATTTTCAGACAGCCAGGAAGGTTTTAAGTTTTGAGTTTCGTGAGCTGCAAACAGTGGTGTCCAATGAAATTTGGTTCCAAGACAAATGATTTTATTAATTCTGTCAGGATATAAAATATTATGAAATAAAGCGACGTAGCCTCCCATGCTGTAGCCAAAGACATGAACGTTCGTTAGTTCATTTTCGGTCAGAAACTTTTCCAAGTCATGAGCCATAAGAGGAATGCCAAAGTCATGATGCATTTCACTGAGTAATCCATGGCCAAATAAATCAGGATTCAATATTCGGTATTCGTTGGAAAGTATGTTTTTAAGGCTTTCCATCTGTTCGCGACTTCCAAGAGCGCCATGCAATAAGACCAGGTTTTTTAATGTTTCAGGCATAGAGAGGCAAGATAAGAAAAAGGAAGTTTTTTAACCTTGAGGAGCAGTAAGAAATCTTTTATCATCCGGATTCAGGTTCTACCTTTGCAGCAAATAAACAGTTGTGAAAAAATTTTGTATAGCCATTCATGGCGGGGCGGGAACCATACTGCAAAATCAAATGGATGCCAAAACAGAACAGCAATATCGAAAGGCATTACAGAAAGCATTGTCATCAGGATATAAGGTATTATCAAAAGGGGGCACTGCCCTTGATGCGGTCACGAAGGCGGTTGTTGTTTTAGAGAATTTGCCTTTGTTCAATGCGGGTAGAGGTTCGGTGTTCAATTCGAAGGGTCGTCAGGAAATGGATGCATCCATTATGGATGGGCGCAACCTGGATGCTGGATCTGTGGCCATGTTGCAGCACATCAAAAACCCGGTATTGTTGGCTAGAACGGTTATGGAGAAATCTGAACATGTTCTACTTGCTGGAAAGGGGGCGGAGAAATTTGCTTGGAAGCATGGATTTAAAAAGTTTCCAAGCGATTATTTTTTTACTGAACTTCGATACAAACAATTGTTGCTTGCAAAGAGAGAGAAGAAAGTGTTATTAGACCATGACGATCGTAAATTTGGAACGGTGGGCGCGGTAGCATACGATGGTGATGGAAACCTGGCAGCAGCAACCTCCACCGGTGGGATGACCAACAAAAAGTTTGGTCGCATAGGGGATACACCTATCATCGGAAGTGGTACCTGGGCAGATAATCAGAGTTGTGCCGTTTCGTGTACAGGATCTGGTGAGTATTTTATGCGACTCAATGTTGCTTTTCACATTGCTTCTCTGATGTTGTATGGTAAGAAAAATCTTCAACAGGCGGCGGATCATGTGGTCCATAAACTGCTTCCTAAAATTCAGGGCGATGGGGGAATTATCGCCGTTGATAAAAATGGCCATTTGCATTTAAGTTTTAATACGGAAGGTATGTACCGGGCCTGGCAATACCAGGATGAGGCGCCCCATGTAGCCATATTTCATACTGTTTAAAGAAGGGAGATTCCAATTTGAATATTTTTTTTTACTGTGAAAAGAAATATGAGCGAGCGCTGCCAAGCGAAATATTGAGACAAGAAGAGTTGTAAAAAGTAAACTGGTTTTGATTTACTA
>CAZMSE010000030.1:0-38984 GCA_964568865.1 uncultured Saprospiraceae bacterium
CTAGGTGTTTTTGATGAAAATGGAAAAATGGTACAGATAGAAAAAATGGAACTGCGTTGAGCAAATAAAACGATTAAAAAATAGCTGGCACAAGTCGCAGACTTGCGCCAACAAAGGAGTGTTTGGGCAAATAAAATATGCAATTCAAGTGTGAAGTAATTAGGTTATCGTAAAACAGTCTTCAAAGAAATAGAATTAAAGTCTAGGTCTAAAAGTGAACCCAGCCTTGCGCTTTCATTGGATGTAATTTTCCCTGATCAGTCTTCAATAGAATACCAAATTCTTTTGGTTTGCATTCTCCGATGTAATAAAATCCCGGCAGGAATTGTATTTTTTTGGCCTCCTCCGGATCCACCGCCATCAGCAATTCGTAGTCTTCTCCTCCATTCATGGCGCAGAGGTAGGGATCCATCTGAAATTTTAAAGCAAGCAGTTTGGCTTCCTCATTCATGGGAATAAGGGACTCCGTAATCTCGGCACCTACCTGACTTTGCGTGCACAAATGCATGAGATCAGAAGACAAACCATCAGACAGATCCATCATGGCATGCGGAACCACACCCGCCTTTTCCAGCCAGGCCACGACATCTTTCCTGGCTTTGGGTTTTAAAAATTTACCCACGGCATGGCGCTGATTCTCCAGATCGGGCTGAATACCCGGATTTTCCAAAAAGATTTTTTTCTCGCGTTCCAGCAATTGCAAACCCAGAAAAGCGCCACCCAACTCACCGGTGACGAATAGATAATCACCCGGCTTGGCACCAGACCGATAACAAATTTTGTCTTCTGACTGTCGCCCAATGGCCGTTATGGAAATCACTAAACCTCTAAGGGAAGAAGTCGTGTCGCCTCCTACCAAATCCACTTCATAATAGCGGCATGCTTCGCGAATACCTTCATACAGCAAATCCAGCGCCTCTACCGAAAAACGGTTGGATATGGCTATGGATACTGTAATCTGCTCGGGTTTGGCATTCATGGCACAGACGTCCGAAAGATTGCAAACAACGGCTTTGTATCCCAGGTGTTTTAAAGGAAAATAAGCCAAATCAAAATGTATGCCTTCCAGCATAAGATCCGTCGTAACGACTATGGCTCCAGGGTGACCACGCAGGACCGCTGCATCATCTCCGACTCCTTTGACTGTGCTTTCTTGTCTCAGCGGAAAATCGCGGGTGAGGTGATTAATCAAACCAAATTCACCGAGACTTGCAATTTCAGTCCGTTGGATAGCGTCATTGGATTCAGACATGTTCGTTGAGTTTTTGTTGAACGATTGGCCACAAATCATGGGTTGGAATAGGAGCAGTAAACTGCAATTTTTCACCGGTTGAGGGATGTTGAAAATGGTATTTCCAGGCGTGCAACCCAATGCTGCGATCGGCATTCCCACGGCGGGCCCCATATTTAACGTCTGCCCGTACCGGCATCCCGGCATGGGCCAGTTGAGCCCTGATCTGGTGAAATCTTCCGGTACTTATTTCGACCTGTAACACCAGGTACCGCTCCAGTCGAATGAGCAAGTTGTAGCTCAGGCTACAGCTTTTGGCGGCTGCCCCTTCGGATATGCGGCTCTTTTTGAATTTGCCATCTTTTTCAAGACGGTCTTGCAAAATTCCATTCGGTTCGATTTCTTTGGTTTCAACGATAGCAAGGTATAATTTTCTAAACATACCCTGTTCTTGCTGTTGCACCAATGCAGCATGAGCAGAAGGACTTTTGGTCAGGACCACCAGACCAGAAACCGGGCGATCAATGCGATTCAACAAATAAAGGTTTTGTTTACAGTAGGCCTGCAGCATTGCCTGTAGTGAAACATCTTCCGTAGCATCTTTTTGAACCGGCATACCGGAAGGTTTATTGGCAATGACGATGTGGTGATCGTGAAATACCAAATAGTCTTTGATGGAGCTTGACGTTTCCAGAATCAACGGATTTCCTCGTAATCATTAAAGGAATCCTTGTCGTTCTTGCGGTCTTTTTTAGGCGCGATGATGATGATTTTATCTTTTAAAAACAAGGAATAAACAGCATACAAGGCCAAGCCAAAAATCAGGAGGCGAAACATAGCAACAGATTTTTTTGATCATCAAAGATACACCGAATCAATACTCTAAAGCTTAAAGCTGCGTTTAGTAAAAGCATCCTACTCCGGTTCACCCAATGCATTGGGAGAAGTTATGTACTTTTACAGGACTGAATTAATTTATTATATATATTTTATATTTATAAGTAATTATATTACAATATTTTATGAAGATAAGCAAAACTAACATGGTTGGATGGCTGGTATTTTCGGCCGTCTTTATTGTGTATTTCTTTTCCGTCGAGCGGACCGGAAGTCTTTGGGATTGTGGTGAATTCGTCGCCGGAGCTTACAAGCTTCAAGTGGTTCACCCACCGGGGGCTCCGCTTTTCTTAATCGTGGGCCGAATGTTTACCTGGGTTGCCGACTTATTATCTTCAAATCCAGCCCACATTGCCTTTGCCGTCAACATCATGTCTTCCCTATGTTCTGCCCTGGCGGCCATGTTCATTTGTTGGACGACCCTGATCATTTCAAGGTTGATTTTACATGGAAGGGATTACCAACACGAAGAAAATGAAAGCTGGACCATTCTGGGTTCTGGTTTAATTGCTGGTTTGGCCAGCGGCTTCATTTCCACTACATGGTTTTCTGCAGTAGAAGGTGAAGTATATTCCATGTCTACCATGTTTACTGCCATGACCATGTGGGCTGCATTCAAATGGTACTATTTACCAGATGAACCCAAAACGGACAAATGGTTGATTTTTGCCGTTTTTGCCACTGGTTTGTCGACTGGAGTCCACTTGTTAAGTTTATTGTCTTTTCCTACAATTGCCATGCTTTATTATTTTAAAAAATATGCAAAGCACAGTTTTATTGGGATGATCCTCGCAGCTATTGTTGGTGTGGTATTTATTTTCTTATTTCAAAGCATCATCATTACCGGGATTCCCAACCTCTGGATGTTCTTTGAATTGTTTATGGTCAATTCACTGGGTCTTCCGTTTCACAGCGGACTCATACCCACGCTGGCCGTCTTGGTAGCAGCAGGTTGGTTTGGTTTGCGATATTTCAAATCAAAGGGAAACGATCTGATGCACAAAATGGTGTTTACGTTTTTGTTGTTGGTAATTTCTTATTCTACCGTAGGTGTAGTGTTGATCAGAGCCAACGCAAAACCTCCCATCAACATGAACGATCCATATGATGTAACCCGATTGATACCTTATCTGAATCGCGAACAATATGGAGATCGTAGCTTGTTGAAAGGTCCGCACTTTGAAGCTCGCCCGGTAGATACCAAATCCGAAGACCGTTGGGGAAGAGTGGGAGATGAATACAAAGTAGTCGATCAAAAATTTGACTATGTGTTCCGAGACAAAGACAAAATCATGTTTCCCAGGATCAGCCACCAGGATCAGGGACGACCTCAACTTTATCGGATGTGGATGAAGCACCTCAATGCAGAAAAGAAAGTTCCCGATATGTCCTTTAACCTGAAATTCATGTGGTCATACCAGTTTGGGTGGATGTATTGGCGCTATTTTATGTGGAATTTTGTGGGTAGACAAAATGGTGAGCAGGGATTTTATCCTTGGGTAAACCGGGACGGAAATTGGTATTCTGGCATTAAAGCTGTTGACGGTTCGAGACTTTACAATCAGGAACGATTACCACGAGTCATCAAAGAAGATGAATCGCGCAATAGCTATTACTTTATTCCATTGATTTTTGGCATCATCGGATTGATCTACCACTATCAGAAAAACCGCAACGATTTTCTTGCTTTACTGTGCTTTTTTATTTTAACCGGACTTGCATTATGTGTATTCAATAATTCTCCGCCAAATGAGCCGCGCGAAAGGGACTATGTGCTGGAAGGATCGTTTTTGACATTTTGCATTTGGATCGGTCTGGGTGTTTTGTTTTTAGCACAATGGGCACAATCGAAGCTCAAGTTACCTTCGATGGTGAGTGGTCTGGGATCCACAGCCCTTGGACTTTCAGTGCCTCTGTTGCTGGTCACGCAAAATTTTGACGACCACAGCCGGAAGAATAGTACTGCGGCACGGGACTATGCTTCTAATATTTTGGAATCCTGTAAACCCAACGCTATTCTGTTTACTTATGGTGACAACGATACCTATCCCGTTTGGTATGCACAGGAAGTTGAAGGCATTCGCAGGGATGTTCGCGTCATCAATTTAAGTTTGATTGCGGTGGATTGGTACATCGAAAACCAACGAAGAAAATTTAATGAATCCCCGTTGGTAAAAATGGCCATTCCGCAAGAGAAATTACGCGGAAGTTTGCGAAACCAGGTATTTTATTATAACCCCTCCAATCCGGAAGGTAAAAACCCCGATCCGCCTATATCAGCTTCGAGTTTTCTAAAGTTCATCATGGAAGATCATCCCATTGAATCCGGTAGCGGCAAAGTTTTCGAAACCTACATGCCCTCCAACAATGTATACATCGAAGTGGATCGTCAAAAAGCCATTTCAGCGGGTCTTTGCAGTGAAACCGACAGCAATTTTGTAGACAGGATACCGGTCAATTTGGCCGGACCATACATCACAAAAGACGACATTGCAGTGATGGATATCATTACGGCCAATTTGTATGACCGGCCTATTTATTTCAGTGTAACCTGCAGCCAGGAAAAATTATTGGGACTTCAGGATTACATGCAACTCGAAGGAATGGCGTTGCGCATTGTTCCGGTCAAGTCACAAAGTGATCCGAGTTTATACATTTATGGTTCAGGAAGGATCAATGCAGAGGCTTCCTATGATGTCATCATGAATAAATTCCGCTGGGGTAATCTGGACAAAGTAGATCAGTTTGTGGATCATAGCTTTGCACCCAGCATTCAAGCGATGCGGATGATCATGATGCGAACTGCATTGGCTCATCTGGATGCAGGAGATAAAGAACGGGCAGCCAAAATGGCCAATAAGTTTTTTGAAGCATTTCCGAACATGAATTTTCAGTACGATGTCCGAATCATGCCGTTTATTCAGGTACTCATCGATGCAGGAGATTTTGATTCTGCAAAAAAGAATCTGAAAATCCTGGCCACCGAGACACTGGATATGCTGGAGTTTTATGATACACTGAAACCCGATGAATTGGAAAGTGGATTCAGTCAGGAAAGAAGTCTGGCGCTTTCCGGGGTTCGTGAAATCATCGAACGCAGTGGAAAAGTCAATGATCCGGCATTCCTGACGGAAATGGAAACCATGTTGAATAAATACAACATCGCCAAACCCAATTTGCAACAGTAATCTTGTTACGCGCATGAAAGTCTCTTTGGGAAACGATCACGCAGGTTATGAAGTCAAATTGTACATTGCCAGCTGGCTGGAAAATCAGGGCATTGAAGTGACGGATCACGGATGCAACAGTACGGATTCCGTAGATTATCCGGATTTTATTCATCCTGTCGCATATGACATTGACGAACATAAATCTGATTTTGGCATCGTCATTTGTGGAAGTGGTAACGGCGCTGCCATTACGGCAAACAAACACCCGTTAGTTCGATGCGCCCTTTGCTGGACGCCTGAATTGGCTAAATTGGCCCGACAGCACAACAATGCCAATATCATCAGCATTCCTGCTCGTTTTGTCAGCCTAAACGATGCCATTCAAATGGTTCAGGCATTTTTGGAAACGTCGTTTGATGGAGGAAGACACCAAAACAGGATTGATAAGATTTCATTATGTTAAAGCAACTGCTGTCCGGTGTATTTATGGTCATGATGCTGCCGCTTCAGGCTCAAACGGATTATTTCTCATCTGTTGTCCTTCCTGATTCTACACAATCCCCGTTTAGGGATTCGCTCACAGAATACAGTGCTTCCATACGTCCGGAGGATATTCGAAATCATGTTTATTTTTTAGCATCCGACAGCTGCGAAGGAAGAGAATTGGGGACCAAAGGAAACGACCGCGCTTCTGCATACATTGCGACACAATTTCGTACCATGGGAATTGGTCATCCACCGGGCCTGAAAGATTATTTTCAAGAAGTGGGTTTTCGGTGGATGTATTGGGATAAACTCGTCTTCAAAATCAACGAAGTCCCTTACAAACAATTATGGGATTACCTGAGCATACCTTCTGAAAATGGTGACCTGGAAATGAAAGCGCAGGAATTGGTTTTTTTAGGATATGGAATCGATGATCCGCGCTACAGCGACTATGGTAATCGGGATTATCAAGGCAAAATCGCATTGATTTATAAAGGCGAACCCAAAAACAAACACGGAAAGTCATATTTAACAAAAAGCGATTCACTCAGTGAATGGTCTTTTCAACTCAAACTGAAACAAGATGCAGCTGCCCGGCATGGGATTAAGTTACTCCTGGTCATTGAGGATAGTTTTAAAGAATGGGTAGACCAAAAACGATCTGAGGTGATTTCACCTCAGGTAACCATGGGACAAGGAGATTCGGAGGCAAACATCACGTGTAACATGATGTATTTGTCTTCGACAACCGTAACCATGCTTTTGGGAAAAAATGTGAAGAAAGTCATCAAAGCGCGCGACAAGATCAATAAATCCGGAAAGTCACAAGCTCTGAGCATTCCATGTGCATTGGAGGTTTTGCAAAAGCAAACCGTCAGATCAGAAAAGGGAAAAAATATATTGGCCTTCATACCTGGAAAAAAATGGTCCGATGAGCTGATTTTGATTTCAGCCCATTATGATCATATCGGTAAACGGGGTTCTGAGGTTTTTAATGGTGCAGATGACAATGCCAGTGGAACTTCCTCGGTTTTGGAAATTGCAGAAGCTTATGCCAACATGAGTAAAATGGGAATTTATCCCGATCGATCGATGATGTTTGCCCTGATGACGGGAGAAGAAAAAGGGCTTTTAGGATCCATGTATTATGTAAATCATCCCGTATTTCCCCTGGCACAAACCCGTGCCAACATCAACATTGACATGATTGGTCGTACGGACGATCATTACCAGCAGGACAGCAATTATGTGTACGTCATCGGAGCGGATCGCATCAATCCAATATTACACCAATCGAATATAGACATCAACCAGCGGTATGCTCAACTCAAATTAGATTACCGATACAATGCCGAATCCGATCCGAATCGTTATTATTATCGGTCAGATCACTACAATTTTGCAGAAAAAGGCATACCGGCGATTTTCTTTTTCAGTGGAGTTCACAAAGATTATCACCGGACGACAGACGACCCGGAAAAAATCATGTTCGGCAAGACCGCACAGATCGCAAAACACATATTTTATTTATCCTGGGCCCTTTCCCACACCGCCCGATTCTGAAAGGTTCGGATCTTCCAGACTGGATTCTTATCAGGCCAAATTTTATATTAATTTTTATCAAGAAATTGACCAGTTTCAGAATTTAATTTCATATTAATAAATACGATCAAATTTTTATTTCCAGTAAGGGCCATATGCCGGAATCCAATTATATTTAACGCTGATTTTATCATTTACTGCCTAATTCAAACAATACATGGAACCAACAACACATACGGGAAAGCATCCTAGAGCTTTATTTGCCTTGTTTTTTACAGAAATGTGGGAACGCTTTGCCTATTACCTGATGGTTGGCATTTTGTTGATCTACATGACCGATACGGCTACCGGAGGAAAGGGCTTTCCCACTAAAATCGGAGCGGATATTGTGGGAAGTTTTATTGCCTTGGTCTACCTGACCCCATTTATCGGCGGATTGATTGCCGATCGGTATTTGGGATACCTTAAATCGATTTTTATCGGTGGTTTACTGATGGCCAGTGGATATATAGGTTTGGCCTTACCGGGAAATACCGCCATGTTTATTTCTCTGGTCCTCATCATTGTAGGGAATGGGTTTTTTAAACCAAACATCAGTACTTTATTGGGTAACATTTACAACCGCGAAGACTTAAAACCGCTGAAGGACAATGCCTACAACATATTTTATATGGGGATAAATATTGGTGCGTTCGTCTGCAATTTTGTAGCGGCTTATTTGCGCAATCAATATGGTTGGGGCTATGCTTTTGCAGCAGCGGGAGTAGGGTTGCTGATCGGACTGGGTATTCTGGCCTTAAACATGAAGAATCCGGACATCCGCAACGCAAATGTGAAGAAACCCATTCAGCCGGAAGATATGCCGCTGTCCCAAATTTTTACCAAGGTTTTCTTACCGGCCATCATTGCCGCCGTCATCGGATGGATAATACCCGCTAAAGTTCTTGGATCTCCTATTATGGGCACCCAAGCCAATGATGCCTTTATTTTTGCCTGTTTACCCATCATTTCATTCTATATTTCTTTATGGGTTAAAGCCAGTGGACAAGATAAAAGGAGCATTGGAGCCTTGCTGTTCATTTTTGCCATTTCCATTGCTTTTTGGACCATATACAATCAAAATGCCACTGGTTTGACCCTTTGGGCAGAACGACACACTGACCGCGTGGCTTCCGAAAGCACGGCCAAAATCACCGGAGCCATTTTTCCTATGCAACAAGTGACAGATTCGTTACGGTTGACCAATAAGTTGGATCCGTACATGAGGGAAGTAAAAGATGCTGATGGTAAAACGGTTCAGGAGATGGGAGCGGATCCTTATTTTTTCAATGTACCCAAAGATCAATGGCCTGGTGGACAAATGGTCAAGTTGACGAATACAGAATTGTTCCAATCCATCAATCCGCTGTTTATCGTTTTATTGACGCTCGTGTTTGTCCCCTTATTTAGCTGGCTCAGGACCCGCGGAAAAGAACCCACCACCATGTCAAAATTCGGTATGGCGCTTTTTATTTCGGGATTGTCCGCATTGGTGATGGTCTTTGCCATTTTATCCGTTCCTTCGATTTATACCCACAAAGCTTCCCCGATTTGGTTGTGGCTCACCTATTTTGTATTTACCATCAGTGAAATCTTTTTAAGTCCAATGGGCTTGTCTCTGGTTTCAAAATTGGCGCCTGCACGCCTGACGGCATTGATGATGGGAGGTTTTTTTCTTTCCACTTCCATTGGAGGAAAAGTCGCTGGAGTGATGACCAGCTTCTGGGATGACTTTACCGATAAGAAAATGTTTTTTATGATATTGGTAGTGGCAGCCTTTATCGGAGGTACTTTAATTTATTCCAGGATTAAATTATTGAACCAGATCGTGAAAGATAAAACCGGACTTGATTAGTCTAATTCGCCGCAATCATCCAGGAAAGTATGTTTAAGAAGCATCCAAAAAGTTTGCCTTATTTGTTTTTTTCCGAAATGTGGGAACGATTTGGCTATTACCTCATGATCGGAATTTTTACTTTGTATCTGAAAGATGTCAAGGATGGATTTGGCATGACGGAGGCTGAATCGGCTGATTTGTATGGAACTTTTATTGCCCTGGTATTTTTTACACCATTCATCGGTGGATTATTAGCAGACCGCTACCTGGGATATCGCAATTCGATTGTCCTTGGAGGTCTGATGATGGGCATAGGTTATTGCCTGATGTTTTTTCATTCTTTGCCGATTTTATACATCGCCATGTCTCTGGTGATTTTGGGCAATGGTTTTTTTAAACCCAATATATCGACGATGCTGGGAAATATTTATAACCATCAGGAGTACCAGCAACATAAAGATGAAGGTTATAATATTTTTTACATGGGCATCAATATCGGTGCATTTACCTGTAATTTTTTTGGTGCTGCACTTTATACCATGTTGGGATGGGGCTACGCATTTTTAGCGGCAGGTATCGGTATGTTTATTGGTGTGATCGTCTTTCTGGTGGGAATTCCCCATTACCAAAACGCTGATCAGAAAAAGGGCATCAAAGAAGGCGACATGAGCCTGCTGAAAATCTGCACACTGATTTTTCTACCCAGTCTTCTGGCCGGTATAGCAGGGTGGATGTACGGTGGACTCACTTCTGATGTAAATCCCGACGGTAATATTTTTGGTAGTGACAGCAATGATGCATTTTTATTTGCCTGTATTCCCGTCGTTTATTACTATTTCAATTTATGGAATAAAGCGACTTCTCAGGAAAAAGGTCCAATTGCTGCCTTGCTGGCAATTTTTTTAGTCGTGATCTTATTTTGGGCCGTATTCAAACAAAATGGATCGGCGCTCAATACCTGGGCAGACCGCTACACCGACCGACAAGTTTCGGGCACCACCGGAGACCTGTTTGTAAGTTTAAAGCAAGCCAAGCCACTGGTGTTTCAAAAAGATTCTGTGGCTTTATACGACGAACTTTTCCGCATTCAAAAATTCAATGGCGTTATCTTAAAAGAGTATAACTACCCGGTATATTTTCGCAATATGGAGGCAGAAGCTCTTCCGGCAGAAGGTTCTTCAATTCATTTATGGATCACCAACCTGAGTCAATCCATCAATCCAGGTTGGGTCATCCTGTTGACACCATTGGTGGTGGCTTTTTTTGCTTACCTGCGCAATCGGCAAAAAGAACCCAGTACAGCTACTAAAATTGCCTTTGGGTTGCTCATTTCCTCTTTGTCAGTTCTGATCATGATCGCAGCGGTCTATGCAGGACAAAACGGAACCGAAAAAGTCAGTGTTTGGTGGCTGATTGCAAGTTATGGAGTCATTACCCTGGGCGAATTGTTTTTAAGTCCAATGGGATTATCCATTGTTTCAAAATTAAGTCCGCCACACATTACCAGTCTGATGATGGGAGGTTGGTTTGTTTCTACGTCCATGGGTAACAAACTCTCGGGAGTGTTGGCCAGCAGTTGGGATCGGTATGAAGATAAAACCCTGTATTTTTGGGTGAATTTTGCTTTGCTGTCTGCTGCAGCGCTGATGTGCTTTTTTATGTTGCGATGGCTGAACCGAATTCTCCGCGAACACCGTGTAAACTAACAAACGTTTGTTAGTATTTTAAACATTCAAACAATCAAAGAAACTCACAATCATACAGAAATGGAAAATCAAAGCAACACCTTCAAACCTTATGTCCCTGCGGATGCTACCGTTGCGGAATTTTCGGTAAAGGGAATATTATTGGGTATATTTTTTGGAATCCTCTTCGGAGCAGCTACCGTTTATCTGGCCCTAAAAGCCGGTTTGACGGTATCGGCTTCCATTCCCATTGCCGTTTTAGCCATTTCTCTTGGGCGTAAATTTTTTAAAACAACGATTCTTGAGAATAACATCATCCAAACGACCGGATCTGCCGGAGAGTCCATTGCTGCAGGGGTAGTGTTCACCTTACCGGGCTTTTTGTTTCTTTCTACGGAGAGCAATGGCGTGGCTTCCTTCAATTACTGGACCATTTTTACTTTGGCCGTATTGGGAGGTATTCTTGGAACGTTGATGATGATTCCATTGCGTAGATCCCTCATAGTAAAGGAGCATGATACCTTGCCATATCCGGAAGGCACTGCCTGTGCCAGCGTTTTGGTGGCCGGGGAAAAAGGTGGAGACTTTGCCAGGACTGCATTTCAGGGCCTTGGAATTGCGGTTTTATATGCGATGCTCCAAAAAGTATTGCACCTCATCGCAGAAGTTCCGACCTATGTCACCCAGTTGAGCAATAAATACTGGCCAGCGGGGCGGATCCAGGGCGAAATCACCCCTGAATACCTAGGTGTGGGTTATATCATTGGGCCACGCATTGCCGGTGTACTGGTAGCGGGCGGGGTATTGAGTTCGTTTGTCCTGATTCCTTTATTAGCCACCCTGGTACCTGGTGACATCATCTATGCACAGGCTTTAAAACTTGGCTTTAATCCGGAACGGTTTGGATGGGATGCCAACAGCCATACATTTGCCAACAGTGCGGAAGCCATTTACCGTTGCTACATTCGTCAGATTGGTGCCGGAGCCGTTGCTGCGGGTGGATTCATCACCTTGATCAAAACCATTCCCACCATCATCAGTTCGTTTAAAGAATCTGTCAGTTCGGTGAAAGTTGAAAAGCAAGAAGCGGTTTCCAGAACCGAACAGGATCTCAACATCAAAGTCGTTTTGTACGGTAGTTTAGGATTGATCCTCATGGTGGCTTTGCTACCCATTATTCCGGGCCAGGGTATTATTTCAAAATTACTGGTTGGATTGCTGGTGGTTATTTTCGGAGCTTTTTTCGTCACCGTATCCTCCAGGATCGTCGGTATCATTGGATCTTCCAACAATCCCATTTCGGGAATGACCATTGCCACGATTATGGCCACCTGTCTGGTATTTATCGGAGTGGGTTGGACGGGAAAACTTTACGAACCCATGGCTTTGGTTGTGGGAGGAATGATTTGTATTGCTGCGGCCAATGCCGGTGCTACCAGTCAAGACTTAAAAACGGGATACATCGTTGGCGCAACGCCTAAATACCAGCAGCTGGCTTTATTTGTAGGTGCGATTTTCTCCTCTGTCGTCATAGGATGGACGGTAAAATTGCTGGATACACCTGATTCCAGTATGGTAGCCCAGGGCATACAACATGCCATTGGCGAAAAATACAACGCACCACAGGCCACCCTGATGGCTACATTAATCAAGGGAATACTTTCCTTTAATCTGGATTGGCAATTTGTCATTGCAGGAGTATTTCTTGCTGTGGTGCTCGAATTGTGTGGAATCAAATCCTTGTCCTTTGCGGTTGGAGCTTATTTGCCATTGGCTACCACGCTTCCTATTTTTATTGGTGGAGCCATTAAAGGTTTGGTGGATTGGAGGATGGAAAAGAAATACCAGACCAAAGAAAACGATGACCTGGGTAGGGGCGCACTATTTGCAACGGGACTGGTTGCAGGAGGGGCCTTATCCGGAGTTATTGTGGCCTTGCTTAACGTCAACGAAGGCATCGCCAGCAGCCTGACCGGCATTTCACTGGAAGGACCTATCAGTCATGCCTTTGGAGAAGGTATGTACCAGTTTTTAGGGGTATTGTTTTTTGCTTTGTTGTGTTTTGTCCTTTACCGGACGGCCATGAAGCGATGAAAAAGTGGTGGGTGGGTTTATACCCAACAAAAGAATTGAAGCTGCCACTTGAATCAAAGGCAAAGGATTTGAACTGATGATCGATTCAGAGATTCTGCGGTACAGGGGCCTATGCAGTTTAAGTGCATTGCCCGGATTGGTGTAATTTTGCCATAAGAACGTTAAATTTCATTTCTAAACATCAGGACCATGAAAATATTGAACTTCATTGCACTTTTTGCAGCCATTATCATCCTGGGTGTGGGATGTGCCCCAACGATTTATGTTTCTCCTGATTTTGAAAAGGTCAAGAACAAACACAAAATCGTTGCGATACTGCCGTTCAATGTTCAGATCAGTGCTAAAAACCTTCCCAAGAATGTAACACCGGAGATGATTCGTGAAGACGAACAAAAAACGGGATACGCCATTCAAGGTCATTCGTATACTTATTTTTTGAAAGAATCGGGTAAGCGGCATTATACCGTTAAATTCCAGGACATCGATAAAACCAACTCACTTCTCACCAAAATGAATATTGCCTATGCGGATTTGAAGTCAAAGGGGAAGGACGAGTTGTGTAAAATGCTGGAAGTGGATGCCGTCATTTCGGGGGATGTTCAAATGGAAAAACCCATGTCGGAAGGGAGTGCCATTGCGGTAGGTTTATTGTTTGGATATTGGGGTAGCACCAATAAAGTCAACGTCACCATGACGATCCATGAAAAAACACAAGGAGATCTCTTGTGGAAATACGATTGGGTTGCGGAAGGGGGTGTTGGAAGCAGTAGCGAACAACTGGGAAAGAATCTCGTGAAAAACGTGTCTAAGAAATTTCCTTATCAGAAAGATAAATAGGCCGTAACTTGTAATCTGTATCAATTCATGGATCAGTCTCTGATTGAACTCATGGAGAAAGCTTCTTCAATTTTCCTCATGGTCATAAACATTCTTCCACTGTCAGGAATTTTAATAAATCCATATTTTGTATAAAAATTTTCAGCATCTTGATCGATTGGATCAACAATAACGGCTACGGAACCTACGTGCTCCTTAGCTACTTTCAGGCTCCTTTTAAGCGAATCTGCAAGTAGCAATTTTCCATAACCTTTGTTTCGAAACTTCTTGTCAACCGCTAATCGACCTAATAGTATTACAGGTATATGAGGATAATTTATTTTTCTTTGCAATTCGCCAGGAGCATCATCTAGTGGAATACTTTCTGTTGCGAGCGTATAGTAAGCTATTACTCGTTCTTTATCGTCAATGATTACAAAGCATGTACACGCACCTGCCTTAACATCTTGCGTTACATTTCTCAAAATGTAATTATCCAAAGATTGCTTACCACAAGAGAAATGATCTCTGATAAAATTTCTATTATAGGGTATTATGGGCAAATTCGAATCAAATGGTTTTTATTTCATGGTGAAACTTGATGGCCGATAGGAGCGCCTCATTGGGTTTTTCTTCTTCACCCATTAGGGCGTTGAAAAAAATCTCTTTATCCCGTTCGGAAATAAGAATGCTCTTTTCTCGATCCATTATGGCTTTTACTTCCTTTTGTATGGCCAATCTTGCAAATTCTGAAAAGGATTTGAAACCCTTTAAGCTACATGCATAATCGAAGAGTTCTTTATCCTCTTTGCTTACCCGAAACTCAACTCTGCTGTCCTCTTTTTTTCTCCGAATAGCTTCCATTATCCTTAAATTTAATACAAATGTACGATATTTTTCCGTACAAATATAATATGTACGGTTTTTTACCGTAAATTAAATTTTAATTGGCATAATGGTTTTCTACATATATCCGGTGCTGGATTTGTCACAAACAAGCATAATTAGGTAAGCCTAAAATAATTTTCAACAAAAGTTTAAATAAGAAATATAGGTGTGGATTTTGATCAATAGGTTTCGATCAAAAAAAATAGTACACGTATAATTTTTTTTTATTGATTCATTTGGGAAGCATCATTAAGGTGCCAATCCATTCAACTCAAATTAATTCAATACCGGGAGCTCTTTCACATCAAAGGTGGAAAGTTGTTCAAATTGCCGGATCCGGGCATGGATTTCTTCCTGTTGCAAATTGCGAAGTCTGTTCAAACTGAATTCTTCTACGCAAAAGGAAGCCATTGTCGATCCGTAGATGATCGCCGTCTTCATGTTTGAAAAACTGAGGTCACCTGTGCGGGCCAGATAGCCTATCATGCCTCCGGCAAAACTGTCGCCGGCTCCTGTAGGATCGATAACGTCAGGCACCGGAAGTCCGGGAGCAAAAAAGATTTGTTCGTTATGAAACAGCAATGCCCCATGCTCCCCCTTTTTGATGACCAGGAAAGCAGGTCCCATGGCATGGATTTTATTGGCTGCTTTGACCAGACTGAATTCTCCGGAAAGCTGCCTCGCTTCTTCGTCGTTAATGGTCAGCACATCCACCCTGGCAATCACTTGTTTAAGTTTTTCCAGTGCATGATCCATCCAGAAATTCATGGTATCCAGGACCACCAGCTTTGGGCGGGTAGCCAGCTGGTCCAGAACCGAAAGCTGAACATCGGGTGTCAGGTTACCCAGCATGATGTATTGGCTATGTCGATAAGTCTCCGGGAGAATAGGATCAAACTCTGCCAGGACGTTCAAATCCGTCACCAGGGTGTCGCGGTTGTTCATGTCGGAATGGTACTTTCCAGCCCAGTAAAAAGATTTTTTACCGGCCAGGCGGACCAAACCCTCCATATTTACTCCCCTGGAACGCAAGGCTTCAACCTCAGCTTCCGGAAAATCGTCTCCGACAATGGAAACCAGGTTAATGTCTTTGTACCAATAAGAAGCCGCCCAGCTGATGTAAGTACAGGCGCCTCCAATGACCTTTTCCACCGATCCGAAAGGAGTATGGATCGAATCAAAAGCCATGGTTCCAATGGTTAGAATGCTCATAAAGCGGATTTGAATTGTTTTTCAAAAATAAAGCCCGGCGGCTAAACCTACCGGGCTTTTTGCGCCCCCTCTTGGGCTCGAACCAAGGACCTGCGGATTAACAGTCCGACGCTCTAACCGACTGAGCTAAGGAGGCGTTTTCAAAACGGACTGCAAATATAAATTCTTCAGCGAAAAACTCGCAATTTTTCTAATCAGATGTGAGGACAGACCCAATCAAACTCCGGTTCAGGCGGGCAATGTTCTCCAAACTAATGCCTTTTGGACATTCGGATTCGCATGCGCCTACGTTGGAACAATTGCCAAATCCTTCTTCATCCATCTGTTTAACCATATTTTGTACCCGGCGCGGATGTTCGATTTTTCCCTGTGGCAGCAGTCCAAGATGGGATACCTTGGCCCCGACAAATAACATCGCCGATCCGTTGGGGCAGGCCGCAACACAAGCACCACAACCAATACAAGCCGCGGCATCAAACGACTTGGAAGAACATTCGCGCGATACGGGTATCGCATTTCCATCTACGGCCTGGCCCGTGTTGACCGAAATATATCCTCCTGCCTGAATGATTCGGTCAAAAGCCGAGCGGTCAACCACCAAATCTTTGATGACCGGAAATGACCTTGCACGAAAGGGTTCAATCACAATTTCATCTCCTTCTTTGAAAAAGCGCATGTGCAATTGACAAGTGGTGGTACCCGAGTTAGGTCCGTGTGGTCTGCCATTGATGACCAAACTGCAGGCTCCACAAATTCCTTCCCGGCAATCATGGTCAAATGCTACCGGATCCTTTCGATCGGAAATCAACTGCTCGTTCAACACATCGAGCATCTCCAAAAAGGACATGTGCTCGTTGGCAGTGACCTGGTATTTCTCAAAGTTTCCTTTGGAGGATGAATCGGATTGACGCCAGATTTTTAAATTTAATCTCATAAATAGTTGTTAGTTGATGGTTGATGGTTGTTAGTTGATGGTTGATGGTTGTTAGTTGATGGTTGATAGATTTATTGAAAAAATGTAAGCACTCTATGAAACATATTCATTGGTTTAATTTTTCACTTTTAAAATAACGTATGGTTCCATGAAGTAGTTTTTTCAGATCAGTAATATTCAACATAATAGTTTCATACTGATCGCTGTCAATAAATTTATTTTCAAATAAGATCTCAACAATGCTTTCTGTTTCATACAGGGATCCCCTTGAAATAGCTAAAAACTGCAAGCTATACTTTTTGTATTGACGTCCGTATGCTTCCGCAATATTTGAAGGAATGGATAAACCAGATCTTAATATTTGTTGCATGATAAACTTGTCGCTCGGATCATTGCATTGTTTTGAAATCTGATAGACAGCATTAAATAGCAATTTAGCTTTTTTCCACACCTCCAAATTTTTTTAATCCAATGAATGATATCTAATATTAATTAATAATCAATACCGAAACTAACATTTGTTAGTATGGACAAGGAATTTAAAGATCCAAGGGTTAAGGCATATAAGGTTTTGGAATATTGAAATCAACCCTCTCCCAACTCCCAACTAACATCTCCCAACTAACCTCTATCCTCTAACAACTAACCTCCAACAACTATCCTCTACCAACTAACATCTACCAACAAACATCTACTTATAACTTCTGCTTGCAATCTTTACAAACTCATATTCCAGTTTCTCTTTAAACAGTTCGGGATCTTTATTTAAATCAGTCCATTGCCAGGCTGCTACGTAATTAAATTCCTGATCGTCGCGAAGCGTTTCACCCTCTTCGGTTTGATATTCTTCGCGAAAATGTCCGCCGCAGGATTCCCTGCGATGCAAAGCATCCACCACCATCAATTCACCGAGTTCCATAAAATCCATTACCCGTCCCGCTTTTTCTATTTCCGGATTGAATTCCCCGGCTTTTCCGGGTACATATACATCTTTCCAAAATTCTTCTCTCAAGGCACGTATGGCTTGCCGGGCTTGTTTAAGCCCTTCTTCATTGCGTGCCATCCCACAATGGTCCCACATGATTTTTCCCAGGCGCCGGTGAAAGGATTCTACCGATTGTTTTCCCTTTATGTTCAGCAGTTGTTGTATTTGTTGGCTTACTTTGGATTCGGCTTCATCAAATGCAGGATGTGTTGTATCGACTTTTGGAGAACGTATTTCAGCGGATAAATAATTGCCGATGGTGTAGGGCAATACAAAATAGCCGTCGGCGAGACCTTGCATTAAGGCAGAAGCCCCAAGACGGTTGGCACCATGGTCTGAAAAGTTAGCTTCTCCAATGGCAAACAGGCCTGGGATGTTGGTTTCGAGATTATAATCTACCCAGAGACCTCCCATGGTGTAATGGACTGCCGGATAGATTTTCATAGGCGTGTGATAAGGATTCTCGCCGGTAATTTTTTCGTACATCTCAAAGAGGTTGCCATATTTCTCCGATACGACTTCTTCACCCAGGCGAACGATGGTTTTTTCATCGGGTTCGTGAAGGCCCAATACGTTGGCTTTTGATTTTCCGTAACGCCGGATGGCAGCTCCAAAATCGAGGTAAACGGCCAGACCCGTCGGACTTACGCCCAGACCCTTGTCACATTCCACTTTGGCCGCGCGAGAGGCCACATCGCGAGGTACCAGGTTTCCAAAAGCAGGATATCGCCTTTCCAAAAAATAGTCCCGGTCGCTTTCAGCAATGTCGTTGGCCATTTTTTTACCCTGGCGAATGGCTTCCGCGTCTTCTTTCTTAGCTGGAACCCACACCCGACCATCATTCCTGAGAGATTCGGACATCAGGGTTAGCTTGGATTGGTAGTCACCCGAAACCGGGATGCAGGTCGGGTGAATTTGGGTATAGCAAGGATTCCCCATAAAGGCGCCTTTCTTAACGGCTTTCCAAATCGCCGTCGTATTGCAACCCATAGCGTTGGTGGAGAGATAAAACACGTTGCCATAGCCACCGGTAGCCAGCACTACGCAATGGGCTCCAAATCGCTGAATTTTGCCGGTGATGAGGTTGCGGACAATGATTCCTTTTGCTTTACCATCCACCAGCACCAGTTCAAGCATCTCATGGCGATTGTACATTTTCACATTCCCCAGGCCGATCTGGCGGCTCAGTGACTGGTAGGCACCGATCAGCAATTGTTGACCGGTCTGGCCTCTGGCATAAAAGGTACGACTCACCTGAACGCCACCGAAGGAGCGGTTTTCCAGTAAGCCACCGTATTCACGGGCGAAAGGTACGCCCTGGGCTACGGCTTGATCGATGATGGCCGCACTGACTTCGGCGAGGCGATAGACATTGGCTTCACGGGCCCGGTAGTCGCCTCCTTTGATCGTATCATAGAATAAACGGTAGACACTGTCTCCATCGTTCATGTAATTTTTGGCAGCGTTAATTCCACCTTGTGCAGCGATGCTATGCGCCCTCCGCGGACTGTCGTGAAAGGTAAAACAGGATACGTTGTAACCCAATTCACCCAGACTGGCTGCCGCTGAAGCACCGGCCAATCCGGAACCCACGACGATGACATCCAACTTACGCTTGTTAGCCGGAGATACCAGGGGCACTTTGGATTTGTATTGCGTCCATTTACTTTCCAACGGACCGGCAGGAATGTTTGATTCAATTTTCATAATCACGATCAGGATTGTCTGAGATAGAGGATAACGGGAATGAGGGCAAAGCCGATGGTTACCAGCACGGCATAAGCTCTGCCAGCGAAGGCCACCAGACCATTGTACTTTTTATGATTCAGTCCCAGGGTTTGAAAGGCAGATTGAAATCCATGCCAGAGGTGCATGCCCACCACCAACATGCACAGGACATAGAAGATGACATTCAGGGGTTGTTTATACGACTCCACCACGATCACATTGAGGTCCTGGTAAGTCTTTTCAGAGCCCGGATACTGTACCACCGGCACTTGTCCGAGTTTCATTTGCAACCAGAATTGATACAAGTGGATCAATAGAAAAGCAAATAACACGATGCCCAGATGGGCCATGTATCTGGAAAAAGAAGATACCGCTGCATCGGATTTTACCTGGTAGGTTTTGCCTTTTGCATTGCGGTTTTCGCGGTACAACAGGATTCCCTGAACGGTATGCAGCAAAATGGTAAAATACAACACATAGGAAACGGTTTTGATCAGGGGATTTTGCGTCATGAAATGCGCATAGACATTAAAGGATTGGCCACCATCATGGGCGAGCAATTGCAAATTTCCGAGCAGGTGTACCAGTAGAAAAAGGATGAGGAACAAACCCGATAAACTCATGACGACTTTTCTTCCGATGGAGGATCTGAAGAGAAACTGAATGAACCACTGCATAATTAGGACATCGTTATTACAGTGGCAAAGCTATAACAGGATGCTATAAAAGCTATGTCTTTTTAACAGAAATCCCGCATTTGTTATTTTAAAGACCTTATTTCCGGGGAAAGGTTGTCTGAATTTATACAATGATTCTCTGAAAAATGATTCTGTCCTACAAAATGGCATTGTGCAAATACCCTTCCGGTGCATATCAAGTTTTCTGAGATTTGGTGGAGTAGATTGATCCTCAAAATTTCTAGAATCTTTCAAATAACCCATCCTCACGATTGACTTTCAAACGTCTAACCATATCCAAACACGCTTAAAGCGTCCCAGCCCGATGAACATTTTTTAAAGTGCAAAGTAAACCCAAAAGATTACCATGTTTGAGAACGATTTAGTACCAGACCTTACGACCTCAAAGGGGACAAATCACTTGACCCATGCTGGAAATCTCAAACACATTTCCTGTGGGATTGCTGAAGACGCCTATGAAACGATAAATATGGAATTCTTTGGATAATGGATCTTGGTGAGGAATGTATCGACATTGCTTATCCATTATATCCTTAATTGAGAGCTCCATGCTTTGAGTAGAATAAATATCTTTGTAAAATGGGGAAGTCATCGAAATTACTGGAGAAGATTCTAAATGGAAAATCTGATCAAAATATAAATTCAATGACTTATGCAATTTACTCTCAAAACTAGGATTTGAGCTGAGAATTAAAGGAAGTCACTCCATTTATTATAAAAACGGAATCCAGGAGATAGTCAATATTCAACAAATTGATGGGCACTCTAAAGCATATCAAGTTAAACAAATCAGAGAAATAATTATTCATTATAAATTAGAAATCCAAGAAGATGATGAATCATAAATATGAAATTATCATATACTGGAGCGAAGAGGATCAAGCATTCATAGCAGAAGTTCCCGAATTGGCTGGATGTAAATCGGATGGAAAAACCCACCAGGAGGCTTTGGCCAATGTTGAACTCGTAATTAGCGAATGGATTGAAACAGCACAAACAATTGGCAGACCCATACCTACTCCAAAGGGTAAATTAATGTATGCATGAGGTACTGGGGAGAAACTTGGCCTTAGATCCTTTATAACGACTACGCAACGCTCTGTGGGTATTGCCAAGATCTGGAAAAGGCAAGCAAAAAATGTCACTCCTCTAGATGCCAGTCAGGGAGATTGTATACCCCTTGAGAATAACAGCTTATAAGCCCCGGAGGGTTCAAATGGTCTAAATAAAATGTAGTGAGAAATACGATGATGCAAACAAGTTCGCAGCAACCAACGTATGCCGGAATTTCATGATTTGTCCAGAATTGAGTCAGGAAGCGCCTGTGACCATTTTAGGCCATTAAGGCAGAATCCAGGTCCTGGAGCAGGTCTTCTACGTCTTCTACCCCAACGCTCAGGCGCATCAGGCTATCGGTCAGACCATTGGCCAGACGGTCTTCACGGGGAATGGAAGCATGGGTCATGGACGCGGGATGGCCGATCAGTGATTCTACGCCACCCAGGGATTCGGCGCAGGCAAAGATTCTTGTTGATTTAAGAATTTTTAAAGCCTCTTCCACGCCTCCTGATTTCAGGTCAAAGGAGACCATAGCCCCAAAGCCTCTCATCTGCCGTTTAGCGACAGTATGGTTGGGATGGTCGGTGAAACCGGGATACAGGACCCTGGAGACCAGGGGATGATTTTTGAGGAAGTGGGCAATGCGTTCGGCATTTTCGCAGGCCCTTTGGACGCGCAGGTGCAGGGTTTTGATACCCCTCAGGATCAGAAAACAGTCCATGGGTCCGGGTACGGCCCCCGAAGCGTTTTGAATGAATTTCAGTTGTTCGTAAAGGTCCTGAGTTTTGGCGATGACGGCGCCATGCACCACATCTGAGTGTCCGCCCAGGTATTTGGTGGCCGAATGTAGCACCAGGTCAGCGCCCAGGTCCAGCGGATTTTGGAGATAGGGAGAGGCAAAGGTATTGTCCACACAGACCAGCAGGCCCTTTTCATGGGCGATGCGGCAGATCGCTTGTACATCAACGATATTGAGCATGGGGTTGGTGGGCGTTTCTACCCAAACCAGCTTCGTTTGAGGACTCAGGTGATTTACGAGTTCGCTTGGATTTTCCATCGAAACGTAGCGGCTGGAGATCCCCATTTTGCTGAAGATCCGGACGAGCTGACGATAGGAGCCGCCGTACAGATCATTGGTGGCCACGACCTCATCCCCATTTTGCAGTAATTTGATGACTGCGTCCATGGCAGCCAGTCCGCTGCCAAAACAAGCAGCGCCGTAGCCATTTTCCAAAGCCGCCAGGTTGTCTTCCAGTGCTTGTCGGGTCGGGTTTTGCGTTCTTGCATATTCATAGCCCTTGTGATTTCCGGGGCCTTCCTGGACATAGGTAGAAGTTTGGAAAATGGGGGTCATGATGGCACCGGTGGATGGGTCGGGATGCACACCGGAATGGATGACTTTGGTATTGAATTTCATAAGAATGGGAAGCTTACGGATAAAAAAGCCACAAGGTCGCGAAACCCTGTGGCCATGAATTGGGTAATTCTCTTTTTATAACTTGTTCAGCATATCGAATACTGCACGTTTGTTGTCCACCACCAGGTAAAACAAATAGCTGCCGGCTTGCAGGTCAGCCACGTTGAGTTGAAAGTTGTTTTCACCGTGGAGGTTTCCACTGGCTACGATTTTGCCGTCTTGTTGTACCAGTGTATAGACCGCAGTACGGTAGTCCATACCTTTCAGGTCTACAGTGACCACATCGGCAGCGGGATTGGGAGAAAGGCTGAATTCCACCTGGCGTTTGTTCAGATCGCGGTTAGCGACCACTTCCTGATCTTTTAAGAAAACGAAGGAAGTATCGTTGACAATGCCCATATCGTCTTCAAACTCACCGAAGCTCAAGCTAGCGACCGGATCCGCAAATCCATTGGCCATCCAACTGTGGGAGATGATGGTTTGGCTACCAAAGGGAATGCCGAGTACAGACAATTCTACCAGCTGGACGGTTTTCATTTTGATGACTGGAAAACTGCCTTCATCGGTTTTCATGGTCCCCCAGGCATCCACGACGGAGTTGGTTTTCATGTCCAGTTGAGCTGGAAAGCCGCCTGCATCGAAGTTGGCGATGACATCATTTTGAAAATTATCTCCGAATTGGAGGGGATATTTCCCGATGGTTACTTTTTTATCAAAAACGATGCTGGTCCCCTGTTGATACAAACCGATGAGGTACAGTCCGCTGTTGTTGTATTGATACATGCTGTAGGTGCTGTCTGGATTCGGGATTTCTTCATAGGCCATATTGCTACCCGGGAAAGAAGTCACAAACGGGAGGTTTGTTACTGAAATGTATTGGGTGCTGTAATCGTCAACGGCCTGGCCGGAGATATCCCATTGTTGATTGCCTCCTGTTTTCTGGTAATCCTGCAGGTCAAAACCACTGAGGTCCAGGATATAGGAGGATTCCAGCTTGATGCCTGGCTTGGGACCATCGGCAGCGGTATAGGTGATCTGTGCACCGAGGTCGAGTAAGAACAGGCTGAAAAGAAGGGTAAATATTTTTTTCATAAGCAAATGATTGGTGTTTGTATGGCAAAAGAAAGAAAACTTCCTGACAAATGGGGCTTTTGGAGCCATGAATAACAAAACCTTAAGGAAATGGAGGGGGGGTAAGACAGGGTTGCCGGGAGGGGGGTTTTGGTTGGGGTGGGAGACCAGTTGTCCTGCAATAAATTTGGTGTTTCAATGATGCTGCCCCTCGGCTTTTATAACTAAATTACAGACTGAATTACCAGCTGCTTTGAATCATTTCATTCACTTTACCTCCTTGTGGGTGCTTGTCCTGGCGTTGCATCTTCCCTTGTCAGCCCAGATTTCCTCCACTATCTGGTACTTTGGCCAGCATGCCGGACTGGATTTCCGGACGGATCCTCCTACGGCCCTGTACAATCCCAGGCTCAGCCACCAGGAAAGCAATGTAAGCCTAACCGACAGTGCCGGAAACTTATTGTTTTATGTGACCGCGGATAAGGTGTATAATAGGGTGCATGAGGTGATGGACAACGGTGATGGATTATTGGGCAATGGAGGCTCAAATGCTCAAGGCCCTATGGTACTCCAGGATCCCTCAAATAATATGAGGTATTATGTTTTTATGACAGCAGATGAAACTTTTCCGCAATTTTCAGGAATCTTCATTATTCTATAGTAGACTTATGTGAAAACAATGGTCTTGGTAAAGTGTTGCCTGGATTTAAAAATATTCAGATTAAAGGTAATTTTTCAGAAAGATTATCTGCAATCCCAATGAATCAAGGAAAGGCATACTGGATATTGACTTCAAAATTATTTGAGAATACCATTATCAGCTTTTATTTTGATCATAACGGAATTGACACAAGCAAACCAGTTTATAGCTTTTTTGGTATGAAATTTTCTCCGCAAGTAGGACAAATTAAAGTAAACAATAATCGTTCTCAAATTTTATATTCTGCTGGTTTGAATTCTTTAGGTAATGGAGTATGGCTTATGGATTACGATATTTTGACAGGAAAAGCAAGAAACCAAGTAGAGGTTAGCTACGGCACTCATGATTATGGTATCGAATTTTCACCAAACGATTCAATTTTATATTATACAAGTTTTTACGTAACTTCAGCTATATATCAATATGAGATCGCAAGTGGCATTAAAACAAAGATCAAAGAGTATCCTTCAAATTACCAACTTGCAGCCATCAATAAAGACCCCAATAATAAATTGATTATATCCAGGGGATTAAGAAATGAAGTTAGTGCAATCCTTCACCCCAACATTAAAGGGGCTTTGTGCTCATATGTTGAAGGCTATATTAAGTTACTACCTAATACTTTTGGTCATTTAGGTTTGCAAAATTTAAGTTTATATTTTGACAGCCAAAAGGTCAATGTTAAATCAAAATTTTTAGGTAACGATACACTAATATGTAATTCGAATGGTTATTATCTAAATAGCGATTATTCAAATACAGTTTGGAGTACAGGAGATACAGGAACATCAATTTTTATTAACCAATCAGGCATATATTGGGCAAAAAAAGAGCATAATTGTCAAATTTTTATCGATTCCATTAATATCGCATTTTATAATTATCCGAATTCAATTATCCCATTAGAACTCTACCTATGCGACGGCCAAACCGATACCTTGGTTACGCAGGAAGAAGTGCTCTGGAGTGATGGCAGCAGAGGCAAACAACTGTTAGTTAAACAAGCGGGTACATTCTGGGCAGAAATCAACACGCCCTGTGGCGATCTGAGGGATTCAGTGACGGTGACCATCATTCCAAAACTGCAAAGCCCTACACCGCTGCGGGATACGGTACTGTGCAGTCAAAATGTCATGGATTTTACATTGAGGATCGATAGTGCCCACTGGAATACCGGTGACTATGAAACCTTGCGCATCGGATCTGCCGGAGTATATGGCTACACCATCTCCAACGAATGTGAAGAAATCCGGGATTCCTTCCGGCTAACGATCGATAGTGTACCCTGGTTGTTGCCGGAGAAAATTCTTGCATGCCCTGGAGAAACCGTGATCTTAAACGCAGGGAATGATCACGCGCGATGGAGCACCGGGGAATTGGGTCGTCAGATCCAGGTCTTCACCTCCGGACGGTATCAATATACCCTTGATAATGCTTGCGGAGGGTTTACCAGCAGTGTTGACGTGGAAATCGATGAAGGGAGTTCGACAAACCAGCTGCCCAATGTCTTCAGCCCGAATGGCGATCGGGTCAACGATGAATTCCCCGGAGAGAACTTCCCGGCAACCTTTCACCTGAAGATTTTCAGTCGCTGGGGTGAACTGATCTTCGAAGGCAAAAACCAATCCTGGGATGGTCGTTTTGAGTCCAAAGCCATGCCGCCGGAAACCTATGTCTATGTCATTGAACTGGATGCTTGCGGAGGTCAACGGGTAAAAAAGGGGTCGGTGACCTTGTTGCGGTAAACGGCTTTAAATTGTTCAAGCCTCCATCAGTCGGACAATTTTTTGATGGATTGTTTATCTCAGTCAGGGTTTGGGACCTGTGTGTGACCCGATTTTATTTCTTACCCTTTGGGTGTATACCTCACCAAATTTTCCACAAATCAAAACACAAGGGAAACAGAATCGTTAGCCCTAATGCCCAAATTGCATAGTATTTGAGGTATTGGGTAAGGCTCTGGTGGATCAACGCAACGCTTTTCCCTCTCCAGAGGACTTTGCTCATCTGTACAGTGACCCACAACAGCTGGAGGAGCACCATGACATTACAGCCCAGCACCGCGAGGCGGTTGGGGGTAATGCCCCATGCATGGATGCGAAACACAATGGCCGACAAGGCGATGCCGTTGAGCAACACCGTGAGCATTGCCAAAGCAAACAACAGGATTAACCGGCGGCTTTTTAGTTGGGCCGCAGAGGATTCTGCGACGGAAAATAATATGATGGCCAACACGCCGATCAATAAGACATTGAATAACATGAGGAATTGCCGGTCGTCATAAGGATTGTGTTTTGTGTATACAATGGCCCCCAAATAAATCAACAACATGATCAACACCAAAGGGGTCACCAATTGGGCGATCACTGGAGAGATTTGTCTGACCAGTGGTGGATAGAGACCAATGAGATAAGTGGCTACGAGGGGAATCGATGCCAGACCCCAGACCGCAATGTGCCTGAAATAAAAGGTCTCTGCCCGGACTCCGATGAGTTCAAACAGGGCGAGTGTTACCGCAGTGATCAAACCACCGGTCAGGAGTAGTAATCCCGACAAGACCAACAGTTCGCCGTTGTGTTTTAAAAATTCAATGTTGATGTCCGATACTTTGCCATCCCGTACCGAAAACAACATTCCCCACAGAAACCAAAGGACTACCGGTAGATGGATGCAAGCCAACAAGACAGAATCCGTCAGATCGTTTGGAGATAAAGCATTGATGAAAACCACGCAAACCAGACAGATTGCAGCTACCATGAATTTTGTGGTCCAGGACGTTCTGCGTTGTATAGACCAATAGGCCATCAAAGCCGGAAAGATGACGAACGCCAGGTTACGTTGGAAAAATGCATTTTCATCCCATCCCAACCAGTCGGGTAATTTGGCCACGCAGCCAGAAAACAAACACAAGAACAAAATCACCCATGGTTGCTTTCCAAAGCGGGTCGTTGTCGAAGGAAGTTTAAAATTTAAACGGGCATTCCAAAACTGTGCAATGGGATGAGATTTTATTTCCGGGTAAATGGTTTCAAATGCTGTTCTAAATTCCATTTCGTTGGAACGAAACAATTCTTCCAGCCGATCCGGATGATCCAGGTGATGGATCATTTCGGCGGCTAATGGAGGATGATGGATATGGTTAATATCTGCTGGTGTATTTTTTTCTTCGTGCAATGCATTTTTGGACAACATAGGGTAGAATTTTTTTTATGGTTTTACTTTGGACGTTGAGACCATTTACTTTTGCGATAAAATAAAGCGTTCCAATGCAGCAAGATGCTGTTCGAAAGCCTTTTTGCCTTTTTTACTTTGAGCATAACAGGTGTTCGGTTTGCGGCCAATAAATTTTTTGGAAACCTGAATGAAGTCTTCCTTTTCCAATGCCTTCAGATGCCCGGCCAGATTGCCGTCGGTAAGCTCAAGAAATTCTTTGAGCGAAGAAAAGTCCACGGAATCGTTTACCGCCAGAATGGACATGATGGAGAGTCGGATCCGGCTTTCAAAAGCTTTATGGTAACCTTTGAGTTGCATGTTCATCGTTCATAGCGAATCATAAAATAGGCACCATATCCGATGTGAAATAGGCCAAATCCCGTTGCCCAAAATGCGATAGCGTAATGGGGAAACCACAGCGCCAGGATGCCTAAAACTGACTGAATCCATCCCAATAGGCGTATTTCGGGATAGGTATCCCTGCTGGCGGCGTGTAAGGCCAAACCATAAAACAACAAGCTCATTCCCGGAATCCATTCCAGGGGTCCCCGGAGGAACAACAGAATGAGTACGATACCCCCTGCGATCAGCGGCATTAAAAAATTCGTCAACATTTTTTGTATGGCATGATTCCAAAACGAAAGACCTTGTTTATGGATTTGCCGATGGCTGAAGAATGCTGCTGTTGCGATGGCTGCAAAGGCTACAGATATTCCTAACCAGCACAAAGCCTGTTTACTTTCGGTGAGGTTTTCAATGGAAGCTTGTTGGAAGGACCATGAATTATAAAGAGCAATGCACACTCCGACAAGAGCATAGAGGCCAGCCAGGATTCCTGAGATCCCTGAAAGGGCGCTGAATCGCGTCGACCGCTGCATCATGGTTTTTATGGCCGACAGGTCTTCCTGAAAATTCATTTCATTTTTCATACAAAGTACTTTGTAATTCAAAGTTAAACGAATTCACCCTACTTTGTATTGTGCCGCCGGATCTTTTAAAACAGCGGGCTTGCTGGTAATGAAGATATCAGGGTTTACTGCGATGGCCGGAGATGATCCAATCGCCTTTGATGACCCAGGTGATGCCAAATGCTACCAGGGCTATCCATTCCAGAATAAAAGTGAGTGGAAACGGAATGCTGATTTTGAAAATTGAAGTCAGCACCCATCCCAGTGCGATTCCCAACATACAGGCAATGATGATATAGCCGCTGGTTTTAAACCAGGGCATTTGCATTTTTCGATCCTCGGAGACAAAACCGTGTTCATCGGGTTTATTAAAAACTACGATGGCGAAGTAAGCAAAACAGCTGAACAGTCCGATGGTAGACGCCAGATGTAAATAATACAAGTCATAATCCAGCCCTGCAAAACAGGCAGATTTAAATTGAGGAAGTTGTGTGGGAAAAAACGCAACGCCGAAAGCAAATAAGCTGGCCCAGTTGGCCAATGCGGAATCTTCTCCTTTGGGTCCGCGATAGGTGTACAGCAATATTCCGATGACGCTCAGCACCCCTACAAAAAAAGTTTGCATTTTGGTATGGAAATAAGCACTGATGGATTCCAACCAATGGTTGTCGCTGCACAACAAATTATTTCCAAAGACCAAAACAAAAGGAAATAAAATGCCCATTATCCCGATGCTTCGGCGTACCCAAAGATAATGAATGAGTTCCGGTTGTAGATTCTCGTTGGTGTCTTGTGATTTCATGGTGGTTAAATTTTAAATAAATATACGCCAATAAATGAATGTTTAATTATTTAGGATGATTTGGGTCGGCATCAAAAATCAGGCAGCTGGAGTCTGATGCCACACACAGGTCAACGGAATCCAGCAGATATCGCTGCAGGGTTTGTCGATCGATACCATATAAATGAAAACGATACCCTTGTTTACAATTTAAAGATAAGCCAGGGACATCTGATCGACAGTTTAAAGGATCAGGAAATCCAGGAGGATTGCGGTAGTTAAACCTAATGGAAGGATTCTGCTTTTCTATGATCAGATACTCTCCAATGTTGGGATAGGTATCGCGGTAATTGCCATTGAAGTACGGAATGCACAACACGGTTTCTCCAGGGCAGTTCTTCCACTTGCAGCAGGACGACAAAGTGAATAATGCGATTAAAATAATACTTTTCATGGTTGATCATTTTGGTTGTTAAAAATATGTGCCGGTCAATTCAATAAGTTTTAAAATTAACCGGCACGTCATCCATCTACTTCAATTCATTGGAAGACTTCAAATTTTTTGTAAATCACCTGGCCGTTTAACATCAATCTTATAAAGTACAAGCCGGGCGATAATGGACGGGTTTCCACTTGAAGACTATTGTCCGTTAAGTTGTTAATACGAACGTTCGTTTGTATTTTACCTTGAGAATTGATGACCCAAACCTGAGACGAACGTATGTTAGTATTTTCAGAGGTAACATAAAAATGGCCGTCATTCGGATTGGGAAACAATTCAATCGATGCTTTCAGTTCATCCAGATGGTCTGTTTTGACGATCACTAAATTTTTACAACACATGTAGGTTCGGCCCTGATCATTGTATTGTACACAAACTTCCTGGGAGCTGCCATAAGGAAAACTGACTTGTATAGAATTACCAGAACCCAGAAGAGCTCCTGTGTTTTGGTTGAACCACAACACTTGGGTAAAATTCCCTGGTACGCTGAGTGTTACCTGCCCGGAAGGAATGACCTTGGTTTGAATAGTTGCTGCGCAAATTTTTGGATCGCATAACCAAAATCGCTTGCAGCAGATGTACCAACGACCGTTATAAAAATATCGGGCGGAAATCACTTTTTCGACACAGGGTGTTCCGGAAGGAGGCGGAACCGGGTTAGAAATTGGGCCACCGCCGATATCGCCACCTCCGGTATCATCTTTCCAGGTAGTGTATGATGCACCCTGTTGAGTCAGTTGAAAAATATAGCCACCTGCACTGGCATTGTATTGGAAAGTGATGTTGGCACAATCAAATGGATTGCAGATCCAAATTCTTCGGCAACACAGGTACCAACGGCCATTCGCAAAATATTTGACAGAGATGATTCGTTCGATGCAATCTCCCGGATTGGGAGGAACCGGTACCGGATTGGAAATGGGCCCTCCGCCGATATCCCCACCTCCGGTATCATCTTTCCAGGTGATATGGCTTGCCGATGCATGGTTAAGTTGAAACACCATACCATTGGAATTTAAATCAAATCTGTAATCGAATTCAAGACAATCAAATGGATTACAGATCCAAATTTTACGACAACAGATATACCATCTTCCATTGAGGTAGTAAGTCACGGTAATGGTTTTTTCAACACATCCGCCACCCGGAGGTGCGGGTACCGGGTTGGAAATCGGACCACCGCCGATGGTTCCGCCTCCTGTATCATCTTTCCAGACAATGTTTGTAGCACCCGGAATATCCAGATTAAAGGTGTAATTATTGCTGGTTGGGTTGAAGCGATAGTCAAAAAGAAAACAATCGAATGGATTGGAAATCCATATGCGGTAACAACAGTATTCCAAACAGTTGTTCGCATTCAGATACGGAAAACAAATAACATACTCGCCTGGTGATGGAAAGTTATAGGTAAAACTGGTCCCCGTGGCAGTGAGTATTTCGTTATTTCCGACTTTCCATTTTTTCCCATTGGCAATCGACTTGTTGCTGGTGAAAGTAAATTTCAAATCACTGCCATTCCCTGCATATTTATAAGTGATATACCCACAATTATACACTTCTATCGGATTGGTACAACAGTTCCAGTCTACGGAAATGTCATATGCACCTTCGCTGTCCTTCCATCCATCGACCACAATATAATACCGCCCAGCGGTCAGGTTTGCAGAGAT
Source organism: uncultured Saprospiraceae bacterium (assembly GCA_964568865.1). Lineage (GTDB taxonomy): Bacteria > Bacteroidota > Bacteroidia > Chitinophagales > Saprospiraceae > Vicinibacter. The sequence continues at coordinate 31,564 of CAZMSE010000030.1, forward strand.
GAGTTCATTATTTCCTTTAGGGTTTGTGCTGGATTCCAGGCAAAGATCCTCATTGCAATCTTTGAACAAAAACATCTCAAAGTCGTCATTCCCATCACGGATATTGGTCAATTGTAGGGTAACGGTCTGCGAAGAATTCAGCAAAAAGGTATACACCCTTTCCTTTCCGGTACAGCCAGTACCCGGATCGGAAATATTGGAAGGATTGCAATACAAACTTACGTTGTTCACACCGGTTGCGGTGGTTTCATTGAATAATGTTTGTTTGCATTCAATGGGTTTAGCATTTCCACAATCTAACAAACCGCAATTGACGGTAAGGGTGAAGGGTCCAACCTGACTGGTTGTTGAGCCATCAACGAGTACATAATAATATCCGGCTGGCGCATTATTTACGCGAATGATCTCAATGTTGTTGCCGTTTCCGGACACACTTCCCGTACTTTTATATAAACACTGTACGGGATTACAGGATGATAGTAAAAAGATGTCGTGATCAATATTTGTACTAAACAAGGTGATGACCAGATCACCGTTGTTATTGGGTTTGTAGATTTCAAACAACTGGTCTCCTGCAGTAAACGGATTAGCTGAGGAATGGCAAGTTCCTAAATCGGAAATACCGAAAGCGCTGTTTCTTCCTGCAGTGTTCCCGGCATATGTTTGACCACAAGAAAGGGGTGTAATGTTTTGGCACTTATTACCGGATCCTGCGCAATCCGGATCTTTTTCGGTTTTCAATATAAAATAGTCATCATCTCCATCATTCCATTTGCCGCAGGCCAGATAAGATGCCTCAGATGTAAATTGAATGTCAAGTAAAGTTCTGAAATCAGACTGAGACAAGGTTGTTTCTGAAATCCAAACAATTTGCGACAAATCAGAATGATATTTTTCAATCAACGGGGAGGTTCCTAAAAAACCTCCACCAATTCCTCCAATTACAGGAAATCCTTTGCAATCGGTAGTGACGCAGTAGAAGTCAGCAGTATGATCCAGATAGAATGGATTTGAAGAAACAATGATGGCATTTTGAAGCACTCCATTTGGGTTTACTTTTGCCAACCAGGTAAATTGAACATCCGGCCAGTTACCTCCAATATTATTGGGTCCTGTGATATTGCCTTTGCAATAAGTACGACCCAATAAATAGATTTCATTATTGGCATTCATTTCGCCATCCACAAAAAGGTCACAGGTGCTGCCCCCATAATATTTGCTCCATATGATCTGAAAAGAAGGGGTGACTTTGGCTAGCCAAAGATTACTGTAACAAGGGACTTCACTGTTTGGATAACATCCTTCTTCACGTTCGTTATAATCTCCCATAATAAGAATATTACCATCTGAAGTGAGTCGTATTTCATGGATTGTATAGCCTATGGTAAAAGATAAGCCATGAATTAAAACCCCAGTACTGCTGATATTCCAAATCATGGCATTTCCCGAAATATTGTGATTGATATGGCCGCCCACAAGAAAAGTACCGTCTGATTTTTTGCGAATTGCAAAGAGGGCGGAGGTTGCGAGCGTTCCGGTGGGATAGGTTTTTTCCCATATTAAACCTCCAGTTTTACTTATTTTAAAGACCCAGGCATCATTATCCTTTTGGCCAACAATGACATAACCATCATTGACTTCGACGGCTTGCATTGCTCTATCATTATAAGATGTTCCAAAGCAAAACTGCCATTCGGAAGTTCCATTTGCCCGGCGTTTTACAATCCATGCATCCAGGCTGCCATGATTGCCTGAGACCATACCATCGTTGGAGGAAGTGCTCCCGACAAGTAATGAACCCCCGTCGGTGCATTCAAGAACAAAAACAGCTTGTTCAGACTTAGAACCTCCTGCATGATAATTCCATTTTTCTGCAGGGCCTGTCTGTGCAATGAGGATGCCGCTGCATCCAGTGAATAGTAAAATAAGAAGTATCCAATTTTTCATGATGATGTATTTTATGGTTCAAAATTGGAATGATTTGATTGGACGGAAAATATAACTTTGGTTAGGGGGGGATGGAGGCGTGTAGGAATTTAGTATCTATTTAGGAATAGGAAAATCAGTTATGTAGAACTAACATACGTTAGTAAGTTTAAATTCGGTTATCCTCCAAACCTCCAAGTCTACATATCTCTAAACCAAAACCCCAAAACCCCTTAACCCCTAAATCCCTTAACCCCTACGTCCTTTAACCCCTACGTCCCTAAACCCCTATTTCCCCCTCCAATTCATAAAAAAAAAGGCCACTTTACAGCGGCCTTCAAGTTCTTAATGCATAGCGTTTATTTCACGCATTGAGGACAAAGGTTGTCAAGAACTTTCATTAATTAGCACTTAAAGGGTTCTAAAATTTGGATAGCCTTTGTTGGATACCTATTTTTAGGCTTGGCAATATATCATCCTGTATTGCCAATACATTTTTCATTTTATCATTGAGGAACATTAAGTTGATGTCAACAAATAGATTGGTTGATCCGTTGTTTTTTTGAGATGGACTCAGGATCATTTTTACTCCCAAATCAAAATTTATTTGGTTTATTTCCTCCCGACCTGTAACTAATTGCAAGTTTCTTAAATTTGAGATCGGAAGATGATAATTTAAGTTGGCATAGGCACTTACTACATCTCTATATACCACATATTCAAAACCGGCCTTTAGCTGGATAGAGGTATATGCAAATGCGTCAATTTTCCTCATCGAGTCGCCGCCAAATTGTTTATTCATGAAATAAGCCTCATAATTGAAACCTGCCTTTTGATTGCTGTCCACTGACACAATTGCCGCCGCCGCACCTTTATAGTAAATTGCAAAATCCGACAAATCGTGGTAATAAAAACTTTCCATCAAACTTGAATTCTTTCCAAATAAGCCACCGGTAAACAAACCCAATTCATTATAAGTTTTTCCATAGTTGGCAGTTCCAAGAATTGACAGGGAAGGGGAGAATTTATTGGCGAAACTATTAAGCACAGGAGATGCTGAGAGGCCTAATTCATCCTTTTGGGTTGTTTTCATTGTACTCTCTATCCTGGTCTTCAATACTTTGTAGTATCTATTCAGATGAATAACAGCAGAATCAACAAATTTTTGTAATGATTTTGATTTGCTAAATAAATTTTCCAGATTAGTATCTAAATTTAAATTCACGCCGAGTATTTTATCGCGTTCTGTTCCAAGGAGTTTGAAACTATCCTTCAATGTTTCAATTTCAAACCACGACAAGTACAATTCATTGAGTAGGCGATCTACACTATCTCTAAAATTACCATTACTCTTTAATTCATTCGTGTACATCATTTTTAGGTCTTTCAACTTGTCTTCGAGAAGATAATAATTGATTTCGCATTCCCGGCTCAATTTGCCATTGTTGCTAATATATTCAGCTAACTCAAAACCTTTGATTTGGTATATTTTATTCAAATAATCTAAAGCAATATTATAGTATTTAATGGTTTCAGAACCTAACGAATCAATTACTTTTTTCATTCTTATTGAATCTTCCTTAGAAGTTTTATTATTCATTAATACTGAGATCAAATCATTAAAGTAAGTCTTTAATTCAGTGGAGTTTTTAAGCGTACTATCCTGTGTAAACTTCATATTACCTGTAGACAGATCTACTTGCGACTGAGGTGTGGTGTTTAATTCCAGTAATTCCAACTCAGGAATTTGTGTTTGCTTTGGTTTACTCTTGATTAATTGCAAGATCGACTGACCATTCAGTTCAAGGCCAAAGAAAATAAAGGTCAGAAACGCTAATAAGTATTTCATATTTTTTTTCCCAAAATTCCGGTTAGGATCTGCTTTATGAAATATAACCTTTGTTATACTCTTTATTTTTTTGTTTGACAGCAGTCTAAAATGGGTCCTGGTTATTTTACGAATTTGGTTCTTCCAGTAACCCTAGATTGTGGAAAGGCTCTGGCGAAATGTAGGGTGAGAGAATTTTAAATTTTCAGATGAATGCTTTATACTCACGGAGGTTCGTATAGGTTAGTTTTCGCATTCACGGATTGCTTCGGCCTCATGAAAACTATTTTATTACCGCAATCCCTAATCTCTATCCACCAACAACTAACCTCTAACAACCATCTCCTAAGCTCGATCAATATAAAAAGGCCCGCTGATTCAGCGGGCCTGGATGGAATATGTTATAGACGAAGCAGGTTAATCATTTCTTTTGACACTTCCTGGTATTTACCCCCCTCATAGTTTAGTTGAGTGAACAGAGTGAGGGCCATTTTAGGGCTATCTGCAACCTTGAGGGCTGACCATGCGAAGTAAAATTTGATTTCATCTTTGAACAATTGTTGTTCAGGATTATTCTCCAAAGACACCTTCTTGTTCAATACACTCAGTTTGTTGGCGGCTGGACCATATTGACCCAGGTACAATTGCGTTAATGCGAGATAAAATTTGGCATAATCATCGGCGGGATTCAATTCCCAAATACGGTAGAACAATTTTCTCGCATCTTCAAAATGATAGGTTTCAAACTGACGGATCGCATCATTCCACAATCTTTGTTTAAGCAAGGTATTCTCATTAGCGGCATCAAAGGGATCACCTTCGGAAGCCATAGGACCTTTGGTATTAAACCCGGGCACATCATTTGCCGAACGATTGCCTTGCCCTGCAGGTAAATATTCTGGAGCAAAGGCAAACTTAGTTTGGATGAACGTACCGATCAATAAATCTTTTACGGGGAAGATTCCATCCAGTGACTTCGCCTCTTTGCCGTTTCGGCCAGGATGCTGTGCATTCAAAATTTGGGAATTCGTTTGGGTCATAAAAGAAAAACCGGTAAGAACGATGGCTAAATAATAATGAAGAGTTTTCATGATAAATTGATTAAGTGATTTGATAATGTGCCTTGAATTTTTGTTGTCATCACAACGATTATTCAATTGCTTTCATAAATAATGTGCAGTTCAATGCAAAAATTTAAGATTTTAGAGCCACTATTTTTATTGTAATTTTAAAATGGTAGATTCTTAAATTGACCTTGGGCATTTAAAAAAGCGAAGGCCATGCTTTCACGACCTTCGCTTTGGATATGATAAATATGCAAGTCTCTATCTGCGCTTTTTCTTTAAACTGAGTAAGTAAATTGTGTAACGGCACTGGAACCAACATGGCGCATTTTCAATGTTGCGAGGGTCGCCACATTGTTTTGTGCAATATTCAAAAATAAATGCATCCAGCACCGGATCATTGCTTCTTTGATTTCTTTCGTCTTTTACTTCAACGGCCAAGCTTTCTTCAGACTCACATACGTTCGTTAGGGCAAGGCCGGATGGATCATCTGTTTTAATAATACTTGATTCATGTGAAAGAAGATCAGAGAGGGTGAAAGGGCTGTGAATTACAGTTGGCTCGAAAGCCATAAACAGAAACAATGGAAGAGAAAGAAAGATTGAATTTTTCATGGCGTAGAATTTAATGTGTGAAAAAATATGATTTTTTTTGTATTCCTTTAAAGCGCATCAAAGCAGGATACATGGATATGGTGAATTCATGGAATGAAAATTAAGACCTTGGTGAAAATAATTTTTACTGAGGATCAATTGGTGTATTTTAGCTAAAGGATTTCGGCCGGCACAATGGCTATTAAATGCAGTTCCCAGTCTCGTCTGAATTCGAGGCTTCAAGTATTTACATGGTGTTTTATTTTTATATGTAAAATGTCGATTCAGAAGAAAAAAATTCGCATGGCACCTTAACTATTGGCTTATATTTACACTAAACAATTTAGAAACCCATGTGCAAATCCTGTGAATCATTTCAGATCCACATCAATCAGGGCGATGAAGGCCGAAAGATGGCTGCCCGGCTCCTGTTTGAGGAAGAAATTATTCAGAAACATGCGAAGTATTTTTATTGGAAATACCAACGTTTTGTTTCAATGAATTTTGAAAGTTGGCAGGATTTTTACATCGAAGTCGTATTGAGGATTTTCCATGAGAAGAACTCCGGGAGAGGTCCCAGGGAAAATTGCGAAGGGTATTATTACAAACTCACCCGGAATATTTGTGAAGAAATGGTACGTGCAGTAACAAAAGCAAAAGAAGTTCAAAAACATTTGACCGAGCTCGATGAAATTACGGGTGACCCCATGATCATTGAGAAGGTAAAGCAATACATTTTTAAGTTAGAATGCAAATGCAGTACTCTATTGTATCATTATCATATTGAAGAGCGTCTGGTTCGGGACAAACAACAATTGACTGAACTACTTAAAGAAAAATGTGGAAAAGATTATACCACCGGTTCTATTCCCGTCCATCTTTCAGGATGCCTGGACAAACTTAATTCTCTTATTTCGAAAGACCCCGACAAACTGTTTTAAATATGAAGCCATCCAATCATTCGGAAGAATTTGAAGCCTACCTGAGCGGTTTATTGGCCGCTGCAGAGATCAGCCATTTCAAACACAGACTTCAAACGGATCCTGGTTACAAAAAGGAGTATATTCAGTTTCTTTTGAGTCATGCCAGTTGGTCCAATGAATCCCTGGATCATGACCGGGAAATGATGAAACAAGTTTATCAATCCCTTCAAGAAGTTCCATATGAGAAACCGTCTACTTCCTATTTGGTAAAGCGTTTTGCCATTGACCATCGCAAAGCGATTTCTGTTGCGGCCAGTATGGTATTACTCATTGCTGTGGGGACTTTTCTTTTTTGGAATCCTTTACCTTCCAACGAACAAAAATTTGTTGGATTGTTCATGGAACCCGTCAGTATGGAAAGGGCTTCTGTGGTCGAGAAGCAGTTTTTTGAAAAGGCATCATTTTTTTATTTTCAGGAGCCGCCTATGATGGATAGCCTTGAAGCCCAGGCCAAGCTAAAAGCCGGTTTTACCATACCGGTTTACTATCTGGCACATGCCTACTTTAAAAAAGGGCAATACGAAAAAGCTTTGCAGCAATTTGAGTTGTGTTTGGGGAATCTTGACTACATCAACCAGGTACCCCAACTTCAGGGTTCTGACCTGGACCTCAGGTTTAATACCCTGCTTTGCAAAGTTCTTCTCAAAAGAGATAAAGCTGTAATAGAGCTTGAAATCAGCTCCATAGAGAAATCACTCGAACCCACGCATCCTTTGCATAGCAATCTCAAACAACTACGCAAAGAGCTCAATTGAAACTTGTGTGTATTAAATTTAATCACGTACGATAGCTAACAGCGGTACTTATTATTGCAGGGATGTGATTCTGATTGGCCAAAAGGGTCTCAATTCTCCTAGGATTAGTGAATGATCATTTCGAAAGTCATGATATTGAATTTTTTGCAGTGAACCGAAATATGAGCTACGGCCAGCAAAGCTGGCAAATTGCGACTGACGTCGCAATTTAGGAGTGAATGGCGAGCTCCTGCGAGTGAGCCCCGTGTCGAGCTCTAGCTCGACATGGAGT
>CAZMSE010000031.1:0-35053 GCA_964568865.1 uncultured Saprospiraceae bacterium
GCAATGCCCGAGACCGGCGAAGCAGTATTCCTTCTAGCCTCAATATTTCGCTCGACGGCGCTCGCTCATAAGTTCAGAGGATGCTGCTCACAGGAGCTCGCCTCCCGATGACCTCGGTCACCGGGACGCACCTAGATTGTGATTTCTATCACAATCTACCAGCTTCACTGGTCGGTGCTCATGTCGCAAAGCATCTCGTATGCTTTGCTCCTTGTTCATCCGCAAGAAAGTTGAGAAAAAGAACGAGTGTATTCGTTTTCCGTAAAGCAGTTTTGGAATTGTAAACCGTATCACTTTTAATAGACATCCTATCCTCAATATTTCGATCGACAGAGCACACTCAAATTTCATCTTTCTTCAGGAATAGCCTTACACCGAAATCGGATTTAGAATTTTACCGTTTTCATGAAGTCCAGTAAAAAGATTACCACTAAATTATCATTTAACCAGTTCGGCGAAGAAAGCCATTTCAATTTAGTATCTTCAGAAAGTTAATTTGGTTATACACTATCAGCTTTAAAATGACAATACTTACAAACGTTCGTTAGTTATTTCAATGGATAATAACTGGTTTTACAGCTAATGTTGTTAAAATTTTTTCACATAAACAACTTAGATGAATAACTGGGAGATATTCATATCGGTCATTTTCAGATTTCATAAAGGGATAAAAAAATGGGTGCCCCGTTCAAAAGCACCCAAATTCCCATGGTATTATTTATCTACCATGGCAAAAGCAAGGTAAAGCTAAGGGGGATTTTTCCGCAATTCGCGAGTGTTGAAAAAGAATTACAGAATAGGGTGATTGCTTAAAGCCTAATTATTCATATATGTAAGTATATTATGGATAATATATTAAGTAGTAATATTTTAACTAAAGCGTATACACCTCAGTTTGTCAAAACTACAATTGTCGGGGTGGATAGAAATGGGATTAAAGACAGCGCTAACGGGTTTAGTATCTGAAGATTATTAAAATTTATTCGGTATTTTTGTCAAGAACAAAACACAATATCAACATGAAAACTTTAATCAAAATTTTCAAATACCTTCTCTTGGGCATTATTGCCCTTGCTTCAGTTATCTTCATTTATATCCAACTGTCATGGAACAAGAAATTTGAGGCCCCTTACCCTGATTTGAAAGCAAGTTCAGACAGTGCTGTTATTGCAAGGGGTAAGCACCTGGCATATGGCCCTGCTCATTGTGGTACTTGCCATGTACCTATGAATAAAATAGAAGATGTTGAAAATGGTGAAATCATTCCGCTGAGTGGCGGTTGGGAACTTACGATTCCTCCAGGCACTTTCAGAGCGCCCAACTTGACTCCTGATTTGGAAACCGGAATTGGGAAGCATACTGACCAGGAGATCGCCCGTGTGATGAGGCATATGGTAGGAAAAGATGGAAAGTGTATTTTTCCTTTTATGCCTTTTGCTGAATTAAGTGACGAGGATCTGACGGCTATTCTCTCCTACCTTCGTTCACAACCAGCTGTAAATCATGCTGTTGCATCTACCTCTTTGTCTGTATTGGGAAAGGCACTCATGGCATTCGGTGTTATCAAACCCGAAGGCACCAAAGGCACACCTCCAAAGTCAGTTATGATTGACAGCTCAGCAGAATATGGTAAGTACCTGGCGCACTCAGTGGCCAACTGTTTTGGATGCCATACGGAGAGAGACTTAAAGACCGGGGCATTCGTTGGAAAACCCTTTGCCGGAGGAACTGTTTTTCCTCCTGACGTTTTTTCACAAGGAAAAACTTTTGTTACGCCAAATCTCACTCCAGACCTTGCTACCGGTATTATGGCACAATGGACTGAAGAAGCCTTTATAGCCAGATTTAAGAAAGGAAAAGTCCATAGAGGAAGCCCGATGCCCTGGGGATCATTTTCAAGAATGGATACCCTCGAAATCAAAGCACTTTATCGTTATTTGCGAACTGTTGAACCTGTCAACAATCCTATTAAACAGGTCGTTTATGAACCAGGAGAGAGGGTAATGTAAAGGACCTTCGAATATTCATTGGAAGTAGCAAGGGAAGGGATTCACTTTGATCAATCGAAAACTAAGTATGTCGATGAAGGGATGTTGTTTGTCAATATTTATCATCATTAATTTTTCTATAAACTTAACTTTGTACAAAAAATTCAAATGGCCAGTAATCATGAAATAGACTACCGCATTTTTGGTGAGGAAATGCAATATGTTGAAATAGAATTAGATCCCGGCGAAACAGCCATTGCCGAAGCTGGATCTTTTTTAATGATGGAAGATGGGATCTTGATGAGTACCATTTTCGGTGACGGCACACAACAGGAGAGTGGGTTTATGGGTAAATTATTTTCTGCAGGAAAGCGATTATTGACGGGTGAAAGTTTATTTATGACCGCCTATACAAATCAGGGCGCAGGTAAATCCAGGGTCAGTTTTGCAGCTCCCTATGCTGGAAAAATTATTCCTCTGGATCTCAGCCAATTGGATGGAAAAATTATCGCGCAAAAGGATGCCTTTTTATGTGCTGCGATGGGTGTATCGGTTGGCATCGAGTTGCAAAGAAGACTGGGTACGGGAATTTTTGGTGGCGAAGGATTTATTATGCAAAAACTGGAGGGTGACGGCATGGCATTTGTTCATGCCGGGGGCTTCGTTAAAGAGCTCACCTTAGGTGTTGGTGAGACCTTACGCATTGATACCGGTTGTGTTGTAGCCTACACTTCTAGGGTGGATTTTGATATTGAATTTATCAAGGGAATTAAAAATATGGTGTTTGGAGGAGAAGGACTGTTCTATGCCGTTTTGAGAGGCCCAGGAAAGGTTTGGATACAGTCATTACCGATTAGCAGACTGGCTTCCCGCATCATTCAATATGGTGGATTCCGAAGAAAAGAAGAGGGTAGTATCCTGGGTGGACTTGGAAATATTCTGGACGGGGATAGTTGATGCGACTTCCATTTGTTCAAGGACACCACCGAACTGATTTTACCCTTGCGTTTTAGATTGTTTGTAGACAGGAACCGTCGAGCAAGGTTCACCATACATAATTGAAGCAACTACGGGTTGCAATTTACGGGTAAGTTCAAGGTAAGCAGCCGGAGGAATTTCAAGGTCACTGCAACCTTTAATGACCACTTTTGCGCCAACATAGGGGTCGATGGTAAGATTGCGAATTCTTTCTCTGAAGTAGGCATTTAAACAATCGCTTTTGTTTCCAAAGCATACATCCAACACATGTTTTTGTGCATAGCTAGCAACCAACATGTAAGCCCATGTGGGGATAATAGCATCGGTACTGCAATAAATGGTCAAACAGCAATCCTTAAATTTACTCCAATCAAGATCTTTAAGATTTTGACGGAACTCAATTTCTTTTAATATGAGTCCATGGAAAAGATAATCTTTCAGATCAAACTCTACGATGGGGAATTTAGGATAAAAATCCTCTGGCTTTATGGTGATGAGGCTGCTTTGAGCCACCCGGTTAACGAGAGGTTCCATGATATGATTTATTCTTCAGTTGAATCGGTTTCCTTGGTTGGAAAGGATTCCAGAGCTACAGCTGATTCTACTTCAATAGGCGCTGGTTCTCCAATTTCGTGTTCCGGAATAGCAAAATCTTTTAATTTAGGCAGATCTGCCAGGCTCTTCAGTCCAAAATACTCCATGAATCGTTGGGAAGTCCCCAGTAAGTAAGGTTTTCCTGGTCCTTCACTTCTTCCAACAATTTCGATTAATTCTTTCTCCATCAATTTTTGGATAGAATGTTCTGAATTGACTCCCCGGATTTGCTCAACTTCAGATTTTGCAATGGGCTGTTTATAAGCAATGATCGCCAGTGACTCCATGGCTGCTTTTGATAATTTTTTTCGATTGGTCAGTTTGATATGCTCGGCAATCACTGGAAAATGAATGGGCTTGGATAAAAATTGATAACCTCCCGCAATTTCTTTTAATTCAATGCCAAAATCATTGGAAGAATACCGTTCAATCAATTGGAATATAGCGTGTTCCACTTCATCCAGCCCAATGCTAATGGATCCACTGTTCTCAAGACAATACTTGATTTCAGCTGGGCTAATGGGTTGTGGAGAAACAAAGAGTAAACTCTCAACGGCTGTAGCGTAAGGATTTAAATTCATGCTGCAAAGGTAAATTTCAGTACACTGTAATCCATATAACAGTTTGCAAATAGAAAAGATTTCAATCTTTAATCAAATGGCTTCATATGAAGATAAAGTAAAAAAAGCAGGGTACCATCCTAGCAGACGATACCCCGCATAACCCCAAAAAACCAATTGAAACTTTGATTCTTCGAATTTCAACGCAAAAATGCACAATTTTATCTTCTGCGTTATGAACTTAATACCAAAATTAATTGCAATAAGTTCAATGAATGGGTAAAAAAATATGATAAAAAATCGATTAACTGAAACTTATTTCGGTATATTATTGATAAACAGATTAAAATAAATACAATAAATACATATGTGTTTTTAGATTGGATAGTTTAGCCCCACATGATATGATCCAAAAAAAACGTTTATTTCCGCTTTAAAACACTAAACTTGCCGTTCGGTATCCAAATTCTTTAGTTTTACAGGGTATATTTTTCAAAATGGCCAAACTGAAAACAGTATTTTGCTGTACAGAATGCGGGGTGTCTTCCCCTAAGTGGGCAGGTAAATGTCCTTCTTGTGGAAGTTGGAACAGTATGGTGGAAGAGGTTGTCGAACATAAACCGCCGGATAAGTTTACCAGTCAATGGAAAAATTACCAAAATGAAGCGCTGAAACCAACGGCAGTCCTTTTGGATGATCTGGGTAGCCTTCCGGCACATCGTATTTCAACCGGCGATCCTGAATTGGACAAAGGACTTGGTGGAGGCTTGGTCAGTGGCTCCGTAATTTTATTGACAGGTCAACCGGGCATCGGAAAATCTACCTTAATGCTGCAATTAGCCCTGAGCGTGGAGAAGGTTTCAGTTTTGTACGTTTCCGGCGAGGAAAGCGGTGAGCAAATTAAAATGAGGGCTGACCGGATTAAGAAAACTGGAAAAAGTTGTTATTTCCTCGCAGAAACAAGAGTTCAAAAAATCCTCTCCGAAGCGGTTCGCTTAAAAGCTGGTTTACTCATTGTCGATTCTGTTCAAACCCTCTACACGGATGATTTAGATGCGGCGCCAGGGAGTATTTCCCAAATCCGGGACAGTAGCTTTCAACTCATCCGATATGCCAAGGAATCCGGGACACCGGTGATGATTATAGGGCACATCAATAAAGAAGGGGATATTGCCGGTCCGAAAATCCTTGAGCATATGGTAGATACAGTTATGCATTTTGAAGGAGACAAACAGTATGCTTACCGGATGTTACGTGTCATGAAAAATCGCTTTGGTTCAACGGATGAACTTTGCTTGTATGAAATGCAAGCCAATGGACTCCGACCCATTGCCAACCCATCTGAATTGTTACTTTCTCAAAATGAAGAATTGCTGAGTGGGTCTGCAATTGCTGCCACCATGGAAGGCCAAAGACCGCTTTTAATTGAAACTCAGGCATTGGTCAGTTCTGCCATTTATGGCACTCCTCAACGGGTAGCCAATGGTTTTGATAACCGGAGAATGGCTATGCTGCTGGCCGTTTTGGAAAAACGATGTGGATTTTCTTTAGCACAAATGGATGTTTTTCTGAACCTGGCAGGAGGAATTCGTATCAACGATCCGGCGATGGATCTTGCCGTCGTGGCTGCAGTTACGTCTTCCTTATTGGATAAAGCACTACATAAACAAATTTGTTTTGCCGCAGAAGTCGGTTTATCTGGTGAAATCCGCGCGGTATCGCGTATTGAAACCAGAATTCTTGAAGCTATGCGAATCGGGTTTAAAGCCATATGTATTTCAAAATACAATGTTAAAGGATGGGATCCGGCTAAATATAAAATCAACATCGTGCCTCTGGGTTCTGTAACTGAAATGGTTGAGAAACTATTTGGTGGGGATCATTCTTAAGCCTAGCGGTTTATTCTTCCGGAGTTGCAACTTTTTTTTTATAGTCGACCAAGGATTTTTTTGCGTTTTTTAAATAACTTATTACGTTTAATCCATCCAAACGAAATGCAGCATTTAAGTATAACCAAGTTATGAAACCTGCAGCGAACATGATGCAAAGGATTTAAATCTTCCAATGGCTCAGTGATATGATCACCATAAAAGCAATGCCAGGAGGAACCCAATAGTTACGAACCTGCATTTCATTACCTTTGCGATCTTTCATTTTTTTCAAACCATAATGAAATCAGGATTTCAGGCAAGGATTGCAAAACTGACCCACCAGGAACTGGCAGTCATTGGGATCTTATTGGCCCTTCCTGCATTTTTGCTCAATCTGGGAATGTCACCCATAATCGGTGATGAAGGCATAAGAACCCTAGTGGCGCTGGAAATGAAATTATCCGGCAATTTCATTGTGCCCACGATGAATGGTGAGTTGTATCTCAACAAACCGCCTTTGTACAATTGGTTTATCTTTTTCATTTCTGAATTGATGAACGACTATGGAGAATGGCCATCCAGATGCCTCACCCTTTTTTTTCTAATGCTTTTTGCGATCACCGTTTATTATTGGAATTGTAAATATGGAATGGATAATGATTCGTTGACGTTGACCTTTATGCTTCTCTCTAGCGGAAGAATACTCTTTTGGGATAGCATGTATGGTTTGATTGACATCTGTTTTTCTTGGGTGGTCTATTTAAACATGATGCTCATGTACCATTATGGTAAAGCGGGGCAATGGAATAAATTGATGTTTCAATCGTATTTGTTATGTGCAATTGCTTTTTTACTTAAAGGATTACCCGCTCTCGTTTTTCAATCGGTATCCATTCTTTTCACTTTTTGGTTTTACGGTGTGTTACATAAATATTTATTTTCATGGAAGCATTTTATCGGAGCGCTGATGGGAATGCTACCGGTGATGACTTATTACCTGGCTTATATGGCTTATGTACCATTGGATCAGGTCTTTGGTGTGTTGTTTGAACAGAGTATGCAACGTACTGCAACGCATCATGGACTTTTAAAAACACTTTTGCATTTAATAACATTTCCATTCGAGCAGATTTACCATTTTTTACCTTGGTCATTGATGATCCTGCTGTTGTTTCAGCGAAATGCGTTTAAAGGGATCTTGGAAAACCAATTCATCCGGTTTAATGCAATGATTTTATTGGCCAACATTCCGGTATATTGGTTGTCTGTCGAAGTTTATCCGAGATATCTGCTCATGTTCATCCCACTGTTTAATTCGGTAGTTTATTATCTATATGTGAAATGGAAAGAGCATCATCCTACAAGAGATCACAACCTACATCAAATTTGTAAGTACCTTGCTCTGCTTCTCACCATTGCCAGCATGGGTATTTTATGGTATACTCCATTGGCTGCATTATTTGATGTGAAGTGGATATTTGTAGTGTCTTTTCTGGTCTTATTGTTGAGTTTAATGCCAATGTGGAATTATTCAATGCGTTGGATTTTTTATTTTGCATTGTTTTTGTTGAGCCTTCGCATTGTATTTGATATAACGATATTGCCCGTCGTTTCCTATTCGGATAACCGGCATCGAGTGAGGACTGATGTTCAAAGATTGGATTCGCTTTATCCTGATCAAAAATGGTATGTTTTTGACAGCACTGAAACACATATGATTGCCAGGTTTTATACTTCTAAATACCATAATCAAATCATCACTCAAGTAAATGAAATGGATGATCCTGAGGGTCTGTATATTGTGGACCCAAAGAAATTTCCCGGATTACCAAGCATTAAGGTGGATTCGCTCATCATTGAAAGTGGAGAATGGTTTCATTTGGTGAAAAAAATTTCTTCGGAATGAAAGCAATAAAATGGTAACTACACATTCGATGGCGATTAAATTTGATAAACAATTGAAGTCCGTATTTTGTGACCGGATATTTTGAAAACAGGCAGAATCCAATCCTATGGTTGAAATTTCTATTGTCATTTGTGTTTACAACGAAGAAGGGAATGTCGAATTGTTGGTGGAGAAATTGCGCAACAGTTTGAAAAATTTACCCTATGAATTGATTTTTGTGGATGATGGATCCACCGATAAAACCCTTTCGAAATTATCGTTACTCAAAGAAGCTGATATGCGTATCATTGAGTTCCGAAGAAATTATGGGCAAAGTGCAGCACTGGCAGCAGGTATTGAATTTGCTAAGGGTGAATGGATCGTGACGATGGATGGCGATTTACAAAATGATCCAAGCGATATTCCGCGAATGTTGGATTTGGCAAAGATGAAACACCTTGATTTGTTGGCAGGCATTCGACAGAACCGAAAGGATGGTTTTTTATTGCGCAAGATTCCTTCAAAAATTGCCAATTTCCTGATTCGCAATGCGAGTGGAGTTCACTTAAGTGATTATGGTTGTACTTTAAAAGTGATGAAAGCAGATCTGGCAAAGCATTTGGGAATTTATGGCGAGTTGCATCGCTTTATACCCATTCTGGCAGATCTTGAAGGAGCACGAATGGACGAAACACCCGTTTTGCATCACCCTAGGCCAACAGGAAAATCCAAGTATGGCATCAACCGGACCATGCGCGTCATGAGTGACTTATTGCTGATACTTTACTTAAAAAAATTCAGGCACAAACCCATGCACCTGTTTGGTGGGTGGGGAGTTTTGATGACACTCATTGGCTCAATGATTCTTTTGTACCTACTCGGTGAAAAAATTGCTGGGCATGATATTTGGGGTCGCCCAATTCTCATTCTGGCTACCATTCTCGTAGTTACAGGATTTCAACTCATTGTCCTGGGCATCCTTTCCGAAATGCAACTTCGGACCTATTATGAATCTCAGGGAAAGAAAGTTTACCGCATTCGGAAAATTCACTCTGTCAGGGAAGAAACACTTTGATGAAAGAAAGATTGAAGAAAATCCCGTCATGGTTGAAATGGACCGTCAAATGGTCCGTATCCTTTGTGATCATTTATTTGCTGGTAACAAAAATTGACTGGATTGCTTTTAATGAAGTGATGCAGAAAGCCAAATTTACTTGGTTGATTTTAGCCGCATCCTTGTTTACTGTTTCAAAATGGTTATCTGCTGAGCGCTTTAGACTATTGATTTTATATGACCATCCGGATTTTTCATTTATGGAGAATCTCCGTTTGTATTGGAAAAGCATGTATTACAACCTTCTATTACCCGGTGGAATCAGTGGGGATGCCTATAAAATGAAAGTGCTCAATGAACGGTTTGGATATGGAATAAAAACTTTGGTCCGCTTGGTTTTGATCGATAGATTATCTGGTCTTTTGGCCTTGTTTCAATGGATGTTGGTGTTTGCCTTGTTCATCGATCGTTTGAAGCCATTCCAGTTCGCATTGGGAATTTCATTCGTTGCATTAACAGTGCTGACTTTCCAGTTCTTAAGGATTTTCAAAATGAATAGCGGTTCCCTGAAATATCAATTGGCCTATTATTCTGTTGGGGTTCAGGGAGCCCAGGTGTTGTCAGCGGCCTTTATCATTTATGGATTGAAGCAAGATACGCACTTGTTGTCTTATCTGTTGTTGTTTTTGGCATCTTCCCTTGCGGCCATGATCCCGGTCACCATCGGAGGCGCGGGTGCACGGGAATTGTGTTTTATGTATGGTGCACCCCTGGTTGGCGGATCAGCCACCGAAGCCACTGCAGTAGGATTTGTTTTTTATCTCATTTCTTCATTCGTTTCATTGATGGGGATCTTCTGGGTAATTTCAGAAAGTAAGGGAATGTTTAGACATTCGCCTACCCAGTAGATTCCAGATACTTCAGCATCATATTGTTCATCATGAAAATGCTTAAATGCGTATCAAACGCCTAGTCCTGGTCTTTTTGAAGTGTATACCAACCATGTTGGATTCCATCTAAATCAAATTCATTTGAAAATTTAAACTTCAATTTTTCCAAAACGTTGATAGAGGCTTGGTTTCTTAAATCAACAGCTCCATGAATGGTGTTCATTATATTTTCCTCAAAAGCGTATTGAATAATTGTCGTACAAGCTTCTGTTGCGTAACCTTTACCCCAGTGTTTTCTTTTCAAACGATATCCTAGATCATAATATTCCAGATATCCGTTCAAGGGTTCGAGGCATTTTTTCAATCCGGCCCATCCCAAACATTCGTTAGTGTTCCGGTCAACAACAGCCCACCTGCCTATACCAAGCCTGCGATATTGTTCTTGTATCATACGGATTATTTCCAATTGATGGTTTTTTTCCTTCAAAGGGCTTTGTTCTAAGAAACGGTGCACTTCTAAATCTGAGTCCATTTCAAAAAGATCACCTACATCGGATTCCAATATTGGTCTAATTTGCAATCTGAGGGTATTGATCAGAGGTTGATCATGTAGCATGGAATTCGGTTTATTTTATTTTTTGAATAATGGGTTTATCTTTTTCAAATCAAAGGAAGATTTGTCTTGGTCAATGCATCTTGAACATTGCCGGTATTGAGCGTATCGGCTGGTTCGAATAATAAGATCCAACATTCTTGATGTGCTACCGGTTTGTGTTCCGTTTTTCGTGGAACGACAATTGCATCCATTTCTTTCAAAGTAATGATTTTATCTCTGAAATGCATTTCAAACTGTCCTTTCAGAACGAGAAAAAACTCATCTTCCAATTCATGCTGGTGCCAGACAAATTCACCTTGAATTTTTACCAACCTGACTTGCTGTTGATTCAATTCAGCTAAAATGTGGGGATTCCAATAACCCTGGATGAGTTCCATTTTTTTAAGAAGGTTAAATGCAAGCATGACGCGATTTTTGGCAAATGTAAGGATGTAGTTTCAAACCCTTGTTGTTCAATAATTATCTATGGTCACTGAATTTTTCGGTCATAACTTTGCAATCTTTGTAGAGTAAAAGGATGCGATGCGTTAATCATCATGAGTAAACCTCCTGTCTATCGAATCCGGACCGTCGCTGTGTTAGGCGCAGGAACGATGGGGGCTTCCATTGCTTGCCATTTGGCGGGAGTGGGTTTAAAGGTATGGTTGTTTGATGTGGCTTCAGATGGGAATGACCCAAATGCCTTGGTCAACAAGAGCCTGGAAGCATGTTTAAATTCAAAGCCCAACCCCATTTATCTGAGTGAATTTCGAAATCGCATCCACCTGGTAAACTTTCGGGACCATTGGAACATACTTGCTGAATGTGACTGGATCTTAGAAGCAGTAAAAGAAGATTTGGACATTAAGCGGAAAATGTTTGAACGGATGGAGACTGTAATCCGCTCTGGAACCATTGTCAGCAGTAACAGTTCAAGCATACCCATGCATCAATTGGTGGAGGGAAGGTCAATGGATTTTCAAAAACATTTCATTGGGACCCATTTTTTTAATCCACCCCGTTATCTTCCATTGTTAGAAATTATTCCCCATAAAGAAACCTTACCAGAATTGGTCGAATGCATGTTGCATTTCGGACAAGTTGTATTGGGAAAGCAAACGGTGAGATGCAAAGATACTCCCGGTTTTATTGCAAACCGCTTGGGTATTCCAGTCCTTTTGTTTCAAACGCTGGTAGCAAAAAAATATCAATTGGACGTTTTTGTTGCTGACCGGATGACTGGAGTTGCTATGGGAAGGCCAAAAACGGGAACTTTTCAATTGGCAGATTGGGTGGGGTTGGATGTGGCTTACCATGCATGGAAGGTACTTAAAGCTACCTGTCCTAACGATCGTTTGTTGCAAAATATACAGGAACCTGAAGAGTGGATGCAATTGATTAAAGAGAATAAACTCGGCAAGAAAACAGCTCAGGGTTTCTATAGAAAATTGGCAGAGCGAAGCGAGGATGGAAAATCTGTCATCCAGGGTTTACAGTGGGGGTCACTGGAATATCAAGTGGATTCAAAATCACATTTTGAAAGTATCGAACTTTCAAAAAGAATTGAAGATTTAACTCATCGATTGAAACTTCTTGTCGATGAAAAAGATGGTGCTGCCCGGTTGGCAAGAGAGAGTATAGCATTTTTACTGGCTTACACTGCTTCTTTGGTCCCAGAAATCTGCGATACCATTTGGGAAATCGACTTGTCCTTGCGGGCAGGTTTTGGATGGCAAATGGGACCCTTTCAATATTGGGATGCATTGGGTTTTGAAGAAAGTATCCAACTCTTGAACGATGAAGGATACAAATGTCCGAAGTGGATAAGCGAAATGAGAGACAAAGGATATCACTGTTTTTATCATAACGACGATACCGAGGCTACTGTTTATGATCCCTTGAATGGCAATTATTTTATTTTGCCTGGAGCCTCAGCAGAGATGGGTTTTAATGTTTTAGGTAAAAGTAAAATCGTTTACCAAAATGAAGAGTTGATTTTACATGATTTGGGGCATAACATTTTATGTGCCGGATTTACCAGCAGAAACAATGTCATCGGCGGTGGAATTTTAAATGGATTACAGCATTCTATTCGATTGGCCGAAGCGGAAGGATGGGACGGATTGGTGATCGGTAATCATTCAAAAAATTTCACCGTAGGTGCTGATTTACTGCAGATCGGAATGATGGCCTTTCAGCAGGACTGGCAGCAATTGGATATTGCTGTGCGCTTGTTTCAAGAAACTTCAATGTTATGTCGGTATTCTGCTATACCCATAGTATTAGCCTGTCAGGGGTATACATTTGGAGGCGGGGTCGAATTGTTGATGCATTGTGATGGTGCTGTTGTTGCCGCTGAATCTTACATTGGACTGGTAGAGGCAGGAGTTGGCTTATTGCCCGGAGGAGGGGGTACAAAAGAATTTGCCCGCAGGCTAAGTCTTGAACTGAAACCAGGTGAGGTGCATATTCCACAATTGTTGCAACGTTTTAAAACACTGGCCACTGCGAGCGTCTCGACTTCTGCACATGAGGCCTTTGAGTTAGGATATCTGGATCATTCCCGCGACAGGATTGATTATTCTGGACTAACAAACGTTCGTAAGGCAAAGCAATTGACGATACAACTCAGTGAACGTTATCTTCCACCCCTGGAGCAAAAAATATACATTTTGGGAAGATCAGGTATGGCGAGCCTTTATCTTGCAGCCCATTCTATGCTCAAAGGTGGATTTGCCAGTGACCATGACCTCAAAATAGCACAAAAGATGGCTTATGTAATGTGCGGTGGAGATTTGAGTTATCCTCAAATGGTAAGTGAACAATACCTTTTGGATTTGGAGCGGGAAGCTTTTTTAAGTTTGTGTTCCGAACCAAAGACGCTTGAGAGGATCCAGTATATGCTGGAACATCGGAAGCCGTTGAGGAATTAGTTTTTAGCAAGAAGGCTAAAGGGCAAAGGTTAAAAGGAAAGTATAATTAAAGCTCAGCGGTGTCTTCATCCCGCTTTCAAGATGCATCTCACCAATCACCCAGTTTTTCAAAGCAAGATCCGCTGGAGCAATAGGAAAACTATGTGTTCCAGACGAAATGATGATATGAAATTCAACATATTTCGGTTGCTCAAGATGATCGTGTAAGCAAAATTGAGTTTTGCAAACACCCGAGGGTATCCTGTTTAGAATGAATTATTTGATATTTAAAATTATAATGAAATCAGGATCAGACTAAGCACAGCAAT
This sequence comes from uncultured Saprospiraceae bacterium, assembly GCA_964568865.1. Taxonomy (GTDB): domain Bacteria; phylum Bacteroidota; class Bacteroidia; order Chitinophagales; family Saprospiraceae; genus Vicinibacter. Next base: position 13,657 of record CAZMSE010000031.1, read on the forward strand.
ATTTGGAAATTATTTTTAATAATCTTGGTAATTAAGACAAAATTGTAATAAATTAGTTTAAAATTATTAAAACTGAATTAACATGAAAAATTCTAACTCATATTTTTTCCTAGTTTTGATGGCTCTAGTGATGAATCACTATTCTTGTGCTCCAGTTTTTAATGAACTTCAGACAGCACGAATGGTGGGAAAAGGAAATGTTGAGATTTTTCCTTCTTTTTCATCTGTGAGTGTTACGGAGGATGGTGAAACTGATAATGTTCAAAACCAACTTGGAATACAGGGGGGTTACGGTATTTCGGATAAAGTTGAATTGAGATTTCGTTATGAATATGTTTATCTAACAGGTGAAAATGATTTTAGTGATGGGCTTAGCGTTTTTGGCTTTGGTCCCAAAGTGAGCCTTATTGAGAATAGGCTTGCTTTTTCTTTGCCAATTGGTCGTCCATTTGGGAACGATGATGAGGACTTTGATGAAATGTGGGAAATACATCCCACAATAATGTGCACACTACCCATAAGTAAGGACCAATTTGATTTAACAATGTCCTCCAAATATTTGATTCGATTGGAAAGTGATGTGGACAATCTTATTGCATTTAATTTGGGTGCAGCAATTGGTACAAATCTTAATAATTGGTCTATAAGGCCTGAATTTGGAATACTTTTTAATCCAGGGGAGAGTGGTAATGCCAAACAACTTAGCATTGCCTTTTCAAAGACTTTTAGACTTTAAGTTTCAAAGTTGAATTGGATTCAAAGAATTTTGGATTTGAGTTTATGTTCAAAATCAAATTGCGGAAAAGGATACTTTTTATATTGGAAAATCGGACGCCGCTGAGGAATTAGTTTTTTGGATTAAAGGCTAAAGGGAAAATGGTTTAAAGGAAAAAATGGAATTAAAGCTCAGCGTTGTCTTTGTCCCGCTTTGGATATATCATTTGATATTTAACTTTATGATGAAAGCGGAATGAAGACTGCGCACAGGAATTGTAACCTTGAATACATGAGCAATTGGTATTTTAGGCTATAGAGTTGAAGTGAAAAAAATAACATAGGAGTTGTAATAATGTTACCATGACTATTCTTAATTCCTTATAAAAGAAGAATTATGTCACATTTTTTTTCTCAAACTTATTATCAGACTACCTAAGACTTTTGAAGCTTCATGGCATTTTCGAAGGCTGGTTTCAAATTCAGATGGAGTAACAAATTCCAAATTTATGGACAATTTGCATTGATATTGTAGTTCTTTCAATGATCCATAAGCGATTTCCATAAACCGCAAATAATCTTTTTGACTTTTTCTGCTGCAGCCTTCTACAATATTAGATGGCACGGACACCGCAGCACGTCTTATTTGTGCAGTTAATCCATAAATTTCTTCTTTTGGAAATTTTTTAGTGACCTGATATATAAGTATCACGATTTCGTCTGCTAATTTAAATGCTATTAATTTTTGGTGATCTCTCATAAGTTGTTTTTTAAGTTATAGCTGTAAAACTATATGACCTGATAAGAATTTGGTTATAAATGGAAATCAATCAAACAACCAATTTTTTAAATGAGGTTATAAATTTATTGAACTGAGTAATTTGATTCAAAAACTTTTGACCTTTGACCTTTTTTCCTTTGGCCTAAAACTTAATGTTATATTTTCCAAAAACTCCCCCAATCTCCTTATTTTTACCCTACACAACATCGCCCAGGTTATGAAGACTGAATTTCTAACACCCGACTTATTTACACAGGTTGCAGCAAAAAAAGCCAGCATCAATGGAAGAGAGTATGAAATCACTCCTGGTGAGACCATCCTATCGTTTGTACGCCGCCATATAGACCAACAAGCTATTCCTACTCTGTGTGATACCAAGAATTTGGAACCATTTGGTTCTTGCAGGGTTTGCAGTGTTGAAGTATCGCGAAACGGAATGCCCGGAAAAAGAACCGTCGCTTCATGCCACACCCCGGTTGAAGAAGGGATGATCATTGAAACGGAAAGTGAGTCTATCCAAAAATTGAGGAAAAATATTCTGGAGTTGGTCTTAACCGATCATCCATTGGATTGTCTGACTTGCGAGGTGAACGGAAATTGTGAATTGCAAGATGTTGCCGCACGGGTAGGTATCCGAAAGGTAAGATATCCCGATGGAAAAAATCATCTGGACCGTCCCAAAGACCAAAGTCACCCTTATATGACTTCGGATTTATCCAAATGCATCATGTGTTACCGTTGTGTCAGAGCTTGTGATGAAGTTCAGGGCCAGCTGGTGCTCTCCGTGATGGGAAGAGGATTCGATAGCCAAATCATAAAGGGCATGAACCAAAGTTTTATGGAGTCAGATTGTGTGAGTTGCGGAGCTTGTGCACAGGCATGCCCGACATCTGCTATTTCTGATGTATTTCAATCCAAAGCTCTCGTGGGTCAGGACAAAGTGAGGACGGTTTGTACCTACTGTGGGGTGGGTTGCAATCTGGAAGTCAGTGTAAAAAATGGAAAAGTTTTAAGTATTCAGGCACCGTATTCCGCAGAAGTCAACCAGGGTCATACCTGTTTAAAAGGAAGGTATGCCTTTCGATTCTATAACCACCCGGACAGACTTCAACATCCGATGATCAAGAAAAATGGTCAGTTGGAGCAGGTGAGCTGGGAAGAAGCTTATGACTACATTGCCAATAAATTGTCTGCAATTAAAGCACAGTATGGTCCGGATGCCATAGGTGGAGTTTCATCCGCACGGTGTACGAACGAGGAAAATTATCTCATGCAGAAATTTATCCGCGCTGTTATTGGGACCAACAATATCGACGGATGTGCGCGGGTATGTCATTCCCCAACAGCATTGGGAATGCAAAGGACTTTTGGAACGGGCGCTGCAACCAATTCCATTGAAGATTTAAAATACACCTCTGCCATATTAGTGGTTGGAGCTAATCCTACAGAAGGGCATCCGGTCACGGGCGCAAAACTGAAGCAGCATGCCATGAAAGGCAAAACCACCATTGTCATTGATCCTCGTAGAACGGAAATGGCTAAATATGCCACCATTCATTTGCAATTGAGACCTGGAACAAACGTTGCGGTTCTCAATATGATGTTATACTATATCATCAAAGAGGGCCTGGTCGATCAACAATTTGTGGACACACGCACAGAAGGTTTTGAAGATTTTAAAAACAACGTACTTAATCTCAACTTAGATGCCCTTGAGGCCGTAAGCGGAGTACCTCGTGAACAGGCCCGCATGGCCGCTATCGCTTATGCTGGGGCTCCTGCGGCGATGTCTTTTCATGGCTTGGGTGTAACAGAACATTACCAAGGGACTTATACGGTCATGCTGATTGCCGATCTGGCCATGATTACCGGTAATGTCGGTAAGCGGGGATGTGGTGTTAATCCATTAAGAGGACAAAACAACGTTCAGGGTATGGCGGATATGGGTGTACAACCCTACCAGGGGGCAGGTTATTTGGACATCACCTTGCCGGAAGTTAAACAGCGTTTTAGCCAGTTTTATGGAGCCGAGGTGCCTTCTGAAATAGGTTTAAAAGTTCCTGAAATGTACGATGCAGCCTTGGCAGGTAAATTAAAGGCTATGTGGATCATGGGTGATGATCTTGCACAATCAGATCCCAACACGAACAAGGTTCTCAAAGCACTGAATTCACTGGATTTGTTAATTGTGCAGGAAATTTTTCTAACGGAAACGGCAAAGCTGGCAGATGTGGTCTTACCTGGAGCGAGCTTTTTAGAAAAGGAAGGTACCTTTACCAATGGGGAGCGGCGGATTCAGAAAGTCCAACAAGTGGTTAAGCCGGTTGGAAACGCCAAGAGTGATGGACAAATTCTGGTGGACATCATGAATCGAATGGGGTATCGCCAAAGTGATTATCATGCCAATACCATGCTAGAAGAAATTTCGCAAATCGTACCATTTTTTGCTGGTGTAAAATGGGATGAGTTGGGAGATCAGGGTAAACAATGGCCCGTTTTAGAGGATGGTTCAGATACTAAAATTCTCCATACCGAAAGCTTTAAAAGAGGGAAAGGAAAATTTGAATTCCGTGAATACATTGAATCCCCGGAAATTCTTGAAAACTATAAAGATTTTCCTTTTATCCTCACCACCAATCGCGTTCTGGAGCATTACAATGCCGGAACGATGACCCGCCGGACAGGAAATGTTGAAATCATAAAAGAGGATCAGGTATTGATCCACCCTGATGATGCTGTACAATATGGAATTTCGTCAGGGGATGGAGTTGAAATTGAATCTGCAAGAGGGAAAATTACCATAAAAGCACATATAACCAATGAAGTGAAGCCCGGAGTCATCAGTACCACTTTCCATTTTCCGGAATTATTTGTCAACATCGTTACCTCTGATATCAGCGATGCAATTGCCAAATGCCCTGAATACAAAGTAGTGTGCGTAAAAATTGGAAAGGTGAAAAATCCTAATTAGTTTAGGGCTTTTGTTATCATTTAGCAATTGAGGTGTTTGAAAAAAATTACTATTTCAGTGCATTCATTGTACAACCATTAATGTTAGCAATTTTCCCCAAGGTCCATATTGAAATAGATTGTAAAATGACCGCAATCCAATAGCTTATCATTGTGTTATATTTTCGGAAAATTAACAGATCGAGTTTTGAATAACTGCAATGAAAATAGCTATGAAAAAAGACACACATCCGTTGTGGCTTTAATCTTTAAATCTATAAGCAATCAGTAAAATCGAATTGATTGAATTCAATCATACTAACACTTGTAAGTATGGATGAATACAAAGCCCACAAGTCTCTAACCTTCCACTATTCCAACCCTCCTCACCTCCTCACCTCCTCACCTCCACTCCTCCACTCCTCCACTCCTCCACCCCTCCATCCCTTGGAAGTGATTTAGACGTTTAGGGCAAATTTATTTTTATTAATACAAACGTTTGTTAGGTAATGGTTACTGATTCCTAAATACCTAAACACCAAAATACCTTTATACCTAAATGCCTAAGCACCTAAACACCTAAATACCAAAACCCCTCCATCCCTCCACGCCTCCATCCCTCCATATCCTCCCTCCTTAATTTTTTCCGTCTTTTCCCTAACTTCGCGCTTTAATTGGACCTATGCGCATTTCACTCAATTGGATAAAACAATACCTTGATGTTCATGAAACACCTGAAGAATTATCCGAGATATTAACTTCATTAGGCTTAGAAGTTGAGGCAGTTGAAAAACTTGGGATTTCTCCGGAAAAACTCCAGGGTGTTGTGGTGGCCGAAGTGGTGGAATGTTGGAAACACCCTAATGCTGACCGCTTGAGCCTGACCAAAGTAAACCCAGGGTCGGGACCCTTGTTGCAAGTAGTTTGTGGCGCACCCAATGTGAGGGCTGGGCAGAAAGTTTTATTGGCTAAAGAAGAAACCACCCTTCACCCGATGAAAGGAGATCCCTTTACCATCCGTAAAGGTAAGATTCGTGGAGAATTGTCCGAAGGCATGCTATGTGCAGAAGATGAACTCGGTATTGGTCCTTCGCACGATGGTATTTTGATTTTGGAAGACCATTGGCAACCGGGGACTCCAGCTGCTGAAATTTTTGGCAATAACGAGGATGTTCTTTATGAAATTGGATTGACCCCAAACCGGGCTGATGCAACATCTCACCTTGGAGTGGCCCGAGATTTACTGGCATGGTTCAAAGTTCATCGACCTTATGTACGACAACTCAATGACATTCCTGTAAGTTCGCTGGCAAACGCCACCGGCACCTTGAACATGGAAGTTAAGGTGCATGATCATGATCTTTGTCCGAGGTACTCGGGAATTTGCTTGAGTGGGATTGAAGTAAAAGCTTCACCTGAATGGCTGCAAACCAGAATCCGGTCAATGGGACTACAACCCATCAACAATGTGGTGGACGTGACCAATTTTGTCTTGTATGAATTAGGACAACCCTTACATGCATTTGATTATGATGAAGTCACTGGACGAGGAATTCAGGTTCAAACTTTGGCTCAGGGTACCCAATTCACCACACTGGATAGTGTCGAACGCAAACTGTCTGAAATGGACCTGATGATTTGTGATGCACAAGCAAAACCCCTGTGTATGGCGGGTGTATTTGGTGGATTGCATTCTGGAATCAGTGATAAAACCCAAAACATATTCCTGGAGTCTGCACATTTTAATCCCTCTTCGGTGCGAAAATCCAGTATGTCTCACAACCTTCGTACTCAATCCGCGAAGTGTTTTGAAAAAGGATCTGACCCTAACTTGTGCGTTTTTGCTCTGGAACGTGCAGTGTATTTGTTGCAGGATACAGCCAATGCTAAAGTTTCTTCAGCCCTGGTAGATGTTTACCCCAATAAAGTTGAGCCGGCTAAAATACAATTTAAGGCGACTAAAGCCATTGAGTTGTCCGGTTTAAAATTGGATCTTGAGCAGTTCAAGACCGTTCTCTTTGCTTTGGAAATGGAAGTTACCGACCTTCAAAATGGCGAATTGATGGTTTTTGTGCCCACCAACAAACCAGACGTCAAAAGAATGGCAGATGTGGTTGAAGAAGTCAGTCGAGTTTATGGCTTAGATAAAATTCCACTGCCGGATAAAATTCAACTTTCATTTCCCAAACAGTTAAATGGTTCATACTTACTGAAACGCGAGGTTGCCAACTGGTTGGCAGCTTCGGGACTTATGGAGATCATGAGTTTTTCGATGACCCGTTCGAGTTTCTGCCTTCAAACAGGCTTATGGTCAACCCATGAGCTCGTTTATGTCAACAATACTTCAAACGTTCACCTGGACGTCATGAAACCATCCCTTGTTCTTGGGGGTCTAGAGACGTTACAGTACAATGCCAACCGGCAGCAACAAGATTTGGCCTTGTTTGAAATTGGGCGGGAATATCGTAAACTCAATGAACAAGTGAGCGAAACCGAGAAATTAGCCATTTGGTTATACGGACATTCATCGCCCTCACATTGGATTTCCGGAAAGCCTACAGACTTTAATTTTTTTGGACTAAAAGCTTATGTAGAAGGCATTTTACAGTTCAAAAAAACCGTACGACTTTCGTTGAACACACTGAACAATGATCCTTTATTTGAATATGGTGCTGCTTATGCATCAGGAGACCGATTGATTGCCAGGTTTGGGAAACTACTGCCTTCTTTGGCGGGTGCTTATGATTTAAAGAAAGAAGTGTGGTATGCAGAAATTGATTTAAGCCAACTCAGTCATGAGGTAGCTGTGGAAGAGTTGCAATTTAAAGAATTTTCAAAATTACCGATGATCCACAGGGACCTTGCAATGGTGCTGGCGGATGAAATTCAATTCGAACAAGTGGTTAGAATCATTCGTCAAAATTGTGGAGACGCGCTTTATGATCTCCGGTTGTTTGACATTTATGAGAATGCGGATCAATTGGGTAGCGGAATGAAATCCTATGCCATCAGCCTTACCTTTGAACAGCAGGAAAAGCAAATGACGGGAGAAGAGGTGGATCAAACCATGAACCGTTTGATGAGCGTCTGTGAGCGAGAGTTGAAGGCAATTATTCGCCGATAAATTAACATTCGCTGAATTATTTCTCTATTTTTTTCGTTATATTTGCCTCAAGAACACTAGTGTGTGTTTTATATAAATTTTTTTATTAATATATAACGGCCTAATTTGTAATATTTTACGAATTGCCTTGGGAATAAGAGGGGAGGAAAATACAATGATTCGTGTATTCTTTGAAAAAACATATAGTAATTGTTTTACATGTTAAATAAGCAACGTTTTCAGAAAAACCCATAAAACCTGATCGTTCTTTTGTGCGGTATCTTGCCGTCATGTAAGCATTCTTAGACCTCTGTTCTGGGGCCCGGGCCAATAAAAAGTAATAGTTATGCAAGATTTAATGATTGCAATCATAGGAGGCTTAATGGCAGGCATGGGAGTCGGTTATTTTGTAGTTTTTGCCATTCTGAAACGCTCCAATCAAAGAAAGCTGGAAGAAATTAATCGCATCAGTGATTTAGAAATCGAGAAAGCACGCGTGACTTCACAGCGATTGGTCGCCGAAGCAGAAATGAAATCGGATAAAATCGTTTCAAAAGCGGAGCAGAAGAACGAAACCATCAAACAACAAAAGATTCAGGAAGCCCGGGAAAATTTTGCCAAACTGAAATCGGAGTTTGAAAGTTTTAAAACCACCCAATCCGTTGAGTTGAAAGAAAGGGAAATGAAAGTAGTGGGCGTGGAAAAGGAAATTCAACAAAAGATTGCAGATGTAGAAAGTCGGGAATCAGAAGTCAAGCTACTTCGCGATAATCTGGACCTTCAGATGAAAATTGTAAGCAAGAAGAAAGAAGAACTCGAGCTTGCCAATGAGACCAGGATTAAAGAGCTTCAGCAAATTGCCCGAATGTCTGAATCCGAAGCCAAAGACCACTTGTTGAAAGCGGTGCGCGCTAAAGTCAGCACTGAAGCCCTTGCCATTGAACGAGAAGTCATTGAACAAGCTAAGTCAAATGCCAACAAAGAAGCCAAAAAAATCGTCATCCAAACCATTCAGCGGATGTGTGCTGAGTACACCATTGAAAACTCAGTATCTGTGTTTAATTTGGACAGCGATGACATAAAAGGTCAGATCATCGGAAGGGAAGGAAGGAATATACGAGCCCTTGAAGCCGCAACCGGAGCAGAAATTGTGGTGGATGACACCCCTGAAGCCATTGTCATTTCAAGTTTTGATCCCATACGCCGGGAAGTTGCCAGACTAGCCTTAAAACGCCTTGTCGCCGATGGAAGGATACATCCTGCCCGTATTGAAGAAGTGGTAGCGAAAGTGAAAAAACAATTGGACGAACAAATAGTGGAAATTGGTGAACGAACCATAGTTGACCTGGACGTTCATGGTTTGGATCCTTATCTGGTAAAAATGGTGGGTAGAATGAGGTTCCGTTCATCCTACGGACAAAATCTGTTAAAACATTCCATCGAGACCGCTAATCTTTGTGCGGTGATGTCAGCTGAGCTAGGACTTAATCCAAAGCAAATCAAACTGGCTAAACGTGCCGGACTGCTTCATGATATTGGAAAAGTGGCAGAAGAAGAATCTGAATTGTCACATGCCTTATTCGGGATGAAGCTGTGCGAAAAATATAACGAGAATCCCATGATCATCAATGCCGTAGGAGCGCACCATGATGAAATAGAGATGAACAATATCATCTCACCCATCGTCCAGGCCTGCGATGCCATTTCGGGTGCAAGGCCAGGTGCTCGCAGGGAGATTTTGGAGAGCTATTTGAAGCGTATCAACGAGCTGGAAGAACTGGCCATGAATTATGAAGGTGTTTCTAAAGCTTATGCCTTGCAAGCCGGACGTGAATTGAGGGTTATCGTGGAAAGTGAAAAAGTAACCGACCAGTATGCGGATGATTTGGCATTCATGATTTCACAAAAAATTCAGGATGAAATGCAGTACCCCGGTCAAGTCAAAGTAACCGTTATCCGTGAAAAACGAGCTACTGCGTTTGCGCGCTAACATATCTTTTAGTTTCTTAGAAAATTGAATTAATTCTTGATTTGTAGGGGTAAAACTTTCCTTCGTTTAATTTCCTTCACGAATGGCTAAAGTTAGATACGAAAGCTACCTAATTTAATAAGGTAAGCGAACACCTGTTAGTTTGTGAAGGAAAGACAAGTAAAAATGTACTATAAGTTACAACAATTCAATTTAGTACTTTAAGGAAAAGAACTACAATTAAATAAATCCAGTAGGTCTTTAAGTTTTTTTCATATCCTGTAGATAGGAAAAAATAATGAATTTCTATCTTTTGGTAACCCGTATGGCAACTCTTCGATTCAATTCTCGTCCTTGTTCCGTATTGTTATCCCCAACTGGGTGTTTTGAACCATATCCCTCTGCACTGAGTCGGTTTCCATCAATGCCACGTTCTATCAAGGCATTCCGGACGGCATCAGCCCTTTCCTGAGAAAGGCGAAGATTTTCATCGGCATTGCCTGTGTTGTCTGTATAACCGCCTATTTTAAATTCCACGGTTGGAATGCCTTTCATGATATAAGCGATGTTGTCCAATTGTTCGTTGGACACAGCATTGATTTTTGATGAACCGCTCACAAACAAAATCCGGTCAAAATTAAACCAGGTGGTTTCATTGAGTGGGGCGGTTTTATTATTGATCCAGTCGAGCAATTTAATCTCAACGCCTTTTTCCGGTAATCTTAAGTTAAAGGTATCCAATCGGACATTGATGGCATTCCCCAGGTCTTTCCATTTTGATTGAAAAGTTTTTGCCTCCTCATCCAGTTTGGAATACCATTCTTTCCAGGCTTTCTCTGCCCGCATTTTTGATGAATCTATGGCTTCAGATACTCCCTGGATCAGTCTTTGACTCCGATCATTCATTTCTTTTTCATTGCAGGATTGAATTTGCGTGTAAAGTAATCCGATGACCAGCAACAAACCCAATAGCCATAATACGGTCGAGCGATTTTCCATCATTCTCTGATTTATTCGTTAATTATTCCCTGTAATCAGGTAATCGTGCTTGCAAAAATAGGGGCAGATAACAGCTTTTTCTCAAATCAAATGTTATTACTTTTGAACCGAGGGCGAAATTGACTTGAATAGTAGTAAAAAGTACAGATAATGAATCAAATGGAGAATCTAAAATACCCCATAGGAAGATGGCATCGGCCAGAAAGCTATTCCGACCATCAAATTCATGAATGGATCCAGGTCATCAGGACATTACCCGGCGAGATTCAACAATTGCTGGAGGGAAAATCAGAAGAAGTATTCATGTCACGCTACAGACCGGAGGGTTGGACCCTTCGTCAATTGATCCATCACATTGCCGATAGCCATATAAATGCTTACATCAGGCATAAACTTACTTATACCGAAAATCAACCAAGAATATGCCCTTATTTAGAAAACTCATGGGCTGATCTCCGGGATGTTCAGCTGGTCCAGGTACAGGTTTCCGTTCAATTATTGGACTGTATACACCAACGATGGGTGGTTTTCCTGGAAGGAGTGAGTGGTAGGGAATGGGAGTTGGAATACCTTCATCCCCAACATCAACGCATTTTTAGCTTACAGGAATCCCTGTCGATGTATGCCTGGCATAGCCAACATCATCTTGCCCATTTAAAAAACGCATTGACGCAGCCCTATTAAAGGTCTGAATTGGCAGGGTTCGTTACCTTTGCGCCCCGATGGAGCAGTTGACAGAATTAGCCAAAAGACGGACATTTGGTATCGTGTCCCACCCAGATGCGGGTAAAACCACACTTACCGAGAAACTTTTGTTGTTCGGAGGAGCCATCCAGACAGCAGGGGCGGTAAAATCCAATAAAATTAAAAAGCATGCCACTTCAGATTTCATGGAAATCGAACGTCAGCGTGGAATTTCTGTAGCCACTTCGGTGATGTCATTTCCCTATAGGGATTTACAAATCAATATATTGGATACCCCCGGACACAAGGATTTTGCCGAAGATACCTATCGGACCTTAACAGCGGTGGACAGTGTAATTGTAGTCATTGACGTGGCCAAAGGGGTCGAAGAGCAGACTGAAAAATTGGTGGAAGTATGCCGGATGCGTAAAACTCCCATAATTGTTTTTATAAACAAGTTGGATCGTGAAGGTAAAGATGCTTTTGATTTATTGGATGAGGTCGAACAGAAGTTGAATCTAAAAGTCACACCACTTTCCTGGCCAATTGGAATGGGCCAGACCTTTCAGGGAGTATTCAGCATATACGAAACGAAGTTCATTCATTTCAAGCCTCATGGCAAACAAGACACCGACGAAGTGGTGACCGTCAATGATGCAAGGGACACCTCGCTTTCAGGTCTTATTGGGGACCGAAGTCACCGGCAATTATTGGAGGATCTCGAAACCCTAGCAGCAGTCTATCCTGATTTTAACAGAGAAGATTATTTGACTGGAAAAGTCTGTCCGGTTTTTTATGGAAGTGCTGTAAACAATTTTGGGGTACGCGAATTATTGGATTGTTTTGTGGAAATAGCGCCATTTCCATTGCCTAGAGAAACGGAAGAAAGAATCGTGAGTCCGCAAGAGGAAAAAATGACCGGATTTGTGTTCAAAATCCACGCCAATATGGATCCGCGACATCGGGATCGAATCGCATTTTTCAGAATTTGCTCTGGTATCTTTAGAAGAAATACCAACTATTATCATGTTCGCCTGAACCGGGAATTTAAGTTTTCAAACCCTACGGCCTTTATGGCTTCGCGAAAAGAAATTGTGGAAGAAGCCTACCCGGGTGATGTGGTTGGCTTGTTTGATACGGGAAACTTTAAAATTGGAGATGCTTTGTCGGAAGGTGAGGCATTACACTTTAAAGGGATTCCAAGATTTTCTCCGGAAATCTTTCGATATGTCAACAATGCAGATCCTTCAAAATTTAAACAGTTTGCGAAAGGCCTGGATCAATTGATGGATGAAGGGGTAGCCCAAATGTTTGTCAAAGAGGATTCTCAACGAAAAATTATTGGAGTGGTGGGCGCTCTTCAGTTTGATGTCATACAATACCGAATGGAACATGAGTATGGTGCCAGCTGTACTTATGATCCGATACAAATGCACAAAGCTTGTTGGGTGACCTGTAAGGTGAAGTCAAAGTTAGATGAATTTATCGCTCGCCGAAAGCGTGATTTGGCACGGGATAAAGATGGAAAACTGGTATTTTTAGCCGAAAGTGCCTGGACGCTGAAACTGTTGCAGGAAAATTTTCCTGATGTACAATTTCATATGAGCAGCGAGTTTGAAGAATAGGTATTCGAATTAATTTTAATTGTGAGTGGCCTCAGTATTTTAACTAACAAATGTTAGTTAATTGAGAAATTCAAGCATGTGGGATGATTTATTTGAATAACTGGAAATCAGATTTTATTAACCTGGATAGTAGAATCCAATAAGTTTAATGATTTCAGTAGTTCAAATAATTCCAACATATTGTGGAAAGGCCATGCATCATGTTGAATAAAATCATTTGGATCCGATTCAGCGGCATACCCCAAGCAGTGCATTTCTGCAGATCTTGCCGCCTGCGCTCCTTGTTTACTATCTTCGATGACCAGACAATGATCTGGATGCACCTTCATAGAAGATGCAGCATATAAAAAAAGAGCCGGGTCAGGTTTGAATTTTTGAATTTGGTGTCCCGAGAAAATCGATTCATCCGTAAAATTTTCATCCAGGCCTGTTATTTTTAAATTATGATGTATTTTAATCAGTGGACCATTTGATGCAATACATTGACGGATGATTAATGATTTAACAATTCGCATCACACCAGGTACTGGTTTTAGATCTCTTGAAAACAATTCGAAACTAAGCTGACGGTAAGTGGCGGCTACATCCATATCGTTTGGCACAAAGACATGTTGATGTACAAAGTCAACTGCTTTATATATAGACCCACCTTTTAAACTTTGATACACATAATCCTCAGACAAATGGCCACCAAGTGAAGTAATGATATTATGGAATGCCCTGGATGCCAGACGTTCGCTGTCGACCAATACTCCATCGCAGTCCCAAATGATTAATTGAATATCTCGCTTATTAAAAGTGCTTATTTCTTTCAATGGCATTTGATTTAATGAATCGACAGGATTTTAGCGGATCGAACCGTAATAAAAGGCAATATTACATAGAAATCAATGGATGATTATATTGAAGATTTTTATGAGTTCACGAAGAAATCACACACTGTATGGTTTATCAAACCTAAGGTTATATGAATATGAACAATATGAAAAGCTATGAACAAAGTTTGGAGGAATGAATAAGACAATGTCTAATTTTCATTAATTCATGCCTTCGCATTTTATGTTCAATTAAGCTCATACTAATTTTATTCTCCAATTACACAAACAATGATGAGGAAGAAAATATTGCATTTTGTTAGATCATTAAATCAAACAAAGCAATGGCATAAAATTGCCCTTGAAATGCCCGACTATGACCATTATTTTACTCAATTTTCTGGAGAGGGATTGTTACTAAAATTGTTTTTGTAAGACTCAACTGAAATGAATTAGATGTTTTTTGAACCATGGAGATGCTTATTAAGAAATGTTTTGACCATAACGAATCTGCTCAAATTGTTATAATAGAATGAAGTACTTTTACGAGGCCGACTGTTTGAATTGGCAATGTAGCCATTGTGAAAAAGATTTATCGGCAACCTTTGAAAAGTTTGGCAGAGATTGAAAAATGTAGCTTGGTTATACCTCCTTGCAGCCTCCATCATGGAAATCTTGTGGATGATTTCGCTGCGGTTCATGAAAATCAGTGAGATAAAAAAAATTGATTGGGTTAATTTTTTTAGGGATACCACCGGGATTCAAACTTTATGGCCATTACTGGGGTATTTGAGCTTTGGATTATTGAATGTAATCTTTATATCGTATGCAATGAAAACGATCCCGATGTCGATTGCTTTTGCGGTTTGGATGTCGCTGGCTTTATTTGGTTCAGCATGTATTGATGCCTTTTTTTTTAAGCAATCCCTGAATGCTTTACAAATTGTTTGTCTGGGTTTAATCTTGTTGGGAGTGATCGGCCTAAAGGCTGGAAATACTGTTTCACAACCCTGATCGCTGGACTCATTGGCGTCCCAATTCTTAGAATTGGATTAGAATCTTTTCAAAGATTTTTTCATATGTCATAAATAAAAAATGTATATTATATTGATATACAAATTAATAGCAAGTTTTATAATTTATTTTCCTTGCCTGTCCAATTTAATTTTATAAAAATTAATTTAAGACTATATTGGATTAAATAAGATGCATTTACATTTGCCTTATTAAGTTAAAAATGTCTTAAAAAGCATACCTATGAAAAAAATTATCTATTCCTCCTGGATGTTACTGTTGGCAGGATTTGTTTTGATCATCAGTAGCTGTCAGAAATCTGATCCAGATCCTACGGAAGGGTCTGAACTTAAATCCTTTACCAATGAAGTGTACCTGGAATGGAACGCAGTATTTTTAGAAACTGACCGCTATGCGGCATTCTTCCGTCCGGGGCCAGCTCCCAGATCATTGGCTTATATCCATCTCAGTAATTATGAAGCCTGTCTGGGTGGATTAAACGAATACCAATCCTTGCGTTACAAACTGGGTATTCCAGATATGCCAGCCGTGAAGTCGGGTTTGTATTGGCCGGAAGTCATTAATGCGTCTTATGCATATTTGATGCGTAAATTTTTTGAAACAGTAACCTTTAAAGATAAAAACGGAAATGTGCTGAATAAGCAGGAGTTCTTTAATCGCTTTGATCAAAAAGAGAATGAATTGCGAGCACGTTTTTCTTCTGAAACGAGTGAAGATATTCTAAACAACTCTGAAGCCCACGGTCGCGATGTTGCTGCTGCCATCTGGAGATTTTCTGTAACCGATGTGGTCGGCCACAATGGTCACCTCAATCCGTTTCCAGAACCAGTAAACGCAAGTGGCTGTGAGTGGATTCCTACGGATCCAGTTACAGTGGCCGATCGTGGATTGTATTCACAATGGGGTCAGGTAAGAACATTTGGTCTTACGAAGAATGACCTGGATGCATTAATTCCTCCATTTACCGGATGTGCAAAAGATCCTGGTTCAGAAATTTATGTTCAGGCTTATGAATGTTACGTTTTGACCAATATTGCCCGTGCAAATCCCAAAGGTGATTTCGAGCACATGGCTGAATTCTGGAGCGACGACCGCGTGGGTTGGACCTTTAGTCCACCTGCGAGATTAATGGCCGTTGCTGACCAAATCGTAGAAAAGGAAAATTTTGACTTGGCAACAGCTTGCGTATTGTATGCACAACTCGGTATGGCATTAAATGATGCTGCAGTAAATGCATGGTACAACAAATACAAATACGATTTGGAAAGACCTATAACATATATTCAACGAAACATTGATCCAAACTGGACCATTCCATGGTTAGGATTTACACCCCCATTTCCAGCCTATCCATCAGGTCACTCCACATTTGCTTTTTCCGGCGTTGGTATATTGGAGTCATTTGTGGGTGGCGCCTATCCATTTACCGATTATTGCCATGCCAATCGTACGGATTTTAATGGTCGTGCTAGAGCTTTCAATAGCTTACGAGACTTGGCCAACGAAAATGCATACAGTCGTTTGCCTTTAGGTGTTCACTACCGGATGGATTATGATGGTGGTAATTTCTGCGGGATCCTAGCAGCGCGAAAAGTTTTAGAATTGCCTTGGAAGAAATAATTAAGTACACTGTCCATATTTTAAAGGGGTGGCCGTCAGGTCACCTCTTTTATTTTTTTAACAGGCTAACAAGTGTTTGTAACCTCGTGAATTTATACCCGATCTTACTGTAATGAAGATGCCGGTTGTTAGAAGGGGAAACTTCAAAAAAATTTTGTCCTGGGTTTATTCTGATTTATCAATTTTAATCGAATTTTAATCCATTGACCCTAAATACCTTCATGAATGGAGGTACTTTTGGCCGGATCGCAGAAAATTCACTTGGTACATGATTACTTCTCATCAAGTTGAATTCCAAATTTTATTTAATATGAGATATTTATTGTTTTTATTTCTTTTGGTTGAAGGGATGGATGCAAACAGTCAGGAATCAAAGGACAGTGGAACCTTTTTACAATTGCCCATAATAACAATTGAATCGGTCTTTCAGCCAAGGGAACTTGTGCAGCTCGAACCCATACATCATAATATGATTTGTTCGGGAATAAAAAATGAGGTGATTTGCCTACAATACAAGGATATCGCACTGTCTGAAAAATATGGGAGGCAGATTTTTTCGAAGGTTCCTGGTGTATTTGTTTATGATATGGATGGAACAGGTAATCAAATAAATATTTCTGTTCGAGGCCTGGATCCTCACAGGGGTTGGGAGTTTAACATTCGTAAGGATTTTGTATTGACCAATTCAGATATGTACGGATATCCCGCGAGTCATTACAATATTCCTATGGAAGCGGTAGACCGGATTGAACTCATCAGGGGAACGGGAGCCGTACAATATGGCGCACAATTTGGAGGTATGCTGAACTACATCAGCAAATCACCTGACAGCATCAAGCATTTTTCCTATGAAGGCATTCAAACCTTGGGTAGCTATGACTTGATCAGTAGTTTTCATCGCGTTTCAGGAAGTTTTGATAAGTGGAAATACCAAGCTTGGGCCAATAAAAAGTGGAATGGCGGTTATCGAGATCAGAGTGATTCCGAATATGATGCACAGGCGATTAGTTTGTATTATTTACCCAACCAGCGGACCGAATTGAAATTAGAGTGGACGCATTCCAACTATATCATACATCTTGCGGGTCCGCTGAATGATAGCATGTTTCACAGCAACCCAAAACTAGCCATACGATCAAGAAATTATTATAATCCAGATATTCACGTCCCATCGGTTAGTTTTAATTATAAGTTGAGTGACCAAACTCAGTTTTCATTTGTCGCGTCTGCAGTCAAGGGTTCTCGTAACAGTGTCATGTTTGACAAACCGTCCAATGTACTCGATACAATTTCATTATTAACCCTGGATTATGCCAATCGTCAGGTGGATATCGATAAATTCAACAGTCATACGATAGAAGCCCGATTGCTTCATCACTATCGATTATTTGGAATTCATAACCATTGGTTGGTTGGAATTCAGTATATGAACAATGATTTATTTAGAAGGCAACAAGGTAAAGGGACAACGGGTTTTGATTTTGACCTTGGAATTGAAAAGGATTCTTGGGTTAGAAGTTTGCATTTTAAAACAGAAAACATTGCTGTTTTTGCCTCTCATTATTGGCAATTAAGTTCCAGATTAAGTTTATTGGCAGGTATGCGATATGAAAGTGGCCAATCAAATATGACCGGAACGATTCGTTATTATGCAGATAGTTTATTGCCCAATTCCATTGAACATGAATTTCCATTGTTTGCGATCAACAGCGAATTCCAGATATTGGATCAAGTCAATTGGTATGCAGGTTGGTCACAGGCTTACAGACCAGTCATCTTTAAGGACATTATTCCCGCTTCTGTTTATGAGACCGTGGATCAGGCGTTGAAAGATGCCGATGGATTTAACTTTGAAACCGGATTCAGAGGTATGGCCGGTAATTTTCGATACGATGTCAACTATTTTCTGTTGCGTTATAACCATAAATTGGGTACAATTGCTGAAACCAATCAACAGGGTGATTTGACCATTCACCGCACCAATATTGGCGATGCAGAGACTCAGGGTATTGAGTGTTCTCTACAATGGGATCACACGTTTGCCAGAAATTTTGTAGTTTCTTTAAGCAACGCTACATCTTTTATGAAAGCCATTTATAAAAACGCTGTTGTTCGATCAGGAAATTCAAATATCTCCATCAACGGAAATGTTGTAGAAAGTGTCCCTGAATGGATTGTACGTAATGGCTTAAGTATGAAATGGAGAAAGTGGTCTTTTGGTTTATTGCACAGCTTTACCTCATCCTCATTTGCAGATGCATTGAATTCTGAATTTCCAAATTCAACCGGTACAATTGGTCTGGTCCCGGAATACCATTTGTTGGATGCGAATATTGGGGTAGTAGTTTCAAAAAATTTGAAAATCACATTGAATGTCAACAATGCATTGGATAAAAGTTACTTTACAAAGCGTCCTCAATTTTATCCAGGTCCCGGAATTTGGCCTTCAGATGGAAGAACCTGGTCTTGTACGGTGAGGGTAGCGATGTAGGGGTTTAGGTGTTAAGGAATGTAGGAATTTAGGGATTTAGGAATGAACAGATAATGCTACCACCTAACTTCTATCAACTACCACCTAACTTCTACCAACTACCAACCAACAACTAACCACTAATCCCTACTTTTCCTGAGGCATCCCTTTAATATGGGCTGCAAATGTTACACCATTAACTTGTTTTTGGTTGGCGGTTTTGATTCCTTTGACATCGAAAAAATTACCGGAAGGTGAGATCGCTTTGATTCCCATATTACGTCCATTTGAATCTATTGCTTTGATATGTATGATGTTGCCATCTTTTGCGATCCCTTTCACATCAATGATTTTACCTTCGGCATCCAGTGCTTTAACATCGAGAATTTCGCCAGATTGGGTTATGGCTTTGACAGGGAAAAGAGTTTCCTCTGTGTTCATGATTTTTACAGGAAGCAGTTGATTTCCGGACACAGCTTTGATATCCAGTAAATGAAAATCGCCTCCGATAGCATAAGCCTTTACATCAAACTTTTGTCCATCTTTAGCGAAGGCATGTAATGGATATGACTTTCCATTGGGATCGATGGCCTTGACAGTCCATATTTGCGATTCATTATTGGAGATGATTTGAGGCAGAGCTTTTAAATGTGCATAAAATGGTTTTCCATTCGCCACATCTTCTGTTTTGTCTTCTGAAAATTTTACACCTTTGATGTCGTGTAAAATACCGGAAGGTGATATAGCTTTTACAGCATATTGAGATTTAGTTCCGTCAAGCATTTTGATGTGGACAATGTTTCCACTTTGTGAAACCCCTTTTATATCATATTTTACATGGATGGATGAAAATCCCTTAATGTCCAGCAGACTGCCATCATCGTCAATGGCTTTCACTGGAAATACTTTGCCTTCCTGGGGCATCACTTTAATGGGAAGTTTCATTCCATTCTTTATGGCTTTGACATCAATAAACTGTGTATTGTTATTTTCAACAAAGGCTTTCACATCATATAATTGCCCTGCTGCATCAAAGGCCTTTACATCAATTAATTGACCATTTGATAGGACGGCCTTCACATTCCAGATTTCTTGACCAAGAAGAAAAGATGCAGAAGCCAAATAAAGCATTGTGTAAATCATATATTTCATATTGCTTAATTTAGGTGAATAATCGCAGCAATTTAATACGAAACCACAGAACTTATGTCTTAACCCCCAATAAACTGGACGATTTTTCTAAAACAGTTTACTACTAGTAATTTATTTTCATCTTGGTCACCTGTGAGGCAAAGGTAGGCCGATTCGTTGAACTTGTCAAGGCTATACGGAGCGGACCCAGCGCAAGAGCTATCCATGTCCGGCCCTGACAATTCCAACGAAGCCGGCTCAAATTGTTGCCTAACAGGTGACCAATTAATCCCTTGTTCCCATTTCTGCATGGGTGTAATATTGCCAAGGGCACCGTGTTTTCTTTTACAATTATACCAGTGTATATATTTTTCGATGTGTTGTTTTGCATCAAAGAAGCTGGAAAAACTAAACCGATCTATTAATTCTGATTGTTCAATGGAGTGAAAGGCTTCAATGTATGCATTCTCTTGTGGTGTAGCTACGTGTGTAAACTCTTGTTTTGCTTCAAGCTCTTCCAATGTTTGACGCACGCGTTTGGCTAAAAACTGTGATCCGTTATCATTGCGTATGATAACCCCTTTCAATCCAAAACGCAGATCCAGCCACCTCATCAGCGCAATCACATCTGTTTGTCTGACACTGGGCTGAAAGATCCAACACAGGATTCTACGGCTGTATACATCCATTATCGCTAATTGATAGTACCATCGTTTATCGCCTTGGACCCAAACATATTTAATGTCGAGACTAAGATATTCCATTGGGTGGTTGGCCAATATTCTTCGGTGTTTTACCCATTTTCGCTTGCCTTGAACCTGGATTCGTTTAGCACTCAATAAATGATTTTCTTTCATCAAACGATAAACTTTCTTGGGGTTGATCAGGTATTCTAGATCTCGAAGTTCACCAGAAATTTTTTTGTAGCCATACACGCAATAGTCCATACAAAGAACGGCACGTATTTGATCAACAACTAAATCGTTGCTTACTAATCCGATTTGACCTACAGGCGTATGAGTACTGGGCTTCATTCCTCTTGGGCCTGGATGAGCTTTGTAGTATAGGCTGCTCTTGGCCAACCCAGCCCAGTTACAAAGTAAATCAACACTAACCCTGCCTTTGTAATGAATTATCATTTCCTTAGTTTCTGGTTCCGGACATCGCTTTTTTTTAAAAGCTCTGTCTTAAACTCTATTTCAAGAGCTTGATGAGCTATGATCTTCTTGAGTCTAGCATTTTCTTCTTCTAAAGCCCGTAACTGAGGATCAATTTTTTTATACTCCGATTTCAACCCATCTCTGCCTTTTGAAAGATATTTCTTCTTCCAGTAATTGAGCACAGAGGCAGCGAGATTATACTTACGGCAGATTTCCGTGAATCCTTCACGTTCCGCCTCCTGGAGGATACTATACTTCTCCTCCGGACTGAATTTTCTTCTTTGTTTTGGCATTTGTTCCTAAATTTAATGTGACTAAATTGATTTTTCAAATTAGTCCAGT
>CAZMSE010000032.1:0-34184 GCA_964568865.1 uncultured Saprospiraceae bacterium
GGTCCTATCAGCAAAAAAGTTGAAATCATTCGATAGTCCCTGTTTTTTTATATAACCAGTTTAATCTAAATTGTTAGAATAAATAAGCCCCGTTCAGGGGCTTGTTTATTTTAGGACACTCCGTTATTGTAAAGTATCATGGCTTGAGTTGATCGACATCAATTTGGTCCCAGAACATTTAGGATACTTTAGGATGATGAAAAAGTTTATTGTACTTAACAGTTTATTCCTTCCCATTTTGGGATTTGGACAATTCAGCATCAATGCAACGGGGAATCATACCTCGACAACAAATTATGCCCTAAGTTATTCGATCGGTGAGATCGGTACCCTCACGATACAAAATGCCACCAAGAATCTGTATGCCACGGGAGGGGTGATACAACCCGATCCGGTTATACTGATCTACACCGAAGAGTTTGACCGGCAATTCATTCAATTGTACCCTAATCCTGCCGGAGAATGGGTGCATCTCAAATTAGGCGCACAGACATCTCTCGCCTATCAAATCATCAATGGTCATGGACAAGTCCTACTAGTAGGTGAATGGCATGGAGAGCCTATAAATGTACAGGAATTACAGGAGGGGCTTTATATTCTGAAAGGAACATTTGCCCGGACGAATCATTCATTTGCAATAAAATTCTTTAAGTCATGAAGTGGTGGATAATGGTTTTGTTACCCTTGTGTATTGAAGCTCAGGTACCACAGGGCATGAATTATCAAAGCATCCTTCGCGATGCAAATGGAAAGCCACTCAGTCAACAGAGCATTGCGATTCGTTTCAGTATACTTCAGGGAGGCGCTACGGGTAGGGTGATTTTTTCTGAAGAACATCGCACCGCAACGAATGCATTTGGATTAACCAATGTACTGATTGGATATGGCTTTCCCATTCAAAGCAGATTGAATCAGGTTGACTGGTCTCAAGGACCTTATTACCTCAAAACCGAAATTGATCCAAACGGAGGTTCGGTCTATGAACTTACCTCGGTGAGTCCTTTGATTTCTGTACCCTATGCTTTCTATGCTGAAAAAACCAATTTAAAAGCCGGAAGTGGAATAGAACTTAAGGATAACATACTGCGTGCATTTGATTCAAGCGCTCAAAACGAACTTCAGGTATTGGATTTAACGGGTTTGACCCTGAGCCTCTCAAAAGGCGGTGGCAGCGTTACATTACCCACAGGTGCAGATCAATGGGGTACTCAGGTCGTGCAAACAGCACCACGATTGACTGGAAATGGAACTTTAAATCTACCCCTGGACATTCAATTGGAGTCGATTGAAAGTCAGCATATAAGGAATGGTAGCCTGGAGAAAGAAGATTTGGCAGCAGGAGTGGTGAAGGACTATCTGGCTGGCCAGGGCATTGATCTTTCCGGTGGAGTCATCACCAATACCGGTGATTTAAGTGATCAAAACGAACTCCAACAACTCTCTTACGATCTGGCCTCCCGGACCTTAAGCCTTTCGAAAGGCAACAGCATTTCCTTTCCGGCCAACAGCTCATCGAGGATCAGTGATAGCGATAACAATACTTACATTGAAACCGAGAAAACGGCAAACGAAAACGCGATTCGATTTGGCATATCCGGCGATGAATGGATGATTCTAAAATCGAATCCCTACAATAGTCCGATACTTCATTTTGAAGGTCCGGGGAGCAATTTATTTATTGGACGAGATGCAGGACTTTCTAACGATGGTAAAACTTTTCCATTGGGATTTGGAAACGCATTTATCGGACAGTTTTCCGGTGTGTATAATTATTCCGGGAGCAGAAACAGTGCTTTAGGCACTTATGCTTTATGGGGTAATGTAATGGGGAATGAGAACGTGGCTATCGGCTACGAAAGTTTATTGTTAGGCGAAAATGGAACTAGAAATACTGCATTAGGATTCAGATCCATGATGAATTTTATGAAAGGAAACAATAATGTTGCCATTGGTCCTCAGACGTTGATGAATACAGATGGCGGAAGTATAAACATTGCTATCGGTTCAGCTTCCCAAGCATTCAGCAAAAATCGCAATGCTATCATTGCCATCGGCGATAGCAGTTTGTACTTCAATGGAAATGGAGTTTCCGATGTAAACAAAGCAGTAGAAAACATGGCTATAGGTTCCAAAGCAATGTACTCGAATACTGCGGGAAGTGAAAACATTGCGATTGGAAATCAATCCATGTATGCAAATGAAACCGGGGATCGCAATACTGGTATTGGAGTGGCGAGTCTGTTCAGCAACCGATCAGGTAATTTTAATACAGGTGTAGGTTTCCATGCATTATTTGCCAATGAGACGGGAAATTCAAATGTCGCAATGGGTAATAATTCATTGAGTGCCAATTTGGATGGGGAAGGAAATATCGCCATTGGTTCGACGGCGATGTTCGGGAACTTAAACGGTAACATGAACACTGCCGTTGGATTCGGCGCACTATTCTCCAATTCATCAGGTACTTTTAATGTTGCATTGGGTTCAAATGCATTGGCCACCAACTCGACAGGAATCAATAATGTTGCTGTAGGGACGGAAGCATTAACGGGCAATGTCCAGGGCTTAGACAACACAGCAATAGGAACTTTTGCTTTGTACGAAAATGTCCAGGGTTATAACAATACGGCTGTCGGTAAACAGTCGGGGTCTTTTGGAAACCAGAATCAATATTGCACCTATCTGGGAGACCAGGCCAAAAACAATGGAAGTATAAATTTGCAATACAGTACTGCCGTTGGTGCCAATTCACGAGTAACTGCCAGTAATCAAGTGAGAATTGGAGATCCGAATACCGTCTCGGTGGGCGGGTACAAATCTTGGACGAATGTTTCAGATGGTCGTTACAAAAAAGATATACGTGAAGATGTGAAGGGTTTGCCCTTCATCCTCAAGTTGAGACCAGTAGGCTATCAATTGGATCTGGACGCACTTGATCTTCATTTAGGCATAGAGCGCCCTCAGGCAATTCAAGCCAATAAAGACGCTGCAGAAAATGCTCAAACTGTCCGACAGTATGGCTTTATAGCACAAGAAGTTGAACAAGCCAGTAAGGCATGTGCTTTTGACTTTTGTGGAGTGGATAAACCGCAAAATGAGAGTGATTTATATGGTTTGCGTTATGCCGATTTTGTAGTGCCATTGGTTAAAGCCATGCAAGAGCAACAGGAAATGATTGAGGAACAAAGGAAGTACATAGAATCCCTCGAAAAACGATTGACATTGTTGGAAGATAAATTGTTTACGAGTACACCATTACCAAATAAATAAAACCCATAATATGAAATATTACAAAATATCATTGCTTAGATCTAATAAAGTAGTTTTGGTATTCCTTCTTATAGGATGGATGACCCTTGCATTTGGACAGGTTCCAGCTGGACTAAATTACCAATCCATTGTAAGGGACCAAGCTGGAAAGCCATTGCCTTCTAAAAGCGTTTCCATCAAATTCAATATACTGAAAGGTTCAGCCAATGGAACATTGGTTTATGCAGAAGAGCATCATTCTGTAACCAATGCCTTTGGACTAACGAACGTTTATATTGGATTTGGTTTTCCACTTCAGGGAAACTTTGATCAAGTTCCTTGGTCAGAGGGTAGCTTGTATTTAAAAGTGGAAATGGATCCTAACGGAGGAAGTAATTATGAGTTAACCAGCGTGAGTCCATTTTTGAGTGTGCCTTATGCCTTGTATGCTAAAAATACGAGCCTTGAAGCGGGACCCGGTATTGGTATTAGCGGAAATCGCATCAGCAATACGGGTGACCCGGATCCAAATGACGATCTTAAAGCAGGATCACCGGTAAGTGGTGATTTAGAGGGAGCTTTGCCTGGTCCTGCGGTCATTGGATTAATGGGACGCCCTATTGCACCTGTTCCACCCGGCAACGAACAAGCGTTAGTTTGGAATGGATTATTCTGGGCACCTGTCTCAGTGGATATTGATCCAACCAATGACTTGTTGGTCAACAGCCCCGCCACGGGGGATCTTCGAGGATCATATCCTGGACCGATAGTACAAGGCTTGCAAGGTAGACCCATTCAGAATGTAGCTCCATCTTCGCAACAAGCATTGGTTTGGTCAGGCACTCAGTGGACACCAGCGACGGTCGATGTGGATCCGGCCAATGATGTGACTACCGGAACATTGGCCAGCGGAGATTTATCAGGCAATTATCCAGGGCCTAAATTGGTCAAAATCAATGGCTTTCCTTTGGATGCAAGTACCCCGGATTCAGGTGATGTCATGATTTTTCTAAATGGACAATGGACCTTTAGGCCCATGTCAAGTAGCGGCGGTGAATCGTTATGGAAAATGACTGGAAATGAATTGAAGATCAAAGATCCGGTGAGTATCAAAAAAGTTAACCTGGAGAATGCTGTATTGTGTTCAAGCAATGAAATGACTACAATGGCAGGATTGGACAGCAGCAAACTTTCAGGTCCTGCCTTGTTCCAGTCTCAATTTGACGGCACTACTCGATGGAGGAATGCAATTACCCCTGGTAAATTTAATGTCTTCGCAGGAAACACTCAAACCATGGGATTGAACAGTGGACGGACCGGAGGCAACCAACCCTACTCAGAATTATTTTTTAACGATACAGACCCTGGAAGTCCTGCGGTTTACGGCATAATAGATGCGGGTGGCATTGGATTTGAATCCACGAATCCTATGAGCCAGTCATTTTTCACGGCATCAAGTTTTGATATAAGTCATGTTGCCAAACAAAACCCATTGCAATATTCAGGGTTATTTGTCACAGACAGTTTATTGCAATTCTACACTTTCAATAATGTAAACGTTCACTTGGAATCCAATAGCTTATATGGAGGTGGTTTATATCTTACCGACCGCTTTGGAAAAGACAGGGTTTGGATTTCTTATTTGGAACAAGATGCAACTCAGGGATACATTACTGTATTGTCCGGTAAGACAAATCGCGAAGCAGCCAGTTTATTATCCAGTAATTCAGCGGGGGAGATGGTTCTGAGCAACAGCACAACGAATAAAGTCAATGTGTATGCAGGTTATTCCAACATAGGTGTCAATTATCCGTTTATTGGAGTCATTGGTACGGATAACAACGACCATGCGGGTATGTTTATTGATCAATTCAATGATGGATACGTATTTGCTGATGTAAAAACATTTCGAATGCAGGATCCAAGGTCTAATGATCGGGAGATTTGGTATGCCTGTATTGAGGGGCCTGAAGCAGCAGCATACGAGCGAGGTATATCGCAACTTCAAAACGGAGAAAAGTTTGTGGCATATTCAGAACATTTTCTTACGGTGGCGAATACACAAGAAGTGACCATCCTGTTGACTCCATCGTCGATTCACACGTATGGGCTTGCGGTGGTAGAGAAGCGAAAGGATGGATTTGTGGTGAAAGAATTGCAGGGAGGCACTGGAAATTTTTCGTTTGATTGGGAAGTTAAAGCAGTACGAAGCGGGAAAGAACATTTCCAGGTGTACAGAAACAAGCAGATGCTTCGCAATTCAGAGGTGAAGCATAATGCTGCAAATCGGCCAACGACTATGTCACGTGAATTCGCGAAAAATCATGAGGATTTGAAACGCAATTAAATTCTCTTTTTGTTGATAATGCGCTGTAAGTTTTCTGAGTAATTGTTGCCAATGGGGATCATTCGACTTTGTCCTTTAACCATGATTTCAATATCATCTGTATGAATTGAATGAATTCTCTCAAGGTTCACTATATACGAACGATGAACACGGACAAACATTTTTTCAGGAAGCTTTTCCTCAAGTGATTTCATGGTTTGCAAAGTAACTATCCGGCTTTGGTCCGTATAAATGATGACATAATCCTTTAGTCCTTCGATGAATAAAATTTCGTCGTAATGAAGTTTAAGCAACTTTTTATCCGCTTTAACAAAAATGAAATCCTGGCGCAATTTTCCCTGGTCGTTTTGTTTATCCTGGGAACCGATGATGGCAATTGCTTTATTGATTGATTTTAAAAAGCGGTCAAATGCAATGGGTTTAAGTAAATAATCTACTGCGTTGAGCTCAAAGCCTTGTACTGCAAATTCAGGATAAGCCGTAGTGAAGATCACCAATGGGGGATGGGTTAAACTTTTTAACCAGTCAATTCCTGTCATTTGGGGCATTTGAATGTCGGCCAGCAAAAGGTCGACATTTTCGTGTTGAAGCATTTGATTGGCTTCCAAGGCATTTGAACAGCTTCCAACCAATTCAAGTTCTGGAATTTGGCGAACATAAGTTTCAAGAATTTCCAAAGCCAGGGGCTCGTCGTCAACGATGAGTACTCGTATCATGTATATAAGATTTTAGGTCTATGCTGAGTTTGATGGAGAAAGTATCTGGAGCATCATTGATGTCCAGCTTGTATCGCAATGGATACAAAAGTTCAAGCCGGCGTTTTGCATTTGCCAAACCTACACCCCCTTGAGTTTTCGAGAAAGCTTGTCCGGGAACCGATTGCGTTTTTGAATTACGAACGGTAAAAACCAGTTTCTCTTCCAACAGCAAAGCATGAATGTGGATAAATGCTCCTTCCAGACTGGTTTGCATTCCATGTTTAAAGCTGTTTTCAACAAAGGGTATCAGCAACAAAGGTGCAATTTTGTATTGCATCAAGCGTTCATCAATTTCCAAGGTAATATCTGTATTTGAAGAGTATCGAAGTTTTTCCAATTCGATATAGTTTCTTATGTACCGAATCTCCTGTTCGAGGGAAATCAGTGGCTCGTTGCATTCATACAACATGTAGCGCATCATATCGGATAATTTCAAAACGACTTCAGGGGCCTTCTCCGATTTTTTGAGGGTCAATGCGTAAAGGTTGTTGAGCGTATTGAACAGGAAATGAGGGTTGATTTGATTTTTAAGACCTTGTAGTTCAGTTTCTATGTTCCGGGTGATCAATTCCTTTTTTTCAGTTTGCATCCGGATCCAGTCCATGGGAACCCGAATCAATGAACTCAGCGCAGAAATAACAATTAAGTTGATAAAATGAAATTGAGGCAAAGTCAACCAGCGAGCATCGAAGGACGGAATGTCCGATATCATCCACATATTGAACATCCATGCGAAGGGGGTCAGGAGCAGACTAACGGCAAGAAGCAATGACAAATAGGGTAGAATGGATTGGCGGAATAGGAATCGGGGAATTAAAACATGCAGATTGATGTTAACCGCAATGATATAAAAGACCGTATTTCCCAATGACCAAAACAAGGTTTCATAGTAATTCCAGGGTGCGGGCTTTATGAAAAAACCCATGATGATAAAGAGGCACCAGATGAGACTCTGGGTCCTGAATAAGTAATTGTACAAGCTATTGCTGGGAGCCTTAACCGGTCCTTTCATATTACAAAGATCAAATGTACGTTATGCAAAACAGGATATTGTTCAGTTTTCGATGGTCAAACAATTAAAAAGGATTAATTTAACCCCTGTTCCGATGAATCTGAACCAATGGATCATTCAAATCGTTACTTGTCAAATTAATCGAGTGGAGGAATTGAAAAATCAGAAGCTAGTCGAAATATACCGGGATATGCTTAAAATGGTGGGCGAAGATCCAGGAAGGGAAGGTCTTGCCAAAACACCTGAACGAGCTGCAAAAGCCATGGAATTTTTTACCCAGGGCTATCGCCTGACGGGAAAAGAAGTCTTGTCTTCGGCACTTTTTAAAGAAGAATACAGTGAAATGGTTTTGGTCAAGGACATCGAACTGTATAGTTTGTGTGAGCATCATATGTTGCCCTTTTTTGGGAAAGCGCACATTGCCTATATCCCTAACGGATATATTGTAGGTTTGAGTAAATTAGCCCGGCTAGTGGATGTTTTCAGCAGAAGACTTCAGGTTCAGGAGCGTTTAACCCATGAAATACTGAATTGTATACAGGAGACGCTAAATCCGCTTGGAGCGGCTATTGTCATTGAGGCCAGACACATGTGTATGATGATGAGAGGCGTACAGAAGCAAAATTCGATTACAAAAACATCTGCCTTTACCGGAATTTTTCGCAAAGTTGAAACAAGAAATGAATTTCTTAATTTAATTCAATCTGATTCCATCTAGCATGAGTAAAACTGCATTTATTTTTCCAGGGCAAGCCAGCCAATTTAGAGGTATGGGTAAGCCATTGTTTGAAAATGATTCCGATGCCAGGCGGTTGTTCCAGCAGGCTGATCAATGGCTGGGTTATAAAATTTCTGAAGTCATGTTTGAAGGAAGTGATGAAGAGTTAAGGCAGACAAAGATTACTCAACCATCGGTTTTCATTCATTCAGTAATTACCGCGCTCACTCTTGGCAAAGAAATCCCCTATGATGGTGTAGCCGGGCATTCTTTAGGTGAATTTTCAGCCCTGGTTGCAGCAAGAGTACTTTCATTTGAAGAAGCTCTGAGACTGGTCAGCATTCGAGCTGAAGCGATGCAACACGCATGCGAAGAAAACCCTGGTACTATGGCCGCTGTGGTAGGCCTTGATGACGCCAAAATTGAAGAAATCTGTACACTTTTCGATGAAGACATTGTGGTTGCGGCTAATTATAATTGTCCAGGACAGTTGGTGATTTCAGGCAGTCTGACCGGAATTCATAAAATCGAATCTAAACTACAAGCAGCTGGCGCTAAACGTGTCATTGTGCTTGCGGTGGGGGGTGCTTTTCATTCACCTCTTATGGAACCAGCACGGAAAGAGCTCGAGCAGGCCATTGACGCCATTGAATTTAGACCAGCACAATGCCCGATTTATCAAAATGTCACAGCTTGTCCTGAAATCGACCCTGAACGCATTAAATCCAATTTAAAGACCCAGTTGACCTGTCCTGTAAGATGGACTCAGACTATGGAAAATATGATTCGGGAGGGTTTTAATCTCTTTTATGAAGTTGGTGGAAATGGTACAGTATTGAGCGGTTTTTTAAAACGCATTCAGAGAGACATACCGGTAAAATCATTGGGTGCATGAAGAAACCGGAGGGCATTTCACTTTTGGAAACGGGTAAGTTGTTGATCGCGGAACCATTCATGCTGGACCCACACTTCAAACGTACTGTTGTTTTAATGGCAGATTATTCTGTTGCGGAAGGGAGTGTAGGTTTTATTCTAAATAAAAAAATGGAGGTTAAACTTGAGGAATTAACTTCCGATTTTGGAGAATTGGATGCCCCTGTTCACTATGGAGGACCCGTAGATACTAATTCGATGTATTTCATCCACAATGTGGGAGATTTACTGGATGATTCGATTAAAATAAGTCGGGGAGTTTATTGGAGTGGTGACTATGAAAAGCTGAAATTTTTAGTGGATTGTCAATTGATTCAAGCGCACAACATCCGGTTTTACATTGGTTACAGCGGTTGGTCAAAAGATCAATTGGAAGAAGAGTTAAAAACCAGAAGCTGGTTGATCTCCGAAATGGAACCTAATTTTATTTTTAAAAATCCCCCTGATAATTTATGGAAAGAAATTCTGGATTATAAGGGCTATCATTTTAGTGCTTTGTCAGCACTCGAAGGGGATGAACTCATGAATTAATTGCTTTGTTCCGTTTACAAAATATTCATTTGTCTTTTGGAGGCCGCACGCTTTTTGATGGCCTCAATCTTTCATTTTCTCCTGGTGAAAAAGTGGCTCTTTGTGGAAGGAATGGAACAGGAAAGTCAACTTTATTAAAATTGATCACCGGTGAGTTAAAACCGGAACAAGGTCATATCGAGAACCAGGGCCAGAAAACCATTGGATTGCTAAAGCAAGAGCTCCAAGAAAATCCGGACATCACCGTTAGGAATGCCATGCGTGGGGTGATGTATGAAATTGTTAGCCTTCAACAGGAATTGAAAGATTTAGAAAATGCACTTCATCAAAAAAACCTTCAACAGGATGAACTCCAGGACTTATTGACTAAAACACAATCTGCCCATGAGCGATTAGGCTATCTGGATGCTGATAAAATGGAGGGAAAATTAGAACGAATATTATCCGGCTTAGGATTTAAAGATCATGATTTTGATCGTACCGTAGGATCTTTTAGCGGAGGCTGGCGAATGCGGTTGGAACTTGCAAAATTACTTTTATTGAATCCAGACATACTTTTGTTGGACGAACCAAACAACCACCTGGATATTGTTGCGCTTGCATGGCTTGAAGACTTTTTGTCGAAGTATGAAGGCACAGTGATCGTCATTTCACACGATCAGGTTTTTCTGGATAAGATTGGAAAAAGGATCGTTGAATTGGACAGAGGAAAAATATATGATTATAAAGGAAATTATACCGCTTACAAGATTTATCGTGAATCGCGACGAGAGATAGAGCAGAAAGAGTATGAATCACAACAAAAGCAGATTCGCCATAAGGAAATGCTCATTGATAAATTCCGATACAAAGCCAGTAAAGCAGCTTTCGCTCAGTCGCTGATTACCGAACTGGAGCGCATGGATAAGTTGGAGGCGCCGGATGAGGAAGCTGCAGAAATACGCCTTAAATTCCGACCTGTAGTGCAAAGCGGACAAAAAGTATTGGAAGCGGAGCATTTGTTTAAGTCATATGGGGACAAGCTTGTTTTGGAAGATGTCAATTTATATGTAGAGCGCGGCAGCAAATTGAGTTTTATTGGGGCTAATGGAAATGGTAAAAGTACCATGGTGCGATTGATCTGTAACGAAATTTTACCTACTTCAGGCACCCTTCAACTTGGACACCAGGTGAAAGTGGGATATTATGCCCAAGAACACAGCGAATTTCTTCACAAAGATTGGACGCCATTGGAAACCTTGGAAGCCGATTGCACCGCTGAAATGCGCCCATTGGTTCGAAAAATCCTGGGTAGTTTGGGTTTAAGATCTGACGATGTGGACAAGAAAATTGCCGTGTTGTCCGGAGGTGAGAAAGCTCGAGTAAGGTTAGCTCAATTGCTCGTTCAGGATCATAACTTTTTGATTCTCGACGAACCTACCCATCATTTGGATATTCCATCCAAAAACAGGTTGAAAGAAGCGATCAAGAGCTATGAGGGTACAGTTCTTGTCGTTTCGCACGACCGAGAATTTCTAAAAGGGCTTGCACAGAAAACCGTTTTATTTGAACCCAGGAAAATTCGGGTATTTGAAGGTGATATTGATTATTGTCTTGAAAAAACAAAGAAGGATCAAATAGACTCAGAGCCCATTTCCGGAGAAAATAAAATTGAAATCAAAGA
Organism: uncultured Saprospiraceae bacterium; assembly: GCA_964568865.1. Taxonomy (GTDB): domain Bacteria; phylum Bacteroidota; class Bacteroidia; order Chitinophagales; family Saprospiraceae; genus Vicinibacter. Next base: position 11,212 of record CAZMSE010000032.1, read on the forward strand.
ATCAGCGCTTGATTATAATACGCGAAAAAAAATTCAACGTCAGGTTCAGTTAATTGAAAAAGAAATCCTTCACATGGAACAAAGGATCAAAGCCATCGAAGAAAAGATGCATGATCCAGGATTTTACACACAGCCAGATCATAAGGTGGTGATGCTAGAGTATGAAACGCTCAAAGGTAGGCTGGAATCGGCGACGAAAGAGTGGGATGGCCTCATCGAGTCAATTTCATAAAAAAGGCTTTAAACGGGTGGTTTAAAGCCTTCGGTGTACATCACGATAAAACTACAACAAAACTATATACCTTAAAGAAAGTTTAATCTTTAAACCAAGGTGGACTATCGGCAGGAATATGAGGTGAGTGCCGGTCTAACCGGTAGTGTAGAATGTTAAAATCAACCTATGAATCCCAAATATATTAACCAAACCTAAATTGTAACCGTCGATAGTCCATTGACCCTGGCCCCATTCACATGGTTTTCGTTCTCGAAAATCAAGCTATGTATTAACGTTTTAATACAAAGAACGATACAAAGTTGATGACTTGTGATTAGCTGCACATCAGTAGAAACCCTGAATTTAAAAAATCAGGGTTTACCCTGAGAAAGATCAGGGTTTACCCTGATTGTAGAGTGCCAATGGTTATTCTTTAGCCGTGTAAGAACTGCTGATGAAGTCTGCGTTAATGCGTATAGGTAAGTGCACGAGAATGGCCGTACCTTGTTCTTGAGAGGAATCCATGGTGAGCTCTCCTTTTAGGTAATTCACCCTACTTTTAATGTTTTCAAGTCCCATACCTTTTTTAATGGTACTCTCATTAAAGCCTTTACCATCATCTTCTACACTGATGGTCATTTCATTTCCTTTTTTATGCATTTGAACAAAAATCTCTTTGCATTTTGCATGTTTTATGGAGTTGTTGACCATCTCCTGAATTATCCGGTAAATATTGAGTGCGACATTTGAGTCAATTTGACCACCACCTTCAAAACCGTAATATTGAAATATAATTTCAGGACCTTTTTCCACTTTATACCGGTTAAGCATATCTTTTATGGCTTCAATAAGACCTAATTTTTCAAGGGACCCTGGCTTTAAGTCATTGGCGATATAGCGTACTTCATCACAAGCTGTATCAATCAATCGGGTTAATTTTTCAAGGGATTCATCGTTTTTTTCTGGATGGTCATGGGCAAGTTTGTCAAATCGGAGCTTTATCGTGGAAAGCACACCTCCCAAAGAATCGTGAAGATCTTTTGCGATGCGTTCCCGTTCAGATTCCTGACCATTAATCATGGCCTGCATGGATTGCAATTGCATGTTGCTTTCAAGTTCTTTGATCTTTTGATTATTGATTTGTTCCGTTTGGTTGTGAATGATATGGCTTGTTTCCAGCTTTTGCTGATAAAATAAAATGATGAAAAAGCCTGCCAACAGGATAGCGCCTATGCTAAAAAGTAAACTGTAAAGGGTATAATTAGATCGCCTCGATTTTAATTCAAATAGCCGCTTGCTTTTGGCAAGATCTATTTTTTCCGATTGAATTTCTTTCTGTTCATACTTACCAATCAACTTTAGGAGAAGTTCAGAATTGTTGATTTTATTAAGGGAATCATTAAACTTAATATACTGAATCAGGTATTCAGAAGCCCGCTTGTAGTTACCGGAATAATTGCTGCATTCATACAGCCTGAAACTGAATTGTTTACAATAATCAATGAACTGGTTGGTCTTGCAAAGCTCTAAAGCCTTTTTATATACTGATTCTGCCTGCTTGTACCGAGCATAGTGGTAATAATAGTCTCCAAGAGCTTCTAGTGATTTGATGTGCAAATCAATGTTATTGATTGATTTGGCATACGCATAGATTTGGTTAAGCGTTGACTGACTGCGCAACCTGCTCAAATGGAGCATTGCATCTACCAAAGAATGTTCGAATTGGCAAAATTCGTTGAATTTGTCGGCTTTAGAATTTTGACACTGACCAAGAAAATACAAGGCCATATCAATATTTCCAATTTTTTTATAAACATAGGCCAATGCATGTTGTGAGCGAACCACATCCAGGTCGCGTTCCTCTTGTTTAAAATAAACATGGCAATATTCCAGGTTGTCTGTGGCTTTTTGATACATACCCAGGTATAAATAAACTCTGGATAGAACAAAACGGTAGTAATACACTTTTTCCGTATTATTCTCTTGTTTAAAGTATTCTATAGCAGTGATCAGAGAACTTACTGCGCCCACATGGTCATGGGAATTAATTTTAGATTCTATTTCTGTTTGGATGGTTTCTGCATCCAGTAAAACTACTTCAAAGGAATCCTGTCCCTGAGCGGTACTGTCTTGAGAAGCATGAACCAAATTCATCACTCCGAAAAAGGCAAGGATTAATGCAGGTACTTTCAAAGCACGTTGAATTATTCGAGAGTGAATTTTTCGAGTAAATTGTATTCAATTGTTGCACGTACCAGTCCTGCTGTATTGCGCACATTAAGTTTAGAGATTAAATTACTCCTGTGGGTTTCTACAGTTTTTAGGCTAATGAACAATTGCTCTGCAATTTCGGGATTGGTGTATTCTTTTACGATCAACGAAAGAATTTGTTTTTCTCTATAAGACAATTTTGGTGCCAGTGCAAAATTTTTCTTGGCTGCAGGCTTTTTTGTTAAAGATCCCATGATGGTTTCTGTGACATCTTTACTAAAGTAAGTCAGGCCTTCGGCAACGGTATGGATGGCCTGGACAAGCTCTTCGCGGCCTGTATTTTTAAGAATGTAACCACGCGCACCATTTTTTAGCATTTCACTTACTATACTTTCTTCATTGTGCATGGACAACGCAATGACCTTAACGGTCGGAAATTCGGTATTCAACCGTTTGGATACTTCTATGCCACTTAAATCAGGTAAATTAATATCGAGCAATAAAACATCAATCGCTTGCTTCTTCAACATATTAAAGACCGACTGCCCGTCAAAACAGCGGTCGATTACTTTTATGCTGTCTTCCATTTTTAGAATGGACTCGATTCCATCCACAAACATTGCGTGATCATCCGCAATTGCTACACGTATCATATTAATGATTTAGAAATTGAACAGGAAAATAACTTGATTCGGAGAATGTGCACAAATTTAGCACATTATAAGTAGTAAAGCAAATGAACGGTCTTCAACTCCACAGTTCATTGAGCTGGAGAATTCCATTTCTCCAATTGGCTGAGCAATGCAGCAAAATCCTTTGGAAGAGGAGCCTCAAGGTTGAACTCATGATGGTCAAACACAAATGACAATGATTTTGCATGAAGAGCGGTTCGTTGCATAAGATAGCTTGGTTGATCCGAATCGATGCTGCGAACCCGTTTCTTAATGTCTTGAATGCCAATCGATTTTCGTATTCCATACAGGGGGTCAGCTACCAAAGGATGGCCTATCGCTGCCATATGTACCCTCAATTGATGCGTCCTTCCCGATTTAGGACTCAATTCAAGCAATGCAAACTGCTTGAACTTCTTAAGTATGCGATATTGAGTACAACTGGGTTTTCCTTTGGGGTGAACAATCATACGCCCCGGGCTTGAAGGGTCATGGGCAATGGGTAAATCTAAGGTAAATTCATCCGGAGTGGGTACACCCTCTGTTATTGCCCAATAGGTTTTATTCACCAGCTGTTTTTCAAAAAGCATGTTAAGTTTTTGATGTGCCTCTCTGTCGGTGGCGAACAACAATATCCCTGAGGTATCCTTGTCTAATCGATGAACGATATACAATTCCTGATGTTGAGCTTTACATATTTCATATGCTGAGGGTAGGGCTTGGTTGTAGCGATCAGGAATACTCAATAACCCTGCAGGTTTGAATATTGCAATAAATCCATTCTCCTTCGAAAGATAAGATACGGCTTTTTCTTTCATTTGAAATATTGCTTCGGTATCTTTGAAAATACCTTGTTGCCGGCTATATAAAATTGCAAAAATATGGAGGAACTTAGTATTCCTTTTTTAGAAAAAGGTTGCACTCTTAGCTCTTCAATAAGGCTATTGGTTTGATTTTTTTTGTGAATCAAATAGAGTGTATTGATGAGAAAAACGACATAAGCCTGAAGGATTTTATAAAATACCAGCAATTTTCCTTTTAATAAATAACTTATGGCGATCATGATATCAAGAACCAATCTTGATGGTAAAATAAACAAAAGGTTGTACCAACTTTCGTTTTTAAAAATGGTAAACAAATTGTTTCTAAAATTTAAGTAGGTCTTCCGCGGATTATCGTAGTCAAGAGTACCACCCCCCAGATGGAAAACCGAAGTTTCATGATGGGTAACTATTTTACCGCCTATGCGTTTCATTCTCCAACACAAATCAATTTCTTCCTGATGTGCAAAATAATCGCCATCAAATCCACCAAGCACCTTATAGACAGCGGTTTTTACCACCATGGCAGCTCCTGTTGCCCAGAAAACTTCAATGGTTTCATCGTATTGTCCTTGATCTTGTTCAATATAATCTATGATTCTACCTCGACACAATGGGTATCGAAGTAAATCCAGAAAACCACCAGCAGCTCCAGCATATTCAAAATAATTTGGAGCACTAATGGATAATATTTTAGGTTGAACTGCAAAGATCAAAGGATCTGATTGCATGGTTTTTATCAATGGGCTGATCCAATCCGAAGTAATCAATACATCAGAATTTACGATAACAATATAATCCGAATCAATTTGAGCAATACCTTTATTATAACCGAGAGCAAACCCGTAATTTTTCCTCAACCGGATTATATGTACTTCAGGATAATGATGTTCGATATAGAGAATACTGTCATCAGAGGATCCATTGTCAATGATATAAAGGGGTATTTCCTTAGGTTTATGTTGTAACATTGACCCTAAGTATTTTTCCAATAGCACCCTTCCATTATAATTTAAAATGGCTATAGCAACTTTTGGTTTTGGATTTAATGGATGCGAGCGCAAGCTTTCCTGTAACAGGCAGCGACGTGTATTTTTCTCATCCTGGGCAATCTGTTTTAACAAATCGGAACGCGAGTGAAACTTTTGATCTCCACGTAAATAGGATACAAGCCGCACTTCCAATTGTTCGCCATAAATGTCTTTATTAAAATCAAATATATGTACTTCGATAGTGCGAACCGCTTGATCAGAAGTGCTTTCGTTGTTGCCGATATACAACATCGCACCTAAAACCTGATCTCCGATGACGCAGTGCACAGCATAGATTCCATTAGGAGGAATCAGCTTATGTTGATCCAAAATAGACAAATTGGCTGTACGGTATCCTAATTCTCGTCCAATGCGATTTCCCGGAATCACTTCGCCTTTAAAACGATAATTATGACCGAGCAACACATTAGCTTCTTCGATGCGTTTTGTTTGAACCAGATGACGGATCCTTGTTGAACTGATACTTATTCCATCGGTGGATAAATGAATTATTTCTTCAAATTGAAAATGACCTTCTTTTGCATATTGCGTCAACAATCTTCCATCTCCCTGTCCATCTCGTCCAAATCGATGATCTTCTCCAGCAAAAATTTTGACCGGATGAAAACATTGAATGAGAAAAGTTTCCACATATTCTTGCGGAGGCATTAACGAAAATGAATAGGTAAAAGGGACAATCACCAAAAATTTAAGCTCTGTTGAGGCTAAGATTTCGATCTTCTCGTCCAGTGTGGTCAACAATTTGAAATCCGTATCAGATTCATCAAGAACGAGCCTTGGATGAGGCTCAAATGTGATCAAAATACTATCACTTTGCAACTCTTTTGAATAAGCCAACAGGGACTCAAGCAGTCTCTTATGACCTTGGTGAAATCCATCAAAAGCACCGATAGCAACAACAGGGTGTTTAAATTGAGGAAACTGATCTTTACCGTATGTAAGAACTTGCATGATTTTACAGCGCTGCAAATTTATTAATTTTGGCATATACGGAATCTTAAACGGATTAATTTTGCTTCGCATATGAATGACTTTATCGAGCAATTAACAAATGCCCTTAAGCAGATTATAGAACCTGATTCTGGACAGGACATCATCAGTCTAAGAATGTTGCGTGACATCCAACTCGATGAAAAAGGCCTTGTTCAGTTTAAATTGCATTTGCCTGGACCAAATTATGCCCATAAGGAAGCCTTGCACACCGCAGTCCAGCAATGTTTTGCCAGCCTGGCTCCCGAGAAGTCCCTGCACGTTCATTTTGTAAACCAAATGCCTTTTGCTGAAAATCCAAACCTAATTGCTCCCCATATTCAACATATCATAGCGGTTGGTTCTGGAAAGGGCGGGGTGGGAAAAAGTACCTGGTCTGTTTGCCTAGCCCTTGAACTTAAACGGCAAGGTTATCGGGTGGGCCTCATGGATGCTGATTTGTATGGTCCCTCCATTCCTACGATGTTGGGTATACAATCCTTAAAACCACTGGTGAGTCAAAATCAGGGAAGCCCAAAATTGATACCGATTGAAACGCAGGGACTTCATGTGGTCTCCATTGGAAATATCATTGAACCTGAGCAGGCGGTGGTATTACGCGGCCCCAGGTTAGCGGCCATCATCAAGCAATTTTTTAATGATACGGAATGGCCACCTTTAGACTATTTAATTGTGGATTTACCTCCAGGAACTGGCGATATTCAACTCACATTGGTCCAAACTATACCACTCTCAGGAGCCATACTGGTTACCACCCCTCAGGAAGTTGCGGTGGTAGATGCCATTAAAGCTGCCAATATGTTTCAAATGGAACAAATCGGTGTTCCCATTCTGGGAATCGTGGAAAATATGTCATGGTTTGAGCCCGATGATGCTCCGGGTAAACGTTACTATATTTTTGGCGAAGGAGGTGGGCAGAGGCTAGCAGATAAAACACAATCCAGTTTGTTAGGGCAATTTCCCATCAAAGAGAAACTTCGTGCCATGATGGATACAGGTAGCTCTTACCAAATTAATCCAACATTGCTACCTATGCTTGAAAACCTGGTGCATAAACTTATCCAGAAAGTCAAATTGAGAGATGAAATTTATCACCCTACAGCCCAGGGTCCCAATCCAAAAACCTCATCATCATGAAAGATTTTTCATTTCTAACGGATCAACTCTATGGAAAAAAAAGTTTTCTATGCGTAGGACTAGACCCGGATGTTGAGAAAATTCCTAAAATATTTTTGAATGATCCACAACCTTTATTTTCTTTTTGCAAAACGATCGCTGAAGTCACAGAATCACTGGCCATTGCGTATAAAATCAATGTAGCTTTTTTTGAATCACAAGGTCCAAACGGTTGGATTCAACTCGAGAAATTGGTATCGTGCTTGCCTAAGAATTGTTTGATCATTCTTGATGCAAAACGGGCTGATATCGGAAATACTTCAGCGCAGTATGCGCGATATTTTTTTGAAACTTTAAATGCCGATGCCATAACCCTGCATCCTTATATGGGATTGGACAGTCTTCAACCATTTTTAAATTATAAAGAAAAATGGTCAATTATACTGGCTTTGACATCCAATTCCGGCAGTCAAGATCTTGAATTGCAATCCATGTCTGATGGCAAATATTTGTTCCAGAAAGTTCTTGGTTTATATGGCACTCCAGATTCAAGAAATCAAGTGATGTTTGTCTGTGGTGCTACCCATCCTGATTTATTTTTAGAGATCAGAAAAATTTGCCCCAGTCATTTCTTATTGGTGCCAGGTATTGGGGCCCAAGGAGGCGATTTGCATGAAACCATACGAAAGGGTAGAAATGACTCAGGGGGATTGCTTATAAACGTATCCAGAAGTATCTGTTATCCAGAATATCAAAAAGGATTTGAGCAGGATGTTTATGACAGTGCTTTAAGCTTTCAGCAAGAAATGATGGAATATTTTTAAAAGGAGGTTGAGTCACCCTGCCTACAAGCGGGCTGTTGAAATGGTTTTAATTTTTCCGAAGAAAGAATCACTAATTTCTTATCCCTTTTCATGTAAAGTTGAATAATGCGATTGGTTTCGACATTTCCATTATAGTTGCGTAAATGTTGTTTTAATTCATCAACACTTGTCCAGGCCTGTTGATTGTCTACATATCCCAGGTATCTGCAGAATCCATTTTCAATTACTATGACTGCTTTATCATTTGCATGTAAACCTTGGGTGAGGAGTATAAAATCCTCTTTAAAAATACTTCTCACTTCTTCACAGGCAGCTTGAAAGCGTGCGTTATAGGAAATATGATCTTCTCTATTGATACATGCGCCATGACACTGGCCAATGGAATGCGCAGTGCATGGGTAATCGGACGATTTATTTGAATTGATTTGTTGGCACAATTGATACTGTAGTATGAGGTAATCCACATGTTGCTTTGCTGCTGCTCGGCTCGAATAATGGTGAATGACTTCATCCTGTGCATCAATCCACTCTGCTTCGTTAATTTCAAAACGATTGTATAAATGTGGTTCCTTTTTTACTGTGAGTAAGAAAGAATGCGATTTTTTGCGCAATGCACGATTGATTTCTGGTTGATGTTTTTTTATGAGTTCTGCTTCCAATAGTGATGCCATTAACTCAGATCCAGTCAATTGATAGTCAAGATAATGGACATTGGAGAGCATCTTTTGAACTTTAGTTCCGGTGGTATTGAAATGTTGAAGTATGCGATCGCGAATGTTCTTGCTTTTTCCTATGTAGATCGCCTGAAATGACTGGTTAAGCATAAAATATACCCCTGTTTCTTCCGGTAAATTTTCTATGGCATCAAGACTGATTGAAGGCGGAAATTTTGTTTCTTTAAGGACATTGGGTAACCAGGTTTTATGATTTAGAGATTCAGCGGATTGCTCATGAAGTATTTTCTTAAATAATTCCAATGTTGCCAGACAATCGTCCATTGCTCGGTGTCTTGCATTGACTAAAATATCAAAATGTTGAATTAGCGATCCCAAGCTGTATGATCGAAGTCCTTTAAATTGCCTTCTGGAAAGTTGAAGGGTGCAGAGTTTTTTTGAATTAAAATGATAACCTAGCTGGCTAAATTCTTCCCTGATAAAATTGTAATCAAAATGAACATTGTGTGCTACAAATACGCAATCCTGCAATCGAATAATGATTTCTTTAGCGACTTCATAGAATTTTGGTGCAGAAGCTACCATTTCATTGGTAATTCCGGTAATGCGTGTGATCTCAACCGGTATGCTCCTTTCCGGATCAATCAGTGTCGTGAATTTATCAAGTACCTCACCATTTTGAAACACGATGATTCCAATTTCTGTAATTTTATCCCTTCTGGCAATTCCGCCGGTGGTTTCGATATCGACAATGGCAAATTTTGTTTGGGTCACAATTCTCTGTACGTTGTTATGCAGCAATAGAATGCCACAGGTAAAATTACCAACTGTTCCGCTTTTTACCAATGATAAGGGGCCTGTTCTTCCAGGTGCACATCGAATGAAGGAACTGTTCGACCGACTGAATGGCAAAAGGGTAGGGCTCGTTGTCAACCATAGTAGCTTGGTAGGAGGTGAACACTTGGTGGATCGATTGATATCTTCGGGATTGAATATAAAAAAAGTATTTGCTCCTGAGCATGGGTTTCGTGGAAATGTTGAAGCTGGCACAAAGGTTAATTCCGGAATTGACTCTCTTACAGGTTTACCGATAATTTCACTTTATGGTAAACATTATAAGCCAATACCTGAAGATTTAGAAAATTTGGATATACTGGTTTTTGATATTCAAGATGTAGGCGTTCGGTTTTATACTTATATCAGCACACTCCACTATGTCATGGAAGCTTGCGCAGAACAAAACATTCCTTTGATCGTATTGGACAGACCGAATCCAAACGGCTTTTACATAGACGGTCCTGTGCTTGACACAGCATATAAATCTTTTGTTGGAATGCATCCCATTCCGGTTGTTTATGGAATGACTATAGGCGAATTGGCTCAGATGATAAAAGGTGAAAAGTGGATTGATAAAAGCGAACAATTGAATTTAACAGTTTTTACTTGTCAAAATTATCAACGTAATAAAAGCTTCTCATTGAAAGTTCCACCTTCACCTAATTTGCCAAATGACTTATCCATATTATTGTATCCAAGTTTATGTTTTTTTGAAGGAACAGTCATCAGTTTGGGAAGAGGGACAACATTTCCTTTTCAAGTATATGGGCATCCAAAATTAAAAGGGCCTTTTAGATTTACCCCTTCACCAAATAAAGCTTCGCTAAATCCACCTCTTTCCGGAGTTGAGTGTTTTGGCAGAGATTTAAGAAAGTGTAAAACGTCAGATTTACTCAAATCAAAGCAGATTAATCTTACATTTCTTATGGATGCATTTGTGCATTTGGGGAGTCAGGACAGTTTTTTTCTTAAATCAAATTTTATTGATAAGCTCTATGGCTCTGATCAACTCAGATTGCTGCTAAAAAAACGAAAAACTTCAAAAGAAATCCGGGATTCCTGGCAACCAGGCTTACAAAAATTTAAGCAAATTCGAAAAAAGTATTTGTTGTATAATGAGGATTAATTCAATTTCTGTATTACCCCCAAAGCATTAAAGGTGTAAGTACCGCATTCTTTCCTGGGTGCTTTTGGATCAGATTGAAATTTGTACAAAGACATTTTTTTGGTAGACTCCCGTATAAAATTAGGGTCTTTGGTCTTAGACATTTTCGGATTATACCGAATGTATGTAACCGACCCTTCGCGATTAATGCACATGTTAAAAACGACCATTTGAGCATTTTCTCTGGCTAAATCTTTAATGTCTGGTCTGGAAATTACTTTGCGACGTAGCGGACCGATTTCATCGAAATCAACACCAGCGCCATCTCCTGATCCTCCACCAGTCCCATTCCCAGTACCACCTCCGCCACCGGTTCCTGAACCGGTATTTGCACCTCCAGCACCAGAACCCGTTCCTGTACCTGTACCTGTTCCTCCGGTACCTGGTGAATCGTTATCTCCTGAATTTGCACGGCCGCTGGTTCCATTAGCTCCTCCTGAAGGAGTGCTGGAAGGTTTCGATTCTACGGTTGGGCTGCTGGAAGGAACTGGATTGGGCCTCACGGGTCCAGGATGTTCAATTTTCGGAGGATCCGCTTTGACAACTTCTGGAGTGGGCGTCGTTAAAATTGGCTTTGAACTTGATGGGGTAGGCAATGGACTGGGCTTTACTTGTTCGATTTTGTCTTCCACTTTGTCCTCAACTTTTACCGCATCTTCCGGGGTGCGCGATTCAGGGGCTTCGCTTCCCGGAGATCCACCTTCTTGTGGTTCTGTATCTTCTGGTCCTGCACTGTTACCACCTCCAGGATCTTGTTCTGTGATAGGCTCTATATATTGAGGAGTGGGTCCTAATAATTCAACCGCATATTCCTGTGGGGCTTCAACCGGTAATTCCAAGATTCGCCACATGATCAATAACAGCAATAAGGCATGGATAATCCCCGAAATGAGATACCCTATCTTTTTATGGTTGCTTTCTATTTTACTGGCATCATAATGATAATACTGGGCCATGGTTCAAATTTTACTGTAAAGGACGCAAGATTTGATTAAAACAGTATAAATGTATTCATAAAATATTAAACTATTTTTGAATTTGTAGAGGCTAAAAAGGCTAAAACCAAGCCGCCGATGACCATAAACAGTTTAACAGAAACCGAAATCAGAATCCCAAATTGATCTAAAAAACTTAAATAACTCAATTGAAGCCCAACGAGATTCAATACAAAACTCAACATGCCTATGATAAACAGAAGAAAGCCAACCCCTAACATCCAGGACTTTTTACTTTTTCTCATCAGTTGCTTTTGAACCATAACGCAATTCGCTCTATATTTCGTTCATGAAATAACGCCCTGAAATGATAAAACTCACGGAATGTCCACGAGACGCGATGCAAGGTTTACATGACTTTGTGCCAACAGAATTGAAAATCAAGTATTTGCAAAAACTACTGGCCGTTCAGTTTGACGTATTGGATTTTGGGAGTTTTGTTTCGCCAAAGGCCATTCCTCAGATGCGCGACACAGAGCAAATCATTAACTCACTTGATTTAGGTGATTCAAAAACTCAGCTTTTGGCAATCGTCGCTAATTTAAGAGGTGCTCGAAATGCCACAGAGTACCGTGCCATTCATTACATAGGATACCCATTTTCCATTTCAAAGACATTTCAAATGCGAAATACCAACGCCAGTTTGGAAGATTCGTATCGACAATTAGCTGAAATACAATCTGTTTGTAGTCAGAATAATAAATCCCTGGTGGTTTATCTCAGTATGGCTTTTGGGAATCCCTATGGTGACGAGTGGAATGCAGATATTGCTCTTCGCTGGATGGAACAACTCAATGAGCTTAGCATACAACATGTTGCCTTATCGGATACTATTGGGGTTGCACATCCTGAAAGTATTCAATATCTCTTCGGTCAGTTAATTCCCGCTTACCCTAACATTCATTTTTCTGCTCATTTTCATACCAGGCCAGAAGCTTGGGAGCCTAAAATTAAAGCAGCTTATGAAGCCGGTTGTCGCAGTTTTGACGGTGCTATCAAAGGTTATGGAGGTTGTCCAATGGCTAAGGATGAATTAACTGGCAACATGCCTACTGAAAAAGTCATCAACTACTTTCTTCAAAAAAATGAAAGTTTAAGTATTTCTTTAACGGCATTTATGGAGGCCATGGAGTATTCAAACAACATCTTTAATTTCTACCACTAATGGAACCATTACAAGTGCGCCAACTTGAATTTCTTTCGCCCGATTATGATCAATCAATCACTCTGCGTACGAAAGTCCTTAGAATTCCGCTGGGCTTGGAATTTTCATGCGAACAATTGGAGCAGGAATATGACCAAATGCATTTCGCTTGTTTTGAATCATCGGGAAAAATGATCGGATGTATGATTCTTAAACCCGATGAGCCAGGTGTGTTTCAAATGCGTCAGGTAGCCATAGAGCTGGAACATCAGGGCAGGGGAGCAGGCCGATTGTTGGTGGAATTTGCAGAAAAATGGGCTGCCGAAATGGGAAGTAATAAAATTATACTGCATGCAAGAGATCAAGCTATGCCCTTTTATAAAAAATTAGGATACCAGTTGGACGGTCCCGGTTTTGAGGAAATAGGTATCTTACACTACTTAATGTTTAAAAAAATATCAAACCAATGAGACGCATTGATCAATTGTTAGATACTTATGCAATAAGTCACCAGAATTCTATTAATAAAAACATTCATTGGATCTGTATCCCGTTGATCTTGTTTAGTTTGATAGGTTTAATAAGATTGTTGCCTCACCCTGAATTTTTTCCTCCTCATTTTAATTGGGCATCCATCATTCTGTTGTTGGCCCTTGTTTACTATTTTAAACTCTCTAGAGCACTTGCTTTCAGTTTTCTAGTGATTGGATGTTTGACATTATGGGGAAATGTGAAATTGCAAACCTATTGTCAGGAAATCCAGATTTCTACTGCTTATGTTTTAATCGGTATTTTTGTCACAGCCTGGATTGGGCAATTTATAGGCCATGCTATTGAAGGCAAACGCCCGTCGTTTTTTCAGGATTTGCAGTTTTTATTGATCGGACCTGCTTGGTTGGCTCACTTTATTTTTCGTAAATGGAGAATCCCATATTGATAGAAGTTAAAGGTGAATTACTTCTCCATATGCAGCTGCAGTCGCTTCCATCACTGCTTCGGACATGGTGGGATGAGGATGTATACTCTTAAGAATTTCATGTCCGGTAGTTTCAAGTTTTCTGGCCGCAACAATTTCAGCAATCATTTCGGTTACATTCATACCAATCATATGAGCACCTAATAATTCTCCATATTTTTTGTCGTAGATGACTTTAACAAATCCATCTTTTGCGCCTGCAGCGCTAGCCTTGCCAGAAGCGGAGAAAGGAAACTTTCCAACCAAAATTTCATATCCGGCAGCCTTAGCCGCTGCTTCGGTGTAACCCACTGAAGCAATTTCTGGTGAACAATAAGTACAACCTGGGATATTATTGTAATCGATGGCTTCCGTATGTACACCGCAGATATTTTCCACGCACACTATACCTTCTGCTGATGCAACGTGAGCTAAAGCGGGCCCAGGCACAATATCCCCAATGGCATAAACACCCGCAACATTGGTTTTATACATGGCATCGACGATTACATAAGATTTTTCCATTTTCACACCGATGGCTTCAAGTCCTATATTTTCAGTATTTGGTGTAACACCTGCTGCAGATAAAACGATATCACATTCCAATAATCCAGTTTTTCCATCTGATCTGTTTTTGATAGAAACTTCAACTCCTGATTTTTTTACTTGCACCTGTTCAACACTGGTGTTGGCATAGGTTTGAATACCATTTTTCTTAAAAGATTTGTTGAGTTCTTTGGATACATCAACATCCTCTCGAGGAACCAAACCTTGTTCCATAAATTCAACGATGTGAACTTCTGTTCCAATGGAATTATAAAAATATGCAAATTCAACCCCTATAGCGCCTGCACCGACAATTACCATTCTTTTTGGCAATTTTTCTAATGTCATTGCTTTACGGTAATCTATAATGTGTTTACCATCAATGGGCAGATTCGGTAATTGTTTGGCTCTTCCACCAGTTGCGATGATGATATGATCTGCAGTATATTTTTCCTGACTTCCTTCTTTGGTTTTGACTTGTACAGTCTTCGAATTTTCAAAAACAGCGGTACCCAAGATTACCTGAATCTTATTTTTCTTCATGAGAAATTGAACGCCTTTACTCATGCCTTCTGCAACATTACGGCTTCTGCTGATTATCGCAGAAAAATCAGGTTTAGCGCTTTCTACAACGATGCCATAATCCTTCGCATGTTGAAGATAATCAAATACTTGAGCACTTTTTAGCAGTGCCTTAGTAGGTATGCATCCCCAGTTTAAGCAAATTCCGCCTAAGGCTTCGCGCTCAATTATACCGACTTTCTTGCCTAACTGCGCCGCCCGTATTGCTGCTACGTAACCTCCAGGGCCAGCTCCAATGACTAATATATCAAAATGCATGCTGTAAAATTTGGATCAAAAATACGCTTATATCTACAATCCAAGCTCATCCGAACCATCAAAACTAAGCTATCTTTGCAGCCAAGAAATGAAAAAGATAGCCGTTTTTCCTGGTTCGTTTGATCCAATCACCAGAGGCCACACAGATGTGGTTTTCAGAGCTATGGATTTATTTGATCACATATATGTTGCCATTGGTATCAATTCCCAGAAAAAAGTACTCTATCCGGTTGAACAGCGTATTCATTGGTTGAATATCATTTTTAAAGACTATCCAAAAATTGAAATTGCCCAATTTGAAGGTCTTACCGCAAACTTTTGCAACTTAATCGGGGCTCAATACATTTTAAGAGGAATTCGCAATGGAACTGACTTTGATTATGAAAAGACCATTTCTCAAATCAATCATACATTGGTCAGTAATATCGAATCGGTTTTCTTAATTTCTCGTCCGGAGTTATCACATATCAGCAGTACCATCGTGAGAGAATTGGTATCTGCGAAAGCTGATGTGAGTTCTTTTGTTCCTGAACAAATCATCCATCAATTATACAACGATTAATATGGCAAATCAAATTACCCAAATACCTGAAATAGTTAATGAACCTGTACTTGCTTATGCTCCAGGTTCCAGTGAGCGGCATTTGTTAAAAAAAGCAATTGTTGAGCTAAAATCAACCACAAAAGAAATTCCAATGATCATTAACGGCCAAAGCGTCCGTTCTGGTGAAACCAAAGACATTTTCGCACCTCATGAGTTATCTCACAAACTTGGTTTTTATCACCGGGGAAATCGTCAACATGTACAAATGGCGGTTGATGCAGCTTTAGCCGCAAAAGCTCAATGGGAAAACACTCCCTGGAAAGAAAGAGCAGCGATTTTTCTAAAAGCAGCAGACCTTATTGCTGGAAAATATCGTCCTCTCATGAACGCTATGACCATGCTCGGGCAATCCAAAAATGTTTTTCAATCTGAAATTGATGCTGTTTGTGAATATTGCGATTTTTTAAGATTCAACGTGAAATTCCTAACGGAGATTTATTCTGTGCAACCGGATTCAAGTCCCTTGGTTTGGAATCAAATGGAGTATAGACCATTGGAAGGCTTCGTATTTGCATTGACCCCCTTTAATTTTACTTCCATTGCTGGAAATCTACCTTGCGCACCTGCATTAATGGGGAATGTGATCGTTTGGAAACCGGCAGAAACCCAAATTTATTCTGCCTCATTGATCATGGAAATTTTGATTGAGTCAGGACTGCCACAAGGAGTAATTAATTTAGTATTTGTAGATGGTCCAACTGCTGGAGAAGTAATTTTCAAACACAAGCTATTTGCGGGATTGCATTTTACAGGCTCAACCCAGGTATTTAAGAATATCTGGAAGACGGTGTCCGCTAATTTGGATTTGTATTGTTCATTTCCTCGACTAGTCGGTGAAACCGGAGGAAAAGATTTTGTCGTCGTTCATGCTTCAGCCAATGTTAAAGTTGCTGCAATTGCTCTGTTGCGTGGAGCATTTGAATTTCAAGGCCAAAAATGCAGCGCTGCAAGCAGAGCTTACATTCCTGCTTCTTTATGGCCAGCCATTAAGGAGCTCATGCTCCAGGATTTAAAAGAAATGAAAATGGGAAGTCCTGAGGACTTTTCTAATTTCATCAATGCCGTCATTGACCAAAAATCGTTTCTTAAAATTCAAGAATACATTGAAAATGCCAAAGCCAATGATCAGGTGGAATTGGTTTATGGTGGACATTGCGACCAGTCAATAGGATATTTTATTCAACCTACGATTCTTCTCTCGAAAACCCCTGACAGCACAACTATGTGCGAAGAGATCTTTGGTCCTGTCTTGACCGTGTATGTTTATGACGATTCAAAATTTGAAGAAACTTTAAATCTGGTCGATAAAACGTCTCCATATGCTTTGACCGGTGCAATCCTTGCTCAAGATCGAGAGGCCATTCATCTTGCTATGCATGTATTACGGTATGCTGCTGGGAATTTTTATATAAATGACAAACCAACCGGTGCAGTAGTCTCTCAACAACCTTTTGGAGGTAGCAGGGCTTCTGGTACAAACGATAAAGCAGGATCCTCCTTAAATTTATTGAGATGGGTATCGCCCAGAAGTATAAAAGAGAATTTTATGCCTCCTATATCCTACCGTTACCCATTTCTTGATGAAGCCTGATAAAGTTCGTGAATTACAGAACGATATGACTCTGAAAGGAGATTATTTTTTTAAACATTATATAAAGATCAAATTATTTCTTACTCTAGTAGGGTTCTTGTGATGAGCACTCAGTAGGAAAAATTGAAATTCGTAAAAATGCCACCACTCGTAGTACAGGATTGCGAAATTCACTGATTCGTATAAACCTTCGGTACAATTATTTTACCCTTATTATGTATTGTGATGGTTTTCATTTAATACAGTTTCGTAAATCCGGAAATAAGTCAATTTTTATGACGCTTACGACATAGACGGCTTAATTTTAGCGACAGCGTATAAAGTCATTGCATAACGAATGTACGTCTGACGCTCCGTTCTTTAATTTGTTGCTTGATGTGTGTGTGATGTACACTCCATTGTATGCTTTAACTTACAGTAATATGGGTATATGAAATTCACCAGGCTTGAACTAAATTTTGCTCATTTAGTATACACTTCGAAACAAAATGGTATACCTGAAATACCACATTGGAAGTTGGTATATTCAATTATTAAAGGATTATAAACTTTAAGATCACGCCAAACAAAATGCCCGATAGAGCTCCAAAATAATGCGCATCGTGATCTATAGAATCTTCAAATCGGCCTGCGGCCCACCATGAATATATCAGATAAAGTGCCCCAAAAAAAATAGCCGGAAGGGGAATCAATCCCATTATATATAGTATATGACCTGGAAAGAAAACGATGTAAATAAATAAGATACCAGACAATGCCCCAGACGCTCCTACACTTGAATACATGCGATTGTTTTTATGCTTCAAATAGCTAGGAAGTCCGGTAAACACCAAGATTAAGAAATAAGTAAGAAGAAATAAAAGTCCCCCAGGAATAAATCCAAAAATACTTTTATACAAAGCCTCAACGGTAGCTCCAAATTGATATAAGACAAACAGATTAAATGCCAAATGCATCAGGTTAGCATGAACAAATCCCGAGAGTATCCATCGGTAAAAACTCTTATCTGATTTCTCCTGAAATGGATAATGTTTACAAGCATCAAAAACTGTGAAATTGGATTGAGTGATCAAATACAAAACGATGTTTGCCAACAACAATGAAAATGTCATTAAATTATTTGCTTCAATCATTGTGATATGGTTGATGATGAATTATGGATAATCCTCTGTAAAGTTGTTCCATGAAGACCAATCGTATTAATTGGTGGGAGAGTGTCATTGGTGAAAAAGAGATTACTTCGTTGGCCTCTTTTCGCATAGCCGCTGAAAATCCAAAGGCTCCACCGATGATGAATGTCAAATTTCCACGAGTTTGAGACAAGTGCCCATCCAGCCATTTTGCAAATTGTTGACTATTGAAACTTTTCCCTTTTTCGTCTAACAAGATTAAATAATGTTCGCTACCCTCCAGACACTTTCTTAGCAATTTTTCTTCTTCCATGATTAATTTAGTGCCGACCTGTATTCCTTTAACCGGCTTAACCTCTTTGATCTTCAGCGGCACCCAATGCTGAATTCGTTTCCGATAGTCTTCTACCAACTCGAAGATGGAAGTTGGTTTAGTTGGTCCAATCCAAATGAGCTCCATAGTTAAGGTACATTACTAAACATTAAAGCCTGATAGGGTCCTAAAAAAATGTCTTGATGACTTTTATATTGTACAGGAATTTTATTGAATAAATCAAATGCATCTGTATAATCGTTGTTGATCCTGATCGAAGCTTTTTGGTCTCCGAAATTGAAGATGCCGACTATATATTTATCTCCTGATTTTCGTTCAAGAGCTACCACATTATGTCCTTTACCTATCAAAGTAGACTGACCTTCACCAGTACGATAAGTCATTGCAGGATTGAATTTTCTTTGATAATTAAGACTACGGAACAGGTCTCTATTGAATTGATATTGTCGCTGAATAGAATTTGGATCAAAAGGGTTTATTACCTGAGTGAGTCCATTTTCTTGTCCATTCAATGTCCATGGAATTCCTGGAATTAAATGTGTGAACATTATGTAATAGGTATATGCATTCGGAAATTGAAGGAAATCACTTCCCTGAGTACAATTGTATTCGTAATCAATAAATGCATTAAAACAGGGTTTGTCAATGGTAAATTGCAAAACGTCATTGAAAAAGAGTGTGTCTAATCCTTCCGTGAAACATTTATCAAAAAAGGGTAAAAGCAATGGATTTTTACCAGCAATGGAAGCAGTATTCCCAAGTGTATGTGTTTGTCCCACGAAAAAATTACTGGGAACCACTTGCTTAACCAATGGTAACATCATTTGGACGTCCAATGAGTCTCCATAAAGAATTGTGCCATCAAAAGGAAATTTTTTAATGAACAATTTAAACGATTTAAGTTGTTGTTGCTGAACTTCTGGTAATTCATGGTTTAGTTTGATATAATCAGCATTGTATCGTCTTTCTTTCATCTTCTCGTTAGAACGGTAAAATTCAGGGTACTCATTTTTGTATTTATGATGGGGTCCAGTCTCGGTTAAGTTCCAGGAAAAAATGACTTTCATATTGAATGCGTGCGCTGAATCTAACAATACCAATAAATCATCGTTGCTTCCCAGCAATGGTTCTATGATCAAATAATCTTGTATAGCAAAAGGACTTGATGGATTAAATGCGTTGTTTGCCTGATCCCGAAGGGTGACTGGTTGTAAAACCAATCCTGTAAAAAACATGCTGTTTATTCTTGATAAGTCCTGGGTAATACCCTTTAATCCACCCAAATTTTGATATTGATATGGAGTTATTTCATACAAGCTTATCGTTTTCAGCCATTCAGGATCTGAATATATATTTCGTTCACCTCCACACCCTAAAATTAGAAAGTTCATCAGGCATAGAAATGCTTTTATTATTAAATTTTTGTACTTCATATTCCCATTGCTTCTGGTTCTGTCAAAGACTTTAGTTGTCCGGGATAATATTTTAATAAATGCTTGCCTATGAGTTTAAGGTATTCTTTTGCCTTTGGCCCGGCGTTGGTGTTCTTGAATTTTGAAAGGTAATCTGCATACCTGACGATGAGTAGTTTTCTATAGGCGTCAGGCAAATGGACATCGTATTTCATTAATGTCTCAAGTTCATCCGTATTATTTAGAATTCGATGAAGTGCATTCCAATCATAGGTCGCGATATATAGATCCATAAACTGAGAAGGCTGCGTTTGTTCGGTCCATCCAAATGACGTAAAAGAAGCTTCTACAGTTTTCTTTTGAGTGGATGGGTCGCAAGGGCAAAGAAAATATAGTTTAAGGATGTCGCTTTCATTGAAGTCATAATACATCTGAAGCAAAATTTGTAATTCCTCTAGACACGACATAGAGGGTAAACGATTTCTGGCATATTCAAAGGCCAATTTTTTCATTGGGTCATTAAGCTTTACATATAAGGTACTCATCAAGGTCCAAAATGTTTTTTCATCAAGGACTTCAGTTGTGCTACCCAGAAAACTTAATAAAGCTCCATAGGGTTTAGTTCTTTTAAATTCAGTAGAGTTTGGAAATTGCTTAAAATCCACTGGGCTAATTTGATAAAAAATATTCCAAATGGTCAAACTTTCCAGAGTAGAAGGAGTTTCCAAGCATTTGTTTTTAATGATGGATACTAATTTCCTTTCGATATCCTTCGATTTATTTTTTTCATGTAAAAGAAGGTATAAGTTAGTTTTAGGATGGAAAGCTTGATAATGATGCGTATGGATGAATTCGAAGACCTGCTTTGAAATCTTATTCAAGGATTGTGGAGCAAGAATATCGGCCAAAATCATCTTCAGCGTTTCTTCAAAACGCAAGACAAGCTGAATCATTTTTGACCGATTGATTTGATTATGCTGAAGGCTATGAAGATGAACCATTTGTATTGCTGCCAGAACGAAATAGCATGCTTTAATGATATTGGTGGCACCATAAGATTTCATGCCAGCAAAATAAAGTTCCTGAGAGATGGTAATCAACTGTTTTTCCTGTTGCAATAGATTTTGATGTTCCTTACAATATTGATGATAGTAATCTTCAGAATGCTTATAAATTGCTTGAAAATCCAATGAATCAAGTTTTTCTAATCGAAGGAGAAAGTCCAACCACCGTTTATTCTTTTGGTTAGTGCGGATGAGTGATTGTAATAAAAAAACAAGATCAGCCTGAGGCAATTCATTTAATGCTGAAGCATGAAACTTGGTTGCAGGTTCAATTTGCTTTCTCCGGAAAACTTTAAGAATATGCCAATACGCGGCAAGTAACATATGTTTGCAAATTTTCTTTGTGCCTTTAATACCACATGCACAATGCCCCGACTTAATGCTCTTGACATTGTATTTAACCTCACATTCAAAGAGTTCTCCGTCTAATTTGATC
Organism: uncultured Saprospiraceae bacterium; assembly: GCA_964568865.1. Taxonomy (GTDB): domain Bacteria; phylum Bacteroidota; class Bacteroidia; order Chitinophagales; family Saprospiraceae; genus Vicinibacter. Next base: position 32,838 of record CAZMSE010000032.1, read on the forward strand.
AGGTAGGACCAACTGTTAAGCCCCAATTGCGTAGCCTTTTGTACGGCTCCGGATTCCAATAATTGCCGCATGGAATGCAACTCTTCATCGGAAAAATAGTGCTCAAATTCATCAAAACTGCTCGCTGGTTTATTAGACACGAAGTGGATTGCTTTAACTGGTAAAAATATTAATTTTGCTGAAAATTTATAGGCTTGAAAGAAAAAAAAGTCTTATTTATTCGCCATGCAAAATCTTCTTGGGTTGACCCTTATTTAGATGACATTGAGCGTCCTCTCAACGAAAGAGGTTTACGCGATGCACCCCAAATGGGTGAAGCGCTTGCACATCATCTTCTCGGTCATCGACTTTACCTGATCCATAGTCCCGCAAAAAGGGCCAAGCAAACTGCACAAATACTCGCCAGTAAGCTCAACATTGAGCAACAGCAAATGATGGAATACGAACCTTTGTACTTCGGGAATGGACATTCCTATATGGATGTTCTACAAACTGTGGACGAATCCATACAAGCTTGTCTCATGGTTGGCCATAATCCTACGCTTGAATGGATTGCTGAGCAGTTTAATCCCCCGATTTTTGCAGAAATTCCGACCTGTGCGGTTTTAATGGTGAATTGTTCGGTATCAGAATGCAAATCCATGCAATTTTTCCACATGACATTACATAAAATGCTAACCCCAAAATCCTTGTGAAAAAATATTATTATTTAATCTGCTTCATTCTTTTTTCGTGTAATCGGCCAGAACCTTGGCATGATTCAACAAATCACCAGATTGACAAGAAATTTTATGCATATCTGGCTGAATGGTATTACCTTCAGGAATTGTATAAGACTCAGCCTGCACTATTAAAGGACAGTCTGATGCAGTCTGCAAATCAGGAGCTATTGCAACAATTTAATTTGACAAGCGAACAAATTAAAAAAATGAGTGATGCAGCATACCAAACCCCTGAATCCTATCAAAAACTATTGGATTCAGTAAAATCATATGTGACTCTAAAGTACTTGAATTGAATTAATAATTTCTTAATCTGGTCGATAAACCTATACGCTGAATTTGGGGTTTATCACTATAAAAAAGCATGAAGTATAAAGTTCTTGTAGCTGATGATGAAACTGATATAGTTGAGATTTTGGCCTATAACCTTAAAAAGGAGGGATTCGAAGTCATGACTGCGGGCAATGGAAAGATTGCTTTGGAGCTTATACCAAAATTTCAGCCTGACCTCATATTGTTGGATATCATGATGCCAGAAATGGATGGATTACAGGTTTGTGACCATATTCGTAAAAATTCACAGTATGACAACATTAGCATCCTGATGCTGACTGCTAAAGGTGAT
>CAZMSE010000033.1:0-32923 GCA_964568865.1 uncultured Saprospiraceae bacterium
AAGAACAAAAAAGAGTGTATTCCTTTTACCATAAAGCAGTTTTGGAAATGTAAACAGGATCACTTTTTATAAACACCCTAGCCTCAATCTTTCGCTCGACGGAGCTCGCTCATATTTCGGTTCACTAAATTTCATACAGATTAATACAATTATAATAGCTTCCCAACGACACCAGCAAGTCTTTTCTTGACGAATTTCAACATGGTAAGTTCAATCACTTTCTCTTGCAATAAGAAAAAAATGCCCTTTTTTCTATAGGCTCCCGGATAATAATTTCTTATTGATCTTCAATTCTCCACTCTGCATAAGAATTAATGGTTTCATCTAGCCGAAGTTTGACCAATTTCAATTCTTGCGGTAATTCCACTTCAATCAAATTCTTAAAATGGATCAGCAGGTTTTCGCAACTCGGCTGGAAGGTTAAAATGACGACCCTTTCATAACGACCGGAAATTCCTTGAATAAGCTCCTGACTTTCTTGATCTGACAAGACCAATGCATGGTCAAACACATTTAAAATACTGCGCTCAATAATTTTTTTCAACTCAGAAAAATCATAAACCATTCCGTCTTTGGGATGACCGTTTTCCGACATAGGTGTTCCCAATAAGGTAACATACAACTTGTAACTGTGGCCATGAATGTTACGACAGGGTCCATCGTATTCCCACAAGGCATGCGCCATGTCAAATATGAACCTGCGAGTTATCCTGATGGCTGTCATGCTTTATAGCGTTCCCCTTCTACGCTGCTCCTCTTCAATGCTTTCAAACAATGCTTTGAAGTTTCCTTTTCCGAAAGACTTGGCGCCTTTGCGTTGAATGATTTCGAAGAACAGTGTTGGGCGATCTTCAACAGGTCGGGTAAAGATCTGCAGTAAATAACCATCTTCATCGCGATCAACCATTATGCCCAGTTCCTGCAATTCATTCATGTCTTCTTCAATAATTCCCACGCGTTCCTGTACCGTTTCATAATAATTGCCGGGGACATATAAAAACTCGACTCCGCGTTTGCGCATTTCGCTCACTGTAAATCGAATGTCATCGGTTGCAACAGCAATATGCTGACATCCTGGGCCTTTATAGAAATCCAAAAACTCTTCAATTTGAGATTTCTTTAATCCCGTAGCAGGTTCATTGATGGGAAATTTAATTCTACCATTTCCGTTGGTCATCACTTTACTCATTAAAGCGGTGTATTTGGTAGAAATGTCTTTATCGTCAAAAGTCACCAGGTTTGCAAACCCCATAACTTCTTCATAAAACTGTGCCCACCGATTCATTCCACCCAATTCAACATTTCCAACCATGTGATCAATGTAATTGAGACCGGTGATTCCTGGATTGTATTCACTGGTCCAGGGTTTATACCCCGGCATAAAAACACCACGATAATTTTTTCGCTCGATAAATAAATGAATGGTATCCCCATACGTATGAATTCCTGCTTTAACGATTTCGCCGAATTCATCACTGATTCTCACCGGGTCCAAGAATGGTTTCGCCCCTCTTGAAACAGTTTCTTCGAATGCTTTGGCCGCATCATCTACCCAAAGCGCAATGTATTTTACACCATCACCATGCATCCGGATGTGATGAGAAATTTCGCTATCCGGATCGAATGGTGTGGTCAGCACTAACTTGATTTTTCCCTGCTCCAACACATAAGAAGTCCGATCTTTATTTCCGGTTTCCAATCCTGAATACGCTAGCGTCTGAAAACCGAATGCCGTCTTGTAATAATGGGCTGCTTGCTTTGCATTGCCAACATACAATTCAACAAAGTCTGTTCCATTAATGGGGAGAAAGTCTTTTGCTTTATCAAATATCTTATCTCCCGAATAGCTGTAGTTCTGAACAGTCGTTAGGTCTTTCATGTGAATAATATTTTAAAATAAATAAATCTGTTTATACCATCACAGGCTCTTCCAGCCAGGATTTATAATAGTCTTTCACTTCAAGCCCCATGGCTTGTTTGGTAATTTTGACCGGGCTAAATGGATCTATCATTACGGCAAGTTCTCTGGTCTCTTTTTTCCCAATACTTCTTTCTATTGCGCCGGGATGAGGACCATGTGGAATACCAGCAGGATGTAAAGTCAATTGTCCTTTTTGGATGTTGTTACGACTCATAAAGTCTCCGTCAACATAGTAGAGGATTTCATCTGAATCAATATTGCTATGGTGGTATGGTGCTGGTATGGCTTGTGGATGGTAATCATACAAGCGAGGTACAAAGGAACATATCACAAAGCCTGGCGCTTCAAATTGTTGATGAATTGGCGGAGGCATATGGATCCGTCCGGTGATGGGTTCGAAATTAAAAATCGAAAAGCCATAAGGGTAGTTATAACCATCCCATCCAACTACATCAAAAGGGTGATTTGCATAAACAAAGGGATAAATATGACCCCTCTTCTTGATACGCAGATGAAATTCTCCTTCTGCATCAATGGTTTCAAGGTTCTCCGGTAATTTAAAATCGCGTTCGCAAAACGGCGAATGCTCAAGATATTGACCCAAATTATTGCGATAACGCGTGGGTGTACGAATCGGTCCTTTTGATTCCACGATCAACCACCGGTTATCAGGGCCATCAAAAATAATCTGATAAACCGTGCCCCTTGGAATGATCAAATAATCTCCATACTCAAATGGAACGGTCCCGTACATCGTTTTTAAGATTCCCGAACCCTTATGAACAAAGACCATTTCATCAGCATCCGCATTTTTGAAAAAATACTGATCCAGTGAAGCTTTTGGTGCCGCTAAACTAACCGATAATTGATCGTTGTGAAAAAGTGTGGTTCGACTTTCTAAGAAATCCTCTTGAGGCTCCAGTTGAAATCCTTGAAAACTTAATGCTTGCAAATTGTCTTCTATGGCAAACTCCGGACGCACTGACCAGGGTTTTCCAATTTGGTGCACACGTGTTGGTGGTCTTAGATGATAAACCAATGATGAAGTAGAAGAAAATCCTTCTGTTCCAAAAAGCTCTTCATGATAAAGCGCTCCAGTCTCCTGGCGATAAACAACATGCCGCTTGTTTGGAATTTTACCTTGCTTATGATAAACGGACATACAATACCTTTAATCCAGCAAAACAAGAGAACTTACTCTTTATGATTGCTGACATCAATCAGTTACGGCGGTGATTATTGTCATTTTTACAGACTCCCCAATAATAATTCTAACTTTTTTTATGCCATTTCAGCGTTAGGCCAAAAACAATCCTAGCCGCTAAAAGCAGGGAATGTTCTGTTTGCTTTTTATCCCTGCTCCGCAAACTTTCTTTAAAACATCTTGCTCAGATGTTTTTTTAACTCTTCTATATACTCGGACAACTAACTCTAGAATGTAATGTACCAGAATAATTTTTCACTTGCTGAAACCATAAGCCATTCTGAACAGGAATGGACTTATACCATAAACTCATATTGTTTTCAGAATGCAAAATCTTGAAGACTGTGATTACCAATAATTAAAACATTCAAACAAAATGCTGTGCATGATGCTCCAACATGGAAAAGTCTTAGAAATGTTACCAACGGAGTTGGTATGCATTTTATAATCTTTCACATAAAATAATGAGGAATAGCTGTTACTCCAGATCATCATTAAAAAGCATTCACCTTCTATGTTTAAATCAATCATGTAAATTGAATTATTCAACTTTTTCTGCATGACCTAAGCTTATGAATTCCGTTAGTTCAAAGAAATGATTTTCACTTTTATGTTTTTAGCTTTTCCTTTTTATAGGATAAAACAAAACTATCTTGTTAAATATCATTAATTTAACGATTGTACAACTGCCCATTATTAAATCATCTACATATTTTGGTATTTGATATAGATCTTCGTAAACCGCTTATAATAGATTGATTTTTATCATTCAATACATTTAATAAAACTTGAAATCATGGAACATGAAAAATTCAGGGTAAACCCTGATAAAAAATAGGGTAAACCCTGATACATGATATTGCAAATGGGTTCTATTTTTGTACCGTAATTCCTCCCTATCCGCTCTTACGGTATACACTAGTATATTTTATCACCTTATAAATTTATTTCAATGCTAAATTTAAAAAACCGAGTTTGGTTATTGGCCTTAATTTGTGTTCAATTTGCCCTGAATGCACAAAACATTCCAACAATACAGGTTAATGATCAAGACCCTTCACACCTAACACCGATTGCCAAAAAGGTGTATTTGACTAAGAATCAATTTGGAGTTTTTCCATCCTATCAACCCATTCAATTGTCTGGTGTTTCTCTGAAAACCTACCGGGGAGCTGCTGCAGAAAAAATTAGGTCCATTGAAAGCGATCCAGTGGTCATGAGAAAATTGCTTCGTGACAAACCATCGTTTGTTAGTTTGCAAATTCCGGTGAACGCCCGTGAGTTTACAACGCTGGATCTGGTCAGAGTAAATTTAATGGCAAGCGGTTTTAATGTATTCACTTCGGAAAATCAAAAAACACCCTATTCATATCCATCAGCCATTTATTACCGAGGCGTTGTTCAGGGATCTGATGGCAAAAGCATTGCTTCCATTAGTGTATTTGAGAATGAAATTATTGGCAGTTTTACCACGGGTGATGGCAATATGGTCATCCAACCCAGTTACGATGCTCCAGGCCAAATGATCCTTTACAATGACCGTGATTTTACACCCGACTTACCTTTTGAATGTCTGACTGATGATCTGCCTGATTTTCCGCGGGAAGCCAGCCCACGAGGAATACAGGCTGAAGGCGATTGTGTCAGAGTCTATCTCGAATGTGATTATGCTTTGTATCAAAACAAAGGAGGTACCACCAATACAGTTAACTGGATCACTGCTGTTTTCAACAACGTGGCAACCCTTTACGACAATGAAAACATCAATACGGCAATTTCGGAAGTTTTTGTCTGGACCACTCCCGATAGTTATTCAAAAACCAGCAGTTCTACTGCTTTGAATCAATTTAAAACACTCCGAACAACCTTTAATGGTGACCTTGCGCACCTTGCTGCATTGGGTGGAAACAACATTGGCGGTGTAGCTTGGCTGGATGTGCTTTGTTCTAATTATCGCTATGCCTACAGCAACATCAGTTCTACTTATTCCAATGTACCCACCTACAGCTGGACCATAGAAGTTATGACACATGAAATGGGTCACAATCTGGGTTCGAATCACACCCATTGGTGCGGTTGGACCGGTGGTGCTCTGGATAATTGTTACACCCCAGAAGGAACTTGCTCCAAAGGTCCCGCTCCAACCAACGGTGGAACCATCATGAGTTATTGTCATTTAACGGCGTATGGCATCAATTTTAATAATGGTTTTGGAACACAACCCGGAGACAAAATTCGCGCTGAAGTGGCTGCAGCAACTTGTCTGAGCCCAGGCTGCGGTGGTTCTGGATGCAATGCTCCAACCGGTCTTGCCATTTCCAACATTACCCAAAACTCTGCTACGGCTACCTGGAATACAGTCAGCGGTGCAACTTCTTATAAGTTTGAATATAAAACCAATGCTGGAGCAACCTGGACCGTGGTTACGACTACAAACCCCAACTATAATATGACGGGTCTGGCTTCCGGTACCACCTATAACACCCGTGTAAAAGCCGTTTGTAATTCTGGTGAAAGTACCTACTCCGCAACGGTCAATTTTACTACCAGCTCAGGCGGTGGTGGTTGTAATACACCGACTAACCTGGCTGCCAGTAATATTACTGAAACCACAGCAACGATTTCCTGGTCTGCCGTCAGCGGCGCTTTGTCGTACAATTTTCAATACAAATTGGCCAGTTCTTCCACCTGGCAACAGGCAAACGTGACTGGAACTGCTGTGAATATGAGTGGAATGAGTCCCGCTACTGCCTACAACGTTCGCGTTCAAGCGGTTTGTAATGGTGGAAACAGCGCGTTTACTTCCACACTTACCTTTACCACCTTGGCAGGGTATTGCGCTTCCAAAGGAAACAATGCCAGCTATGAGTGGGTTAAACGCGTCAACATCGGAACCATTGATCGTAGCTCAGGCAATGATGGTGGCTATTACAACGGCACTGCTTTGGTAACGGATGTAAGTAAAGGAAACACCTATACACTCAATTATCAGGCTGGGACGACCGGTGGATCAGCAACTTTATATTGGAGGGTTTGGATAGATTTCAACAACAATAAATCCTTTAACGATGCTGGAGAACAGGTGGTGAGCATGAACAGCAATAGTACCGGATTGCTCAGTGCGAATATTGCAATCCCTTCAGGTGCCGCAACAGCAAAAGTGCGTATGCGCGTCTCGATGAGATACGGTGGGTATGCATCCAGTTGTCAAACGTTCCCATACGGTGAAGTGGAAGATTACAGCATTAACATTAAAGCTGCAGGAACCCTCATTAACCCTGGAGATGGACTTGCAATTCAGGCGATTCAGGATCTTGAAGTGAATCCTAATCCATTCCAACAAACGCTTCAGATAAGTTTTAATGCTCCTGCTGATCAGGAGGTTCAGCTTAACATTTTAGATCCATTAGGCCGAGTGTTGACATCCGAAAAAGTTGTCGCACTTGAAGGCATAAACCGATACACCTTGAATACAAGTCATTTACTCGCTGGAGGTTATTATTTCCAATTGACCACTGGCAATAACCAATTTCATAAAAAGCTGATTAAACTGGAATAAAGTTTTGCAGGGATTGATTCGAGAGTTGTTGAAAAAGGTCCGTTAAAACTCCGGACCTTTTTCTTTTTATACCCTGTTGGGGGATAGGAATTTATCTGTTGATCCCTTTTTAGATAAACAGGTATTTGCCTTTAGGGCCGGCATCTTGTCGTTTATGCAACAATAAATTTTACTTCAAGGATATTCTTTCCTTTATCCTTAAGAACTAACAATTGTTAGCCTTTTCCTTGCGCTAGTCGTTCCAGATATATTGTTTTTTGTTCAGCAGCAAGGCTTCTCCTGTAATGGTTTGTTCTCCTGATTCTTTTTCAAAAACCGCACAATCATACAATATGCGGTTCTTTTCTTTATAAATCTCTTTTACGGTGACCACGGCTTCATAGTCTGTATCGACAAACATTGGCCGAAGCCATTGGATGGATTGTTTAAGGTAGACATGGCCATCGGCCATCCATAGTGCGCCAAAAATTTTTGTAAACACGGAAGCACCTAAAAATCCATGTATGATGTTTCTGCCAAACATGCTGGCTTTTCCTGCCTCTGGATCGATGTGCAGAGGGTTAATATCTCCTGAAACTTTCGCATATAAGTCCACCTCTTGTTGGGTATAACGGAAAGTGTGTTTAAATTGATCGCCTGTTTTTATCATGGTTAACGTTTATTAATAATTTCTTTGCAGTTTCAACTTTTTTTTGTACTATGTTTGCAGCGCAAAGTAAATCATTCTAATATTTAAAAAAGAAAACCATGAGCACAAAAAACAATCAAAACAATAAATCTTTTGTAGATTTAGTGGTAGAAACACAATCCAGTGTTGTAGATCAGTTTGTTGATGCAACAAAAAATTTGACCAAAGATGTACCTTTTGTACATGAAACACTTGATAAAGGAAATAAGATGTACAAAGATGCATTAAACACACAGGCTGAAATGTTTGAAAAAACATCTGCCCAATTCACTGAAACAAATAAGAACATGAATCAGAATGCAGAAAATGTGAAGAATTTTTTCCAGCAGTGGTTTGAAAACCAAATGAACTGGGCTAAAACGAATTTTCAAGCTCAGCAGCAAGCTGCTCAAAAAGGTTTTACAGCTCAACCTGCAGATTGGTCTGGCGCATGGCAAAACTGGATGCAACAAATGAATCAATATTGGAATCAAAATACCAATATGACTCCGGTGTATCAGATGATGTCCAATAATCCATTCTTCAATGCTCAAAAAATGCAAGGACAGTTTACCGATATGATGGGCCCTTGGAACCAGCAGATGAAAGCTTATTTTGATTTTATGAACAACTCTTTTGGTGAGTGGTGGAATAAAATGCCCAATATGACGGCTGCCGATTCTTTTCAGGGAATGCACAAAATGGCAGAGAGTTTTGGTAAATTCTATGAGTTGTGGGCACCTATGTTAAAGAGCCTTGAAAACAAAAGCTTTAACATGGATACCTACAAAGAAATGATGAATCCTGAAAAATATAAGGCTTTTGTGGATAAGTTTTTCAGCTTTCTTCCCGATGAATCCCGCAAGCAGTTTGACGAAATGAACAAACAGTTCATTCAAAATATGAAGCAGTTTTCTGAAATGGGCTTAAACAATTATCAGCAATTTAAAGCTCAAGCCGTAGCTGCTCCTTGGATGCAAAACAGTCCTTTTAACCAGATGATTGACGTTTATTCATCCTGGAGAAAAAGCATGATTGAAGCCGTTTCTCCCGTAAGTCGTTTGTTTGAAGACAACGCCAATGTAAAAAATGCAAAAATCTGGAATGATATATACGATAATATGGTTCAATTGAATCTCAAAAACAACGAGCTTCAATACATGGTATACCAGAACAGTGCTAAAGTAATGGACACATTGGCTGAAAACCTAGCCAAAAGATTACAAAACGGAGAATCTATTGACAGCCTGATCAAGTTGTTCCAGGAATGGATGATGATCGGTGATGAAACATACACCAAACTATTTCAAAGCGATGCATACAGTAAACTGATGACTGAGGTAAGCAGCCTTCAATTGAAAATTAAGAAGGACATGGACATTGAAATGGAGAAACTTTTTTTCTCTCATTGGCCAATTGCTACCCGCACTGAAATGGACGAGGTTTACAAAGGTCTATATGACTTGAAAAAAATGTACCGCAATCTGGAAAGGATGATGACTTCTGAAGAGGAAAGTAAATCCGATTCAAAAACATCTAAGAAAAAGTAATTGGAGATAAATTGTTTAAAAGCCTGAGTTTAACCTCAGGCTTTTTTATTTTTGGCCCTCAAATCTAAATTATGTTAAATACAGGATCCATTTTCAACGAATTTGTTCAAATCAATGATAAACTTCAAAAAGGCTACAACACCCTTCTTCAAATTGAAGAAGTCGAAGTAGCCACCACACCCAAAGAATTGGTTTGGGAATGCGACAAGGTTAAAATGTACCATTACATCCGCGAGACCCCACCAAAATGTGATATCCCTGTTTTGGTATCTTTTGCCATTATGAACCGCCATGACGTACTGGATTTGCAACCAGACCGGAGCTTAATGAAAAAATTATTAGACGAAGGATTGGACATTTATATCATGGATTGGGGATATCCAACACGTGCTGACATGTACCTTACCATGGAAGATTACATTTTAGGTTACCTGAATGATGCCATTGATTTTGTCCGCCGCCGCCACAAAATGAATAAGATTCATAAAATGGGTATATGTCAGGGTGGTCTTTTCAGTATGATTTATGCTTCCATTCACCCGGAAAAATTAAAAACTTTAACCACCTATGTTGCCCCTTACGATTTTGAAGACGCAAATTGTAATATGCTTTACAACTGGGCAAAACACCTGGATGTCGATACTATGGTGGATACGGTCGGTGTAGTGAGTGCAGACATGCTCAACAATGCATTTAGCATGCTAAAACCAAGCATGGATGTGGCAAAATATTTTGGCGTCATGGACATGATGGAAGATAAAGACAAGCTAATGAATTTCCTCCGAATGGAACGTTGGAAAAATGATTGCCCCGATTTATCTGGCGAAATGTACCGAAAATACATTAAGGATTTGTTTCGTGAAAATAAGTTGGTTAAAGGCACCTTCGTTCTGGGTGAGCACAAAGTCGATCTTAAGAAAATGACGGTTCCATTTCTCAATGTATACGCAACCGAAGACAACATCATTCCCAATAAATCCACCACGGCTATTATGGATAAATTGGGATCTACTGATAAGCAATTATACGCTTTTCCAGGCGGACATATTGGCGTTTTCGTGGGTGCTAAGTCTCAGAAAGAACTGGCTCCTTCTGTGGCTAAATGGGTTATGGATCGGTCATAAAGAGTTCTAAAAGATATTACGAGGGATGTTCCACGTGGAACATCCCTTTTTTTTTGCCCTTGACTCTAAAGTGAAAATAGAGTCTATCCATTTTAAATACCTTTAAAGATTCCTACACTAAAAAGAGATTGACCATGACCACTGACTCAATGGTTTTCCCTCACTCAAACAGAGAGATTATCGCATTGCCTAAATTGGGTTAATATTATTTTTCTCCTGCTTAAATTCAACACCATGGAGATTAAAATTCTCTTTACGCTTTACCTCGAAAAGCTTTTTTGTCATTCTGATATTTTATGCATTACAAATGAATGAAATTGTTCCACGTGGAACAATTAGGCTATGCAAATCAATAATTAACTAATCGATCCAAAAGAACTCTTCATCAATTGGCAAAAGCCGCCACTAAAAAAAAGGATTGGTAAGCCTCTCCTGTCCAATGGTGGTATAGCCCCCATGTCCAGGGTATACAATTGTATCGTTAGGCAAGACAAAAAGCTTAGTCCGGATGTTGGAGAGGAGTTCCTGATGATTACCTCCAGGTAAGTCCGTTCTTCCAATACTACCTTCAAATAAAACGTCACCCGCAATAAGCAGGTTCTCTGAAGGCGCATAAAAACAAATGGATCCAGGACTGTGCCCAGGTACCCAAATGCAGGTAAAAGACACTTCACCCAAAGTCATTTCCTGCCCCTCAAGGATAAAATTCAACGGTAATTTACATGGTGTATATCCAAGACCATACATGGCAGCAATCGCTTGCCCACCTTGGAAAATTTCGAGGTCTTTTCTCATAAGCTCGGGAGCAAGGCCCCATTCACGACAAACAAAGTCACAGCCCAATATATGGTCGATGTGCGCGTGCGTCAACAATAACTTCCTTGGTCTTAGGCCCTCTTTAAGAATGAAGTTCTTTAACTGTGCTTCTTCCTCACCATTAAAGCAACCCGGATCAATAATCCAGCTATCTTTATTCTCGTTGTATAAGACATAGGTATTTTCTTGAAAAGGGTTAAAACAAAATGCCTTAATTGCTATTGAATTCATTACTTTGTGTAAGGGTATGCGTTTATCAATACAAATTATTTTTTGCATCATTTGGGCTTCATCGGTTCTACCAGATATAAGCCGACTATCTGCCCAAAATGCAAAGGAAACCTACGGCAAAAATAAGGTACAGTTTACGGATGACCAGTACGATTGGTGGCAATATGAAACCAACAATTTTATCGTCTATTATTACGGAAAATCTAGGCCCGCTGCGCAATTTTGCGTAGAAATTGCCGAATCTGAAAATCAAGACATCCAAAAGCTTTTTGAATATCATATAAAAGACAAAATCGAACTGATAGTCTATGCCGATCATTCAGATCATTCTCAGACCAATATTGATTTAACAGGAAACTACCCAGAAAAAACTTGGGATGTAAGCCCTAAAATTAAGGAACAAAAAATTTTACTTTATTTTGATGGAAGCCATTCCAATCTCCGGCAAATGTTGAGAACTGGCATAATAAAAGTTTATTTTTCCTCTTTGTTTGACGGAACAACACTTCAGGATGCTGTCCAAAAAGTAATCTCCCTCAAACTACCGGATTGGTTTGAATCGGGCTTGATCCATTACCTGATCAAAGGATGGAGCCTGGAAACGGAGTCCAAGTTCTTGGAAGAATGGAAAGGAACTAAATTTAGAAAATATGCTTCCCAAAATCCCGAAATGGCTGGCAGCTCCTTTTGGGCTTTTCTCGTATCACGCTTCGGGCAACAGTCCATTTCAAATTGGCTATACCTAACCCGTATCCAAAAAGACATTGAAGAAGCTGCACGTATAGCCTTTTCCCAAGAGTTAATCAGCTTGCAAGTGGACTGGTATCAACATTACCTCCAGAAACTACAAAACAAAACAAATTCTGGTCAATTCCCTCCAAACGGACAACGAATAAAATTAAAAGACCACGAAAAAGTAACCCAGGCAATACCAAGCCCATTTCATCCCAATAAAATCATTCTCGCGACTCATCAATTGGGAAAAGTCAGGGTGCGTGAAATTGATCCTGGTAATGGCCGGTCAAAAACATTGTTTTGCAAAGGGAGCACATCCAAATTATATCCGCCGGATTTAACTTATCCTGTTATCTGTTCAGCAGCTGACCAAAAATCGATTCACATTTTCTATGAAAGCAGAAACAAAGTCCATTCTGTTCTCCTTTTTGCAAACGGTAAACGTATCCATCATGCTCTCCCCGAAGATATCCAGCGTGTCTATAGCGCAGCTGTTTATGATGCTGAAAAATTATTGATTGTGGCTTCCACCGCAGGTCCTACAGATTTACTGCTTTACCAAATGAAAGGACGAAACTACTCCAGAATTACAGACGATGTTTGGGATGATGCACAACTAAAACCAATCAATTCTCCTACAGGACGATCGTTTTATTTTAGCTCAAACCGGCAATTTCCTCAAAATGTGAAAACTCAGGATACAATCTCCTCATTACCCCTTGGACCAATGAAACTCCATTCAATTCAATTTGAAATCGACCATAAAACTCCTATAATATCACAACTGCCCGATTCAAATGCATACCCTTTACTCCAATTTCATTCTACTGCTCACAGCCTATTGTATGAAGTTCAAACCAACACGGATAAAAAATGGTTTTACAGAGATCAACAAATTCAACACGAAATTCTATTAGAACCCAATCCTTCTACCCTCTGTTATCTTCCATCTAAAAATATCTTGTATGGTTTAGGTACAAAAAATCAAAAATTTCATATTTGGCCTATCGAACTAACATCTGTTAGTTATAAAACGGAAACGCCTACAACTACTTCTTCCCCTGCTGATTCCATAGTATCCATACAGAAGGATACTTCAACTATTATTACACTTTCAGATACCAGTTACTTTCAAACCGAATTTGGAAATCCCAAAAACATTCGAGAGTTGCTGGAAGAGTTTTCATTGAAAAAGGAAATTCCAAAAACGAACGCAAGTATATTCTCCCCTTGCTCTTATTCGCAACACTATCCAGTACTACAGAAATATTATAGCCACCGTGCCATTGCGTATCGCCCTAAATATTATTTTGATGAGCTCTCGACACGCTTGGACAATGAAGTTCTTTTCTCCGGACTTCAAACTTTTACCGGGAGCCCTAATCCTTACGAAGTTCCTGAAATAGGAATATTGTTTAAAGCTCGGTTGCTGGAAATTCTTGAAAACTTTAGCGCCGAAGCCGGAATCCGAATTCCAACAACGTTTGACGGATTAGAAGTGTTCGCCTTGTTTGATCACCGTTTGGCACATTTCGATCATACTTTCGGATTATACTTTAAAACTCAAACCAAAACTATTTCAAATTTAAGAAGTTCCAACATTAAGCAGCAAAGCAACACCTGGTTGCTCAACCATCAACTTAAATATCCACTCGACCATTATACGAGCCTTCGTGCAATAAGCACTCTCCGCAATGAAAATATTCAATATCTCTCTACTAACCAGGGAACGCTTTTTGATTCCTCTTCCGTCGTCCAACAACGCATTGGAACACGCATAGAATATGTTTTTGACAATGTTCTTGATCTTTCTTTAAACTTAAAAAAAGGTTGGCAGGCCAAATTGTTTTTTGAAGTTTCAAAACCCCTGCAGATCAATTTAAAAGATCAATTTAGAATACTCCCAGGCACATTGTTATTACTTGGCTATGACGCACGATATCACCATAAAATCCTGGGCAAATCCACGATATCCCAACGTTCTTTTGCGAATATTTCATTTGGCTCAGATCGCATCCTCTATTTAGCTGGCGGTACCGACAATTGGCTCATTCCAAAATTTGAGACTCAGGACCCATTACAAACCACCGGTACTTATCGATATTCTGCGCTCACTACTGAAGTCAGAGGACAATTGTATGGCGCCCGACGAGGCGGTTCTGTCTTCGGCTATTCTCTTGAATTCAGAATCCCTGCTTTCCAATACATCATTCGCGAAAATTGGAAGAATAGTTTGTTTAGAAACTTTCAGGTTTTATTGTTTTACGATGCGGCAGTGGTGTGGGATGGTTTTTGGCCAAATACTAAAAAATCGAGTACGGTTAACTATTATGCAGAAAATCCTGTGGTTAAAATTGAATTGCAGTATTCGAGAAATCCCTGGATTGCAGGAACTGGTTTCGGTTTCAGAACTTCGCTCTTTGGCTACTACCTACGAGTTGATCATGCATGGCCCATAAATAAATTCAATTTTGGTGAACCAGAATGGGTATTTTCTCTTGGGCTTGATTTTTAATTCAATAGATTCCATCGCACATGGAGTCCACCGCTCCAATTCATTTCTCTTGAATCGTCCAATATTCCTCCCACAGAATCCCAGTATAACAAGATACCAAATGACTTTCCTAATTTAATGCCCGTCTGAACACCGGCATCCCAGCCAGAATAAGAAAACTTCTTTATTCTGATCCCTGCACTAAAAAAATTAGTCACGATATGATTGCACCCAATCATAAAATATGGATCTGCATACTTTCCATCTAACTTACCCACTTCAAGATTCGCATGCCAAGTATTTTCGGCCCAAAAGTGATTTAAAGAAACACTATAATGTACAGGTAAATTGGTTTTTCGGGATTGTGAATAATAATCCTTTATAAATTCTGATTCTAAGGTTTTCACACTTTTAACGCTTAGGCTAAAGGTGTCCAGCAGATTATTGATCACCGTACCTTCATATCGGTACAAGGTGTCCGCTGTTCTTTCTTTAATGTTTCCATTCCAGGAAATAGATCCTACATTACTTACGCTTGCTTCAATGTAACTGCCCTTAAACAGTCTCACATTACAACCGGCGTCCACTAAAAACCCCAGAGCATCAGAATTCCAAATCAATCTCTTATTTCCTATCCAGTCCGCACTATTCATTTTAACCGAAAGATCAAGATACTTTCCATCGTTTGCCGTAAATAGGCTTCCTCGCTCAGTATTCACTGTGAAAACATCGTACCCAGCAGCCAATCCAATCTTCCCGGTAAGCGTAAAACGATTCCACTTTCTTTCTATACCTGCCTTCAGGTAAGAATACTCCACATTTTGAAAGCCAAAAGGATGCAACTCCGCAGTTGTTCCTTCAAATCCCTTATTTCCTGTAAAATATAATGCAAACAGATCTTTGTGAAATTTAACTTCGTTAAAACTCGTAAAACCTGCTGATAAAAGATATTTAACTTTTTCCTCACCCCGGCTCCAACTTGCGTGTATTCCTCCTGTATAATATACAAGCGCTGTATTCTCCTCCTTTAATTGATCAATGCACTCCTGCTTAACTTCATCGGATAAAAAATCGCCGGAAATATAGTCCCTAAAAAATCGCGTTGTTATTCCATTTGATCCAAGTTCCTGATTATAATCACACGATAGGCTAAATCTTCCGCTTCCTACCCAATGCTCAAGAAAAGCCGATGATCCTTGAGCAACAATCCATTGAATCGTCAACCCATGTATGAAAATCATCAGGAATATTCTCCTAGACTTGGACATCTTTTCATCATTTACCATGCTCATACACAAAATCTGCTGTTACAATCATTTCCAATTCATAATCGCTGAAAATTTTAACCTCACGATCCAAAGGCAAACTATCCATAATGACTTTCATATACATTTTTCTAAATCGCAATAGCTTATCAATTTTCTCTCGTTCCACAAATACATCTTTGTTGGTTTGCCTAGGTTGTTGAACCCGTCCATTCACATCCACTTGACCAGCTCCCACAACAAAATTGTTCAAGAATAAAGAATCCAATACTCTGTCACTTTCATCTAAAAGGTAAATTTGTATACCTGCATCAACGGGAAAATCATTTTCAAAAAAGAAGTGTAATGTCCCTTCCTTAACTGCATCATAATCGTCCCCCTGAATGGACAAACTCAGTGTATCCGATAACAATAATCCCTCAGCGGAAAGGTTTAAGGGAACATCCAATAATAGATCCACATTCAGTAACTCTCCATCATAAATAAAATCATTCCAGTTTGAAACGTTACCCTTCGGGTTAGCTTGTAATTCGATGTTATAAATGATTTCATCCGGAAAATTTGAAATAAATTCACGAATATTGGAATTGCCCTCATTGATGGAAAGTTTAGTTACAGCCGGCTGAATTGGAGGGCCATTCAATAGATCCGAAGCTCTGGGAATGAATACTTCCTTTTGCAATGGGACTGCATCCATGACGACTTTCTTCCCACTTGAGGAATTTATTCCCTCAAGTTGTTTGACTGACATGTTCAAATCAACTCCAATTTTATTCGCGACTTCAACACTCAGCTCCGCCTGTGAAACCTCAAGTTTTCCACTTCTTAAATTAGCAAAAACATCAATATTTTCTTTTGCCAGGCCAGTTCCTAGAATAGTATCGTTTAAATATCCTCTTGCATAATCCGGATGTAAATTTTCAAACGCTAGCTCAACAAATATGCTATCGGTTTTGCTAATGGTCTTTATCTCTCCCGTACTGTCAATGGATGCTAAAACATGGTTAAACTGCAAATTAAAAGAATCGTTATTCTCACCGGAAAAATCAAAATCGTACCCTTTTAAGTTTTCCTCTTCCGTGCGTTGAGATACACCACCAGGAGGCGCCGGGTTCAGGGTGACGGTCTTTTGAAATGGAATCCCATTTTTTTTAGCTGTACTTAAGGTGTAACTGAATCGAACGGAATCCTGTAGTGTGCTGGATAAACGTATCCTTGCTTTTCCTGCACCGATAATTGAATGCTTTAGTTCCACCGGTAGTCCCTCTAATCCAAAGTAGTAACTATCATTAATAAGATTCTGTGCTGGCCATAATGCAGTCGCTGTATATGGTCGCAAATTATAAACCTGCAACCTGGCCAACACCTGATTGTTTGTATCTATTAAAACCGGAACGCCTCGACTACCAGGAGATGACAGGCTAATCAGTTGGGCTGTCAATTGTCCTTCAATAGTCCTTCCTGCCAAATCAATACTGCGTTGCTCTGTAGCTCCTGCGGCAATGAGTGGAAATACGCCACTAACAATTTCCTCATTGTTCTTACTGTTTTTCAAACTGTATTGTACATTCGTAACATCAATAGGTAAACCATTGTATAAGCTCAAATCTAAAGTTCCTGACTCAAGTGTCATGGTTTGAAAAATTGTATCAGCCTTGATTTGTATGGGTGTCCCGGCAATGGGTTGTATCTCCGGTATGATTTGGGAAAACCCGTGAAAAAACAATAACAGTTGGCCTGCAGGACCCGCTGCCCGAGCGAGTGTTCCCAGGCTTAAAGGATACTCAAACTTAGAATTGTATAAAGCAAGTGAATCAATGCGAAAAGTATTTTTCAAACTTGTATCACTGAATTCAAAAAAGGAATCAATCGCTAAATTATATAAGCCATTTCGATAGACCAGATGAACCAATCCGCTTGAATCGGCAACAAGGGTGCTGTCTTGTGAAAGATGTTTAATGCTTATCTTGGTTTTTACCAATGGCGCTAATAAATCTGTTTCCCAGCGAGGATCTTTAATGCTACACGAAACAAAAAAGATTACGCTTGTTAACAATCCCCAGGTCAGTGCCTTTTGGCTGAAATTAAATTGTGTTCGCATTGGAATAAAAATACATATTTCTACAAATATGAAAAAAGACTCTTTTGCTAAATCAGGAAGTTTCCTCTCCTTTCATCCTTTCCGCATTTTCGGCAACCTGTAACGCCTCAATAATTTCATCGAGGTTCCCGTTTACTACACTGTCGAGATTGTATAAAGTTAAATTGATGCGGTGGTCCGTTACCCTGTTTTGTGGATAATTGTAAGTCCGGATTTTATCAGACCGATCTCCAGTCCCCACCAATGATTTCCTTAATCCGGCGGCCTCACTTTCAAATTGGGCAACATGAGCATCCTTCATTTTCTGCAACATCCGGTTGAAGGCTATTTCACGGTTCTTGTGCTGGCTTCTGCTGTCCATGGATTCTGCCACAATCCCGGTAGGAATGTGTGTAAATCGAACTCCCGATTCTGTTTTGTTTACATGTTGCCCCCCAGCGCCACTTGATCTGAAGGTGTCAACGCGTAAATCCGCTTTGTTGATACTAACTTCTTCCATTTCCATCTTCGGCATCACAACAACGGTTGCCGCTGAGGTATGCACTCGCCCCTGGCTTTCTGTCTTGGGAACCCTCTGAACTCGATGGGCACCGGATTCAAATTTGAGCTTTCCATAAACATTTTCTCCGCTTATTTCAAGCGTGATTCGGCTATAGCCCCCCACATTACCTTCACTGATTTCGAGCACTTCATATTTCATATCATGCGTGTCGAAATAGCGCGTGTACATTCTATACAGGTCTCCGGCAAAAATGCTGGCTTCATCCCCTCCGGTCCCCGCTCTGATTTCTAATATTACATCCTTGCTGTCTTCCGGATCTTTGGGAATAAGCATTTGCTTCAGTTCCTCCTCCAATTTTTCCAACTCTGATCCCAACAGATCAAGTTCCTGCTGAGCAACATCCTTCAAATCTGGATCAGTAAGCATCTCTTTTGCCTGTTCTTTCTCGTCCAATAATTTTTTATATACCAGAAAAACATCCATTAACTGTTTGAGATCTTTGTACTCTTTAGAGATTTTACTGAATTGGTCGGGTTGGGTGACCACCTCAGGATCTGACATCCTTTCCTCCAGGTAAAGAAATCTTTCGTATATGGACTGCAGTTTATCCAGCATCATGTTAATTGAAACAAGTCTGCAAAGCTAAGACGAAAGGCTAAACAGTAAAAAGTATCTCGAAAATTGAAAGTCTTAAGGTTTGTTTGAACCTTCGTTCTGGATTTTACTCAGTATTTGATTTACCAACTGTTCGGAGTGTGCTGGCCGATGTAAGTTATTTCTCAGTTTTTCGCGAATCACCCGTTCTTTTTCAAAAGCCGATTGACTGGCTGGATGATCCTTAATTTCCTTAAGGAAAGTTTGTTCGTCCTGTGAACTGAGTTGCTTATCATAGTAGGGTGTAATTTTTCTCATGAGCTCAGACAGTCGGGCTTTTTCCATAATTACTGATTTACATAATTCGATAATGCATTATTCTTCTTCTGAATTTCGCTTGGCCCTTTTGGATCCTCGAAGATCCTTAAAACCCATGTTTACTGCGTAATTCTGTAATTTTTCCTTTAACATATTTCTCGCCCGAAAAAGTCTCGAACGAACGGTTCCTATGGGAATATCGGTTATTTTGGCAATCTCTTCATAACTAAACCCCTCAATATCACACAACCAGATCACCGTTCGAAACTCCTCGGGTAATGCATTTAGCGCAGTAGAAACCTCATCTCCCATCATTTGATCAAAGATCTCCTCGCGCAAATCAAAATAACTGGTGCTCTGCCCTTCTTCCTCCTCTTGATAAACAGCTACCTCATCATAATCCACCATGGAAGGCTGTCTTGCCTCCTTCCGGTATTGATTGATGTAAGCATTCTTCAAGATTTTAAACAACCAGGCTTTAGCATTAGTTCCCTCTTCAAATTTGTCAATAAACCGAAAGGCTTTCAAAAAGGTCTCCTGTACCAGGTCCGCAGCGTCTTCTTCGTTGTAGCATAGGTGGAAGGCAAAGGAATGCAATGCCTCCAGGTGAGGTAAGAACTCTTTCTCAAAACGCTGCTGCTCCGGGCTTATGGGATTATTCAACGATATGATATTTCGTGCAAAATAAACAAATATGCATGGATAATTTTAATGCCCTAGCTAAATCCACGTAATTTTATCATAAAGTTTGATCATGGGTATAATAAGTATTATGAGCATCTTCTTGTTTTCCATTCTTCCTCAAGGCAAACAGCCTGTCGAATTGGGTAAAGTACACTGGTATAGAGACCTTAAACAGGCACAGCACTTGTCTAATCAACAAAACAAACCTATACTTATCTTATTTCAAGAAGTCCCGGGTTGCAGTACTTGTAAAAATTATGGGAGCGATATTCTAAGTCATCCTCTGGTTGTCGAAGTTATTGAAACTTACTTTATCCCCCTATGTATTTATAACAATACAGGAGGAAATGATGCCCTTGCAATAAAATTGTTTTCAGAGCCCTCTTGGAACAATCCTGTGGTTCGCATTGTGGACAAAGACCTGCGCGATATTGTTCTTCGCGTAAGTGGAAACTACCAAATGATCGGATTATTACAAGCCATCAGCAATGCTCTTGCAAAATCTGAGCTTGCTCTGCCAGAATATCTGAGCTTGCTTAAGGAAGAAGCTCAACTCAGAAATTCTTCAACGGAAGAAATATTTTTTCAAATGTATTGTTTTTGGTCTGGTGAACTTTCTATAGGTAAAATACCCGGTGTACTTTCTACTGAGGCTGGTTTTATGAAGGGTGGGGAAGTGGTGAAAACGGTTTTCAACCCATCATTTATTTCCCCCGAAAACCTGATTGAAAAAGCTAAAATGCTTCATGTAGCAGAAAAAATTTACAGCTCCAATCCCAATTTACTCAAACAACCTAAATCCATTCAATTACCAGGACCCTTTCGCAGTGATTCCGAAACGAAATATTATTTATACAATAGCCCATATAAATCGGTTCCTATGACCTCCTTACAAGCCATTCGCATCAATTTTGCTTTGGCTAACCATTTAAATCCGCAAGTCTTCCTTTCTCCACGACAATTGCAGAAGTTGCCAAAATCAAGCTCGGATAAGAATTTGATTGGTAAAGACATTGTTTCTTCCTGGTATTCAAATTAGTTTCGTAACACTTCATAAACCGAACATTCCAGCCTCCCAATTCCTATCTTTGCATTTTCTTTATGGCCACGCCCCGTACAGTAGCATTTCACACTTTAGGCTGCAAATTAAATTATGCAGAAAGTGCATCTATTGCACAGCAATTCTTAAAATCAGGTTACCAGGAAGTATCCTTTGAAGAACCCAGTGATTTATATATCATCAATACTTGCTCCGTAACAGACCAGGCCGATAAAAAATGCAGAAAGGCTGTCCGCCAAGCTAAAAACCGTAATCAGGATGCAGAAGTTATCGTTATTGGTTGTTACGCACAACTTAAACCCAAAGAAATTTCTGAAATTCCAGGAGTCTCTCTAGTCCTTGGTGCATCCGAAAAATTCAATATATTAAATCAAATACAGCAACGGGTTCAACACATGCCCGCACAAGTATATTCTCAACCGATAAAAGAACTAAATGAATTTATTCCAAGCTACTCGATAGAAGACCGAACGCGAAGTTTTCTCAAAGTACAGGATGGCTGTGATTATAAGTGTAGTTTTTGTACGATTCCCCAGGCCCGTGGACGCTCGAGAAGTGGTTCTGTAGCTTCTTTAGTTGAGACTGCACACTCATTAGTTGAACGGGGCATTCAAGAGATCGTACTAACGGGTGTTAATATTGGTGATTTTGGAAAAAACCTGCTGGGAGAGGGACATGGTTCCTTTCTTGCATTAATTCAAGCGCTGGACGAATTGCCATCCCCATTACGCATTCGCATCTCCTCCATAGAACCCAATTTATGTTCTGATGAAATCATTGATTTTGTGTTATCCTCCAAACATTTTGTTCCACATTTTCATATGCCTTTGCAATCCGGCGATGATACAATTTTGGCAAAAATGCAAAGACGTTATAGAAAAAATTTATATAAAAACCGCGTAGAACATATCAAAAAATTAGATCCCTCTGCATGTATTGGAGTCGATGTCATTGCTGGATTCCCCGGAGAAACCGACGAGCACTTCAACAACACGTTCCACTTTATTGAAGATCTTGAAATAAGCTACTTACATGTCTTTACCTATTCCGAAAGAAAAAATACCCTAGCCGCACAAATGGAATCAACGATTCCTGCCGTTGTACGTAAACAGCGCAGTGATCAATTGCGTGTGCTTTCAGATCAGAAGAAAATTAACTTTTACCGGCAGCAATTGGGTCAAGTTAAAACCGTCCTGGTTGAACACGCGAGCCAAGGAGAGCAATTGCTGGGTTGGACGGAAAATTATATTCGTGTTGGTGTACCCAAAGAATCCAGTATCCCTAATGCCTTTTTACCCGTTCGAATAAAAGATATTCGCTTTGATATGGTTTGTGAGGTTGATGTTTTATAACTCTTTAGATAATTTCAATTATAAGTTGAACCCCAAAGAAACAAATACAAAATCTGACTTATAATTTTTCAATTTATAAAATGCGCTTGCGCCTTTTTCAAAATTTACGGAAACGCGCAATACGCCAAGATCTATTGCTCCCCCTGCCAAGAAACCAAAGTTTACATCTTTTACATCCTCTCTTCCAAAAATAGCGTCCCCTTTATCCACTGCTGTAACAAAACCTGCCTGTCCACCCGCTAAAGCAATTAAAGAAAATCGATCATTTCTTAAGATCTTAAAGCCTGCCTGCAAAGGAATTTTCAACAGATACATGGCTGATCCTTCTGCAAATGGATCCAGATTAGGTCTTGCTTTCATTTTCAATACGTGAAACGAAATGCCCGGTTGAAAAAATAATCGTGTTTTTCCCATGCGACCTTTGATACCAAAATGGTATCCACTGTTGGCGTGATTGGAAGGATTCACGGCAGGGTGTTCTGTATACATCAACGACAAACCACCTTCTATATGCAATTCATTTTGGGCTGAAAGTTCACAAAACAGTAAATTCAAGAACAGAAAACCCAGTAGCTTTACGAAGACATTCATAAATGGCTTACTTTTACGTAAGCAAATGTAATCAAATTCACTTCAACAAATTCCGTATTTCCAATCATGTATCCCGATTTTAGCTATATCCTGCACGGTTTATTCGGTTTACCCCCCGATAACGTTTTTGCTGTGATAAAAACGTTTGGATTGTTTCTGGGTTTTGCATTTGCCGCCAGTGCCGGATTAGCCTACCTGGAGTTGAAAAGAAAAGAATCAAGAGGTGTGTTAAAGGGAATTGAAGAGGACGTCTTGACCTACCAACCCTTGACATTAAAAAACATATTGCTTCAATCGCTTATTCAATTTATTCTTTTTTCTAAGCTCATATATGCTCTACAGCATGGTAAAGAATTTATTGATGATCCTGCGTCTGTAATATTTTCTTCAAAAGGATCCTATGGACCGGGAATGGTCATGGCTGGAATAGCTTTTCTTTATTCGCTCTTTAAAATGAATCGGCAAACAGACCACACTGCGCGATACCAGAGAATGTTGATTAAACCACACGAACGCATAGTTGATATAACCACCCTTGCAGCAATTTACGGATTGATCGGCTCTAAATTATTTTCCATTCTGGAAAATTTCGAATCTTTTGCAAAGGATCCCATTGGTGAATTCTTTTCCGGAAGTGGTCTGACGATCTACGGGGGTTTGATTCTGGCGTTTATCATGGTATATCGATATGTGCAGAGCAAAGGCATGAAGCCACTTCATGTTATGGATGCTGTTGCTCCGGCATTAATGATAGGATATTGCGTGGGCCGAATGGGCTGTCATCTTTCCGGTGACGGCGACTGGGGTATTGTCAATGAAATGGTCAAACCGGGCTGGTTTATTTTTCCGGACAGCTGGTGGATAAATCATTATCCACACAATGTTTTGAAGGAAGGCTTACAACTTGAAAATTGTTCCTGGGAATACTGTAAACAACTCGTTCCAGGCGTATTTCCAACACCACTCTATGAGGTGATTCTAGCTGGTTTGATTACCGGATTTCTTTGGATCCTGCGGGTTAGGATTCATCGGGCCGGAGTATTATTTTTTACTTACTGTTTACTCAATGGTTTGGAACGCTTCTTTATCGAGTTCATTCGCGTAAATCCACGCTATCATTTTTTTGGTTTTGATCTTTCACAAGCACAGTTTATTGCCTTAGGCCTCGTGCTGACCGGAATCGTGGGCATTTTGTATTATTGGAAAAAAAACATTCCCAATTAAAGATATTATTAATAAAATGATTTTCTAGGATGATTGCTCCTGCAACTTTTAGAAAAAAATTATTGCATTGGTCAGAAGCAAATCCTAGATATTATCCGTGGATCGGGGAGAAAGATCCTTATAGAATCTGGATATCAGAAATCATGCTGCAACAAACGCGCTCCGACCAAACGGTAGCGCACTTTAACCATTTCATTTCTTCTTTTCCTAATCTGACTTGCTTGTCGGCAGCAACTGAAGATGAAGTTCTCTTTCATTGGAAAGGTTTGGGATATTATTCCCGCGCGCGTAATTTATTGAGAACAGCAAAAATTTTAACACAACATCACAATGGTGTTTTTCCTAAAGATCCTCAACAACTCACTAACTTTCCTGGCATAGGAGATTACACAGCTGCAGCAATAGCCTCCTTCGCCTATCAGATTCCAGCACCCGTAATTGATGGCAATGTAATCCGCGTGTATTCCCGCATGTTTGGAATTGCTTATTTACCCGTTAATGTAGATCAAAAAAAGAATTGGTTTGAAATCGCTAAAAAATACCTGGATGTAAAAAGTCCTGGTATATTTAACCAGGCATTGATGAACTTTGGTGCATTGCATTGCAAGCCGCGACAACCTTTATGTAATGAATGCCCTTTCGCAGAATTCTGTCATAGCTACTTAAATGCACACTGGTCTGAATTTCCTGTTAAAAAACAAAAAGCACCCATCAAAAACCGATACTTTCACTATGTAATACTTGTCAATGAGCATCAAGAAATAGCCATTCAACAACGCCGCGAAAATGATGTATGGAAATCATTATACGAATTACCGCTTGTTGAAACCGATCGGCCTAAAAATTTGCTAAAGCTGGATTTGAATAAACTAATTACACACAACAACAAAGAAAGTCAAGTAATAAAACTGACAAAGTTGATGGAAATAGTTTCAACCTTAAGTCACCAGAAAATTCATTGTACCTTTTATACTACCGAAACCGTTAGCCATTCAATTAAAATAAAGGATTCGATTTCCTTTGTAAACAGGGAAAACTTGGCCAACTTTGCCTTTCCAAGTGCATTGATGCGGTTCTTAAGCCGTTATAATACCATACAACATGCTAAACAAAGTCACTCTAATCGGCAATCTGGGTAAAGACCCTGAATTCAGAACACTTGAAAGTGGTACATTAAAAGCAAATTTTTCTATTGCAACCAACGAAAATTATAAAGATCGCAATGGAAATTGGCAAAAAGCAACGGAATGGCATGATATTGTTCTTTGGCGTTCCATGGCGGAACGTGCAAAACTCTTGAAAAAGGGAATGTTGGTCTACTTAGAAGGTAAACTTACTCACCGAAAGTGGACTGACAAAGAAGGACGCGATCATTATACAACAGAAATCATTGCCGACTTACTCAAAATATTGGAGAAAAGGGAAAGTTCCTACAACCCGACAACGCCCTCTGGTCAAGAAGAAAAACGGACAGAAGAAAGTTTTCAAGACTCTGTTCCTTCGCAAGAGGATGATTTGCCCTTTTAATGGTTTTAGACTATTCTGATCGCATCAACCATGGATCCAGATCCTAGTTCCTCCGCGGATTCCCTAACCATAAATTCAGATTTAATCAATGCAAATGAGCCATTTTGTAATGGGTGGATTTTAGTAATTTTTTTTTCCTGCCTCCTTTCCATTGCTCAAAAATTCTTTTCAGATGACTTCAAAACCAATTCTTCTTGGCCTGACAAAAAACATTTTATAAATAAGTTTTTTAGTGTCTTCCGTGACCATTTACCTCAGACCCTTATTCTTTTGCACAGTTTACAATTATTGATTTCCTTAATGCTTCCCTTGGCTGTGACTCAGCTTTACCTGTATCTTAATTCAGGATACATTGTTCCTCTATTTGAAATCCCCACCTTGTTAGCAGTAATTTTTCATTCCCCCGTTTCTTTTATTACAATTAACCTGTGTTCACTTGGAATGTTGTTTATCACACGATGGATCATTCCAAACTTTGCGCCTCCACGGCTTAAACGCCAATGTTCATATCTCATCCTGTTACCCCTCTATGTCTACGTGTTCATCAGCCTTCCCATAATGAATATGTTGCGATATATAAGAAACAAAATGGAGCGTCATTGGATTCAGCAAACAGTGAAAGGGCTTTCTGCGAGTATCGAAGATCTCGACATTGCAATAGATTTGGCTTTAGAAAGAACCGTCAGCACAGACAAACAGGTAAATATTTTAAAAGGTATTCTACAATTTAAGGATGTCGTTGTCAAACAAGTGATGACACCAAGAACCGAGATCAATGGTTTGGACTTTACTATGACATTTCCTGAAGTGCTCTCAACCATAAGGATAAGTGGCTTTTCACGATTTCCAATTTACCAGGATGATCTTGATCACATAAATGGTATTCTATACACAAAAGATTTAATCTCTTATCTTCAGGAGTCCGAATCTTTTGAATGGCAAACCCTCATCCGTCCGGATGTTCTATACATTCCTGAACATAAACCGATTAATGATTTGCTTCATGACTTTCGTACACAACATAAGCATATGGCTTTCGTCGTAGATGAATATGGAGGTACCCGTGGGCTGGTCACCCTTGAAGACATTATGGAAGAAATCGTGGGAGATATTAAAGATGAATTTGATGAACATCAAGAAGTACAATACATTCGTTTAGATCCAAACAATTTCTTGTTTGAAGGCAAAACCCTAATTAACGACATGTGCAGGGTTCTGGGTTTGGAAATTGACTTCTTTGATTCAATCCGCTGCAATGCAGATTCTGTCGCAGGACTTATCTTAGAGCAGTCTGGCGAACTTCCGTATAAGGAACAAGTTATTTTAATCAGACAATTAAAATTCACCATTACCGCTGTCTCAAAAAAGAGAATTGAACAAGTAAAAGTTACTGCATCATGACACACTGTTTTACGATACTTATGAGGATATTTTTTGTAGGGATGTCTTTCTTCTGGATTTTCTCTTCATGTTCAGAACCCGTTTATACCCCAAAACCCAGAATGTATCCCTATGTTAATTACCCGGAGTATCAATTTGACACCCTTGATTTGTCCAATTGCCCTTTTCGTTTTGCAATACCTTCTTATGTCCAGGTTGAACGAGACAGCACTTTTTTTGAAGAAAAAGTTGAGAATGCTTGTTGGTTGAATTTACAATACCAGCAATTCAATGGAACATTACATTGTTCCTACTTTGATTTAAACAATGCCAAGCAATTAGAAAAATGCATTAAAGATTCCTATAAATTGGCAAGAGAGCACCAGAAAAAAGCCAATTTTATTGATGAGCATGTAATTCTCAAGCCCAATGGCCTATATGGTTTGTTATACAATATTGAGGGCCCTGTCGCTTCGCCTTTTCAGTTTTATTTGACAGACAGTAGCCATCATTTTTTTAGGGCTGCACTTTATTTCAATAGTCCTCCCAGACCCGATTCTATCCAACCGATTGCAGAATTTATCAAGAAAGATTTACTGGAAATGATTAACTCCTTTGAATGGAAAAACCATTGAGTTAATTAAATTCATGCTTTACCGATCCGCTTAATTACTGATAGCTGAAAAGGAATTTCCAAATAGATTCTCTATTTTCTAAACACTTAGTTTCTCTCTTAACTTTCTTATCCTTTGCCTTTTAATCAATGCGATATCTTATTCCCGCATTGATTCCAAAGAATGAATACTTCTGCTTGATTGGATAATCATCTGCCGTTTGAGATTTAAAATAAACTCTTGCCGATGGCTCAAGCATTAACATAATGCGCTCATTGTATTTATAGTTTAGTCCCACGCTCGCTAAAAAGCTCATTCCTGCACGATGCTTAAACACTTGTTGTGTGCCTTCACCGGAATTGTTCAGGTTATAAATCGTCTTTTGATCTGGTTGATAAATTTTTCCTGACTGACTACTGGATAAATTAAACCCAATACCCGTATTCAGGCTGAGTATGAAATCTTTAAGATCCCGTTCATATCCAAGAATAAAAGGAATATCGATTTGCCTGTAATTATTGTAGCTATGGTCCATGATTTCATTAATCTGGGTTTCAATGCCAATCACGTTTCCATCTTTATCCTTTCTTTCTATTGTTATGATTTGTGTTTCCTTTACATAATCAAATCGTTCTTTGTTATTGGAATACAATAAACCTGAGCGGAAGGCCAATCCGCTGCTAAAAATGACTGAACCCCTGAGTCCCATACTGTAGGATAAAATTGGCTTTTCCGAGTTTGCCCGTTTTTCTGCATACGTCAACATGGCTGGGTCTGTAACAGTCAACGAACGGTTAGAAATTTCTGGAGCATAGTAAGCATCTATAAAAAAATGTGTTTTTTCATTCTTGTAAACGTTGCACCCTTCTGCCATTTTTGTTAATTGTTTTTGATGTGTCTCTGACTTCAAGGTTGTTTGCAAGCTTGGTATGGGTGCTGTATTCTTGGATGTTTGATGAATTATACTTTCTGGGAGGAAGCCAGGATCGCTACTCACAATGTAGGTGTCTGCTTTACTTTGTGTAAAAGGCCCTGTCGCTCCAACAACTATCGGATCAGCAGACGTTTTTACAGCATTTAAACTTTCATCGGCCTGGCCATGTTGGATACTTTCCTGCGAAAATTTGTTTGAGTCTTGAAAACTGTTTACAGACGCTTTTCTAAATTTATGATTTGAAGAAAATGAACTCTGGTTTTGAACATTTGCCTTCTCTTCAATTTTGACCATTGAAGCATTCGTAGAAAGATTCTTTGTCTTTGCGTCCTGCGCTGATTGGCTCAGTTGAGACCAACGGCCCTCTTTGGACTGCTCAAACTGATAGGGTAAATCCATTGGAAGCTTGGAGGCTTTGTTTTGTTGGTGTTTATGCCAGAACCACCAGGCAAACAGCCCTCCAAGAAGGCCAAGAAAGACCAAAGTCCACATCCACTGACTCCAGCCGCCCAGTAGGAATGGTCTTCTTTTTTCGCCATCCAAGTGTCTGGCTATATTTTCCCAAACCTGCTCGGAGGGTTGCATTTCATACCTTGCCAGTTTCTTCTTGAACATACGATCCAACCAATGTCCCTGCCCCAAATTGCTCATATTGTAGTTTTTTGATATTTCAATAGTTTTTCTTGCAATGCTTTTCGTGCTTTAACCAATTGAGACCTTGAAGTACTTTCCTCAATCTGCAAGGATTCAGATATCTCCTTGTGAGAAAAACCTTCAATTGCATACAGGTTAAAAACGAGTCGATATCCTTCCGGTAGTTCGTTGATCATCTTCAACAACTCGCTTTCTGCCATTTGATCAATTGCTTCTGGTTCTTCCACCGAATCCGGCAGATCATCCCCCGCGTTATACTCATTTTGAAAGCTCTTCTTGTTACAATTTTTAATCGCATTATTGATCATGATCTTGCGTACCCACTGTTCAAAAGGTCCTTCCCATTTGTATTGGTTCAAATTCGTAAAAACCTTAATAAATCCGTCCTGCAATAAATCCTCTGCCTCCATTCGATGTCTAGCATATCGCATACAGACCGCTAACATTTTCCCTGAATAGCGATCAAACAACTGCTTCTGACTGATACGATCTCCCCGAAGACAACCTTGTATGATCTTTTCTGAATCCACGAGACCACTAGCTTTAGATATGATCCCTTACCCCAAGTTTTCGCTGCCTGTTCCGGGAACAGACTTTAATCAAAGGTAAGATTATTTTAAAACATTGACTTTCAATAGAAAATCTGACAAAATGGCATTAAAATTTTCGGGTTTTTCCATCATAGGTGCATGCCCGCATTCCTCCAGCAAAACCAATTGCGAATTGGGGATGAGTTCATGAAATTTTTCGGCTACGAAAGGTGGGGTAACATTATCATTCTTACCCCAAATCAGAAGGGTGGGTATTTTAATTAAATGCAGTTTATCGGCCATATTGTGCCGGATGGCCGATTTTGCCGTGGCTATCACGCGAATGGCTTTCCCCCGATCATTGACTATACCGTATACTTCATCCACCAACTCTTTAGATGCAACGGAAGGGTTAAAAAAGGTGTCTTCCGTTTTTTTCTTAATGAATTCATAATCACCTCTTTTTGGGAAAGTATTCCCCATTCCACTCTCAAAAAGCCCGGAGCTGCCCGTTAAAGTAAGGCTTTGTACCCGATCAATATCCCTAATGGTATACATAAGTGCAATATGACCCCCCAAACTATTTCCTACGATATTGATGTGCTTCAAATCCTTAAAATGAACAAAATCCATTACATAATCAACCAGTCCGCTAACCGTTGCCTGTAATATAGGCTGCTCATAAATGGGCAGGATTGGAACAATTACATTTAACCGATTGCCAAAATAATTAATGATGCCTTCAAAATTGCTCAATGCGCCAAAAAGTCCATGCAGAAGCATGAGCGGCGGTCCATCACCACCACTTTCTATAAATTTAAACTTATCTACTTTTTGAATCGGATAGTGCATATTTCAATTGATGCGAACAAAATTAATAGAAATCTTAAAACTTCAGTTTTTAACTGGCTTCAGCTTAAACTTATAGAGAAAAAGAACAACGATCCATAAAAATATCCCAACCCATTGGTGAGAAACGGCATACCAAATGGGTATCGCTCCTACACTGTTCCATAACGTCAATATCCCCAGGCAAAGTTGAGATAGAATGATTCCCAATAGGAAAATACCCCAAGGTCGCAATTCACGGCGATTCTGTTTTAACCACGGCAAAACGGAAATCAGAATAAGGCAAAAAAGTAAGTAGGCTAACAGCCGATGCCAAAACTGTATAATCACGGGTCCAACATGGCTTTGCTCATATTCGTTAAAGACATATTCAGGATAGAGCGACCACTGAAAAACCTCAGGTGGTGCCCAATGCGTATTGATCATCGGCCAGGTTGGAGCCACAATAGCCGCTTTCATTCCAGCCATAATGCCACCAAAAAAAATTTGTATAAAACAGAGGCTAAAAATGAAGCCGAACAACCGATACTCTTTACGACTCACCCAGCTGATCTCTATTTCTTTTATTCTTGAAAAAATAATCTTGGCCAGAAAAGCTAAAGTGATCACGGCCAATGAAAGGTGAAAAGAAAGTTTATATGCATTCACCCAAGGCCGATGAATAAGCCCACTCGCTACCATGATCCAACCCAAAGCGGCGACTGACGATGCCAGCAAAACCAAGAGGATGAGCTCCTTCTTCAACCCTTTGTCCAGTTTCTTCTGTACCCAGAAAAAAATATATGGAATAACAAATACAAACCCCATCAATCGTGCCCAAAGCCGATGAAAATATTCCCAGAAATAAATAAACTTGAACTCATGCAGGCTGAAGTCTGCATTGATCTTCTGGAATTGAGGTGTATTCTTATATAAATCAAACTCTCGATTCCAAGCAGTTTCATCCAGTGGAAACCAAATGCCCGTAACGATTTCCCACTTCGTTATACTCAATCCACTCCCTGTCAAACGGGTAATTCCCCCCAAAAGAATCTGGATAAATATCATAACCAATCCCACCCACAACCAAATTTGCACACCGTCAGGAAAAAACTTCGACCTGTTCATGGATCAAATATCCAAATTCATAGCGAACAAAAATATTCTCAACCTTTACATACCCCAATATATATAATTAAAAAATATTGAATAAATGAATAGTATGTATAAGTATTGTGAGTATGTTGAAAAAGAAATAGCTTAGTTTTTCAACATGTTTTTAACAATCTTCCTATAAATTATATGTATGAAAATCAATGAATTTTAGCTTTTTTAACACCAATGGATGGCCACAAAGGTTAATAACCTATTGTTGAAAAATGGTTCAAAACACAATAAAACCTTCAATAGCTTTAACAATAAATCCTATTTACTTTATAACATTGTTGTTTTCCACAAAGCGAATAACATAATTTATGCAAGTATCGGTAAGATCACAGGAAAAAATTTTTCTCCCGATTATTGATCATTAAGTAGTTAAATGTAAAATATTATCAATATGTTTAAAAAATTATGAGAGTTCTTATTCAGCGAGTCATCCGGGGAGAAGTTGAAATTGAGCGAAAGACAACGGCTTCCATTGGAAGGGGCCTGGTCATTTTTCTTGGTGTAGGTCAGGAGGATCAAGAAGAGGATATCCTATGGTTATGTGGTAAAATTTGTCAAATACGAATTTTCAATGATTCTGAACAGAAAATGAATCTTTCGCTAAGGGATGTTGCAGGTGAAGTCATGGTGATAAGTCAATTCACATTATTTGCTTCAACAAAAAAGGGTAACAGGCCCGGGTTTTCAAACGCGGCATCAGGCCCGGTGGCGAAAGATCTTTATTTAAAATTTATTCATCAACTTGAAAAAACCGGATCCATAAGGGTTCAGAAAGGTGAATTTGGTGCTGACATGAAAATTCACCTAATCAACGATGGTCCGGTAACCATTTGGATGGATTCAAAACAAAAGGAATGAACATGAACAACGTGCAAGAGATGGTGGACCATTGGATTAAACGCTATGGTGTGCGGTATTTTGAAGAAAAAACCAATATGCTCATCCTCATGGAGGAAATTGGAGAATTGTCCCGATGGATGTCGAGAAAATACGGAGAACAATCCTATAAAAATTCAGAAAAAAGCACTCAGGTAGAAGCGGGTATCAAAGAAGAACTCGCGGACGTGCTGTTTGTTCTATGCTGCCTTGCAAATCAAATGAACGTAGATCTCGAGGAAGCGCTTAAAGAAAGTATAGAAAAGAAAACAACCCGGGATGAAAGCCGGCATATTCAAAATGATAAATTAACACCCTAATCATTGAAAAAGCTCAGTCAGATTTTTTCAAGAATGTACCTCGCGGCTTGTGTCTTGTCGGCGATGTTTGCCTATTTATTAATTCCTGATCAATCTATAAA
>CAZMSE010000034.1:0-31808 GCA_964568865.1 uncultured Saprospiraceae bacterium
ACACGGACTACTGCAAAACAGTGGTAATCGTTCAAGACAATCAGGATATCTGTCCGAATACAGGATCTTTCCAAGGAAAAATATCCGGAGATCTTAAAACAGAAAGAAATGATGCAATGGCGTTAAGCAATGTTCAATTGTACATTTCAAACAATATGAGCCGGGAACAAGTAGTGAATGGATCATATTTATTTGGAGACCTTAAGCCAGCGACTTATAGTGTTAAAGTACAGCGAAATGATGACCATGTCAATGGAGTAAGTACTGCTGATATTGTAAAGATTCAACGTCACATATTGGGAGTTGAAACTTTAGACAGTCCTTATAAATTGATCGCAGCGGATATTAACAACAGTGCGAATATTACTGCTGCTGATATTACTGAAATCAGAAAGCTGGTATTGGGAGTAACTTCACAATTCAGTAAAGTACAATCGTGGGTTTTTGTACCAAAGTCATTTGTTTTCACCAATCCTTCAGCACCCTGGAACGGATTAGCTAAAGAGGGTATTGCAACCATTGCTTCAGACGAGAAGTTTAACATAGATTTTGTTGCTGTTAAAATGGGTGATGTAACTTTAAATGCTAGAGCGAATTTCAATTCCGGAGTCAGCACAAGAAGCAATGGTAAATTGAGCCTTGAACTGGATAACAGAAATGTTTTTGCAGGTGAAGAAGTCCGGATGCAATTTAAATCCAGTAACTTCACGAATGTTGCTGGATATCAGTTTACTTTGAACTTTGACGTAAATGCACTTCAGTTTGAAGGAATTGAAGGTGGAGTCCTTTCTGTCAATGAGAATAACTTTGGATTGACTAACGTAGAATCGGGTAAACTAACCACGAGCTGGAATAGTGAAGCTGCTAAGACGTTTGGCAAAGATGATGTGTTGTTTACTTTGGTATTCAAATCTAAAGTGAACGCTGCAGTATCTGGATTAATTGGAATTACTTCTGATATAACCGCTGCTGAAGCGTATGATGAAGATGTTAATGTCAGAGATGTTACTCTAGGTATACGCAATGACAATGGAGTTGCTGAAACGGGTGTGTTTGAGTTGTATCAGAATAGCCCAAATCCATTTGCAAAAGAGTCAGAGATTCGTTTCCGTTTACCAGAAGCAGGATTGGCAAAATTGTCCATCTACAATGTAACGGGTAAAGTAATTCGTGTCTTTGATTTGCAAGGCAGCAAAGGGATGAATACCATTAAACTTCAAAAATCAGATTTGGGTGTAAGTGGTGTATTGTATTACCAGTTAGATGCGAATAACCACAGCGCTACCAAGCGAATGGTCATTATTGAATAAGAATAATAGCGAAAGCTAACCACCAAAGGGGGGTCCTGTTGCAGGACTCCCCTTTGTTTTTTTCATTTTGGCATCATTTTGGTATGATTTATTTGGGCTTATCTTATTTCCCGGCAGGGAAGAAGACCTACCTAAACAGGTAGTTCAACACTTTATGTATTTTTTACATTAACGTTCGTGATATATTAAAACAAATTAAGGGGTATACATATTTTGCCCGTTGATAGACTTACAGTTTAAGTATCTCCAAAAAAAAAATATAAGTATTCGTTTGTTGCGTACTGCAAAACATTTGATCATTGTGATGTCGCAAAGGATCAGTATTGTCGTCTGACATGGACTGTTTCATTAAAAGAAACCCATTGTAAAGACATAAATACTGTGTGAAACACCTCAACTCAATACTCTAGTTTTTTACCGTATTCAAAACTCACGATGCAAAGTCATTTCGAATGACTTCGCAGACGAAGCGTAAATATTAATGAGTACAATACAAATCTCTAGTGTATGATTAGACTATGCTTACTTAATCTGAGAAGACAATTGAAAAACAATTGTCTGATGCTTGCCCTCATTGCCGTGGCTTTACAGTTTGGCAATGCCGCAAACGCACCAGAAGAAAAGGCCCTAATGGGTCAATTGGTGTGTCATGATCTTATACAGGTTAGTTTGGACGAAAATTGTCAGGCAACAATTTTGCCACAGCACTTGCTGGAACAAGCACGTCCGAATATCTTGTATGAAGTGATTGCAAGAGACTGGGAAACGAACAAGTTGGTAGATGAAGATCCGAACGCGCCATGGGTACAACTTGGAGCGGCTCAGATTGGAAGATGCTTGAGCGTTACCATTCGCGAAATTTCAACTGGAAACTCCTGTTGGGGAAAAGTTTGTGTTGAAGACAAATTGCCTCCTCGTTTGGACTGTCCTGAAGACATTACTGTTGATTGCTTTGAATCTACAGACCCTTCAAATACTGGAGAGCCTGATGTATTTGAAGCATGCGGTTTTTATTCCTTGACCTATAAGGATGTAGTATCTAAAGGCTCATGTGCAGTTGGGTATGATAAAATCATTACTCGTTATTTCATCGCTGTTGATGCAGTTGGAAATCGTGATACATGTATCCAAATCATCACCGTTGCTTTAGGAGACTTGGATGATTTGTCTTATCCATTAAATTATGATGGTCTGCTACATTTGGCAGGACATACATATGCACTTAATTGTGATGGTAAATTTGACGCAAGAAAAGATATTTCAGGTCATTTAAGACCGTATCCTGAATGTGTTGATGGATATTTATTGGATTCTTCGGTCTTTATAGGAACTGGAAACAGAGTGCCAAAGAAACTGGGATGGAATTGTATTGATTCCGGTCCATATGAAGGACACCCAAGTCCACATAGCATTTATTACCCAGGAAGCTTGTTTTGCTGGGACGATAATCAGGTGATCATGTGGGAAGGCACAGGTGAACCAGGTAATGCAGGATGCTCTAACATTGCCGCAACATTTAGAGACATTAAAATAGATATATCAAAACCTGGTTGTGATGCTGGTCCGGTGGGTTGTTACAAAATCCTCCGTGTTTGGACATTGCTTGATTGGTGTACAGGAGAAATTAAAGACACTAATCAAATCATTAAGGTGATGGACCTTGTTCCACCCACCATACTTTACCCAGATAGTCTTGTAATCAATACGGATCCTTGGAGATGCGAAGGTCGTTGGGACGTTGCGCCTGCTTGGGTTGTAGACAATTGCTCTAATGAAGTTCATTATTCCATTCGCGTGGAATCAGGAACTGTATTAGGTAATGATGTTCAAGGTTATGTCGTGGTAAATCTTCCTCTTGGTATCCAAAACGCTTATATTGTAGCAGAGGACTGTTGCGGTAATGTTACCGAGAGAAGAGTCGTCCTCAATGTTCAAGACAATACTCCTCCAACTGCAGTTTGCGATCAGAAAACTGTAGTTACTATTTCTGGTACTCAAAGCCCTGGTGAGAACACAGCAAAAGTATTTGCATCAACATTTGATGATGGATCTTTTGATAATTGTTCTCATCATCTGTTTTTTAAAGTCATTCGAATGGATGAATTATTAGGTACCAATAATGGTAGTACCGCTGATAATAAAGGATTTTGCAATGGAGTGAATGGTGATGATGACCAATACAATATTGGAAATCAAGTCTATTTCGATGATTTTGTAAAATTCTGTTGTGCAGACGCTGGTAAGACTGTTATGGTAGTTTTCCGGGTATTTGACAGAGATCCAGGAGCAGGGCCAATACATCCCAATGGAATGAATCAAGGTGGATATCTATTCGGAAGATTCTCTGACTGTATGGTCGAAGTTGAAGTTCAGGACAAGAGTATTCCAACCGTGGTTGCTCCTCCTGATATCGTTGCAAGTTGCAATTTCTGGTTTGATATCAATACTTTAACCGATCCAAGTGATGCTACCTTCGGTAAGGTGGTGAGTGATTTAGCTTGGAGAGGAAAAGTTAAAACCACTGACATTGTTTGCAGATATTATTGTGAGAAGAACTTAATCAGCGGTTATCCTGGTGTAACATCTTATACGCCACCTCAGCCAGAGCCTGCATCTAATAAAGCTTGCAATTATTTCAATACATTGTTTGATCCAGCACATCCAGACAGAACTTATGAGTTGGTGTGGGGTTTTGATGGATATGTATTGGCATCTTGTTCTGTGACTCCTCAGATCGTTGTACGAGACTTAAGGGTTTGCGGACAAGGCCGTATTGTGAGAGATATTTATGTTGATGGCCCCGCGGGCACTCAAGTCACTGCAAGACAATCTATCTGGTTTGTCAATTGCGATCCGTTCTACATTAATAGAACCACAGCTTGTGATGATACTGACGACATTATATGGCCTGACTGTCAGGGAAGAGGAACTACCATTGACGGTTGTGGCGCTGATATCAGTCCTGATAATCCGAAACTGGGAAGACCTCAAGTAGTTAATGGAGCTCGCAATCATTGCAACTTAATTGCTATTGAAAATTTCGACGAGATTTTCACTATAGAACCTGATGCTTGTTATAAGATTCTTCGTAAATGGGTTGTAATTGATTGGTGTCAATATGATCCAAACATTGATCCAATTAAAGGTCGTTGGGAGTTTACCCAAGTCATAAAAGTACGTGATCAAGTGAAGCCTATTGTTGAATGTGTAGTGGGTAATTGCGAACCAGCAACTTATGACAACACATTAAAGACTTGCGTAGGACACATTAGTTTGACGGTGAATGCAACAGATTCATGTACACCAAACGATTGGCTGTTGACAGAATACAAATTGGATGCATTTAACAACGGTACTTTTGACTTTAATGTTGGCAAATTAACCCGTAAAGAATTCAATCAAGGCATTCAGCCAACCATTCACAACAATCCATTTGCGGATGACCCGTATAATCCATTTAGTGCCAGTGGTACATACCCGATTGGTGTACATAGAATTTGCTGGTATGTTGAGGATGGTTGTGGAAACATTGGCCAATGTTGTACTTTGTTCGAGGTGAAGGACTGCAAAGCACCAACACCATACTGTTTGACAGGAATCATTACTGTTCCAATGCCAAGTTCAGGCTGTGTGGACATTTGGGCAAAAGATCTGGATTTTAATAGCTTTGATAACTGTACTCCAAAAGATAAACTTAAGTTTTATTTTGATGGAGATCCAAATAAGAGAAGTGTGCGTGTATGTTGCGATGATTTTGTCGCCAAACAACGTGCAGACGAATTGACTTTGGAAGTTCAGGTTTGGGTAGAAGATGAAGAAGGCAATAAGGATTATTGTGTTACGACAATAATTGTACAAGACAATCAAAATATTTGCCCGAATCCACCGACTGCCAATAGCGGAAATGTGAATGGTTTGGTTAAAACCGAGAATGGAGAATTGACAGCAAAAGCTGCTGTGGAACTTTACAACGGTAAAGATTTAATCAGACAACAAACGACTAACAGCACAGGTACCTATCTATTTGGTGACCTGAACCTCAATAGCAACTACATGGTTAAATCCAAACGATTGGACGAGGCTGCAAATGGAGTTACTACAGCGGATATCGTTAAAATCCAACGGCATATTTTGGGTATGGAATTATTGACTACGCCATATAAATTAATTGCGGCTGATGTCAATAAATCATTCACCATCACTGCATCCGATATTTCTGAAATTAGGAAACTGATTTTGGGTGTAAACGCAGAATTTACAAAAGTAAATTCCTGGTTGATGATTCCAGCTGATTTTGTTTTTGCTAACCCTCAACAACCTTGGGATTATCCTGGTGAGAAGAATTTTGTGACATTGAATCCTGCAACCAAAGTTGATTTTATTGCAGTTAAAATGGGTGATGTCAATAATTCAGCTTCAGCCAGTAGCTTTAACAGTGCTGCTAATCGGAATTCTGGAAACTTGCATTTGTATGTTGAAGAAAATGAGTTGAAGTCCGGAAATTCATATGTAATGAATGTTAAATCCTCAGACTTTAATCAAATCAGTGGTATGCAAATGACCCTAGCCTTCGAATCGAAGTCACTAGCATTTGAATCTATTGTTTCAGGAGCCATCTTATTGAATGAAGGTAATTATGGATTGCAGCAAGTAGAAGCAGGTAAAATCTCTTTCAGCTGGAATGATGATGTCGCAAAAACTGTTTCGGCTGATGAAGTATTGTTTAGCATTCGATTTACTGTACTTTCAGATTGCCAGGTAAGAAATGTTATTACAATAAATGATGACATTACTCGTGCTGAGGCTTATGATGCACAATTAAATACTTTTGGTATTTCTTTGGATGCAAGATCCGGCAAATCCTCAGACATTGGCATCTTTGAATTGTATCAGAATGTACCTAACCCATTTGATAAAGAAACATCAATTGAGTTTAGTTTGAATGAAGCAACAGAAGCACAAATTTCAATTTACGACGTTACAGGTAAAGTGGTTTATCTGAATCAACTGCAAGCGCAGAAAGGTAAAAACACCTTGAAGATTCATAAATCTGATTTACCAAGTGCAGGTATCTACTACTATCAGCTGGATGCAGCGGATCGTACAGCTACTAAGAGAATGGTAATAATGGAATAAACTAAAAGAATTATTATTCGGAGATTTGGAGAGTCTCCATTCTGCAAGGAATGGAGACTCTCCATTTTTTATTGTATGGTAAATGGCAACCTCATTTGAGCTTTGCCTGCGGATTTTTGCATTTCGCTGAGGTCTTTAAAAGGATGATACCATTTACCCAATGATTTCTCAACTAAAGGAAGTGTAATCTTTTGACTCAAATCCTTATTACCTTGTAAGCTGTTTATGATTTTTTGCATGGGATCAAGTTGTGTTGGATATTCACTGATCCTGTACTTTTCTAAACTGGCTAGTTTGGCTGCCGACAACACAGCATCTTGCAGAGAGCCAGTGCGATGAGTTAGCTTTAATTCAACAGCTCTTGAGCCACTCCAAATCCGACCTTTTGCTATCTTTTTTGTTTCATCTAGTGAAAGGTTTCTCGCATCTGAAACAATTTGTAAAAAGCGGTTATACACCTGTTCGATGCTTGAAGTGATAATTTTACTTTCTTCTTCGCCCCATGGAAACATGGTATGAAACTTATTGGAATATGGACCGGTGCCAACCGTGTCAAAGTCAATGCCAACTTTGTCGCCACTGAGTTTACTAAAATTAGGGATTAGGGCAAAAACTCCAATGGATCCTGTCAAAGTATAAGGATTACTCATAACGCTGTCTGCAGCGCAGGCAATATAGTATCCTCCAGATGCCGCATAGTCTCCCATAGAAACCACCACAGGTTTTCCTGAAGATCTGATCAGTTTTAATTCCTGCAGAAAATCATCGCTCATAATGGCTGAGCCTCCTCCAGAATTTACTCGTAACACTAAAGCTTTAATGCTATTGGTAGTGCGTATATCTCTCAATATGTTTAAATATTTGCGACCAATTTCACCTTCTTCTCCAGGTGAGTCATTGATGTTGCCTTCAGCAAACAAAAGAGCAATTCGATTGGATGAGCTGTAATCTTCTTCTGAGTCTTTTTTCAGTAGGTAATAATTGTTAATACTAGTGAAATTAATTTTCTTATTGGATTCTAAGCCAGATGCCTTTCTTAAAGCATCCATGACATCAGATTCATTTGAAAGTTGGTCAATGATTTTATTTTCTTTTGCCAATTCAGGAGTGTAACTGCGAAAATTGTCAAAAATATCTTTAAGTGTTTCTTTTGTAATGTTTCTGCTGGTTGAAACTTCATCGATATATTGGCGAAAAATGTCGGATTGAAATTCTCTGATTTGAACGCGGTTGCTGTCACTCATCTTATTCATCCTGAATGGCTCAGTAGCGCTTTTAAAATCGCCAGCATAATAAATGTTATATTGAATTCCAAGGTGGTCACTGAGCTCTTTAAAGTGTGGAACGGAATAACTCAGTCCGCGAAGATCTACAAATCCAATTGGATGAAGATGAATTTCATTGGCAACAGACGCAAGGTAATAACTCTTGTGGTCCAATGCTAAGTGGTAGGTGATGATAAATTTCCCACTTTCTTTAAAGGTTATCAACGCATCTCTTATTTCTTTTAACGTAGCATAACCGTTTTCAGAGCCATTCATGTTTAAGTAGATACCCTTTATATTTGAATCTTTACTGGCCATCTGGATGGTTTTAACTATATCACGTAAGCCTATTACGGTTTCGTTTTCAATGGAAAAACCAGTCCAGGGTACATTATTGCTTTGTTCAGGGATAGCTGACGCAAAATCTAATTTTAATATAGTTGGATCTGCAATGGTTTTTCCGGATTGCTCACCTGAAACGAGTGCGGCACCAATGGCAGAAAAAATCAAGATTATTGCTAATAATGCCAAAATTGTTCCAAGACAAGAAGAAAAAATGTTAGAGATAAATGATTTCATGATGTTAATGAGTTATTTTTAAATGA
The DNA here is from genome assembly GCA_964568865.1 of uncultured Saprospiraceae bacterium. Lineage (GTDB taxonomy): Bacteria > Bacteroidota > Bacteroidia > Chitinophagales > Saprospiraceae > Vicinibacter. Next base: position 8,317 of record CAZMSE010000034.1, read on the forward strand.
TGCAAACCAGGTGTATATTTTTTTTTCAATATTTTTTTAAGTTCAGTATAAATTGATTCATTTTGGATGAAATCATGCTGTTGAAGATCTACGACTACAATAGGTAAGTGTGTTTGATTTTTAAAGAAATAGAAATAACTTTCCTGAATTTTTTCGAGATACTCGTCCGAAATATTGTTTTCAAACAACCTTCCTCTTTTATCAATGTTGTATTGTACTTGAGGTATGTCTCTATGTAAATATAAAATCAGGTCAGGTTTGGGAAGGCTGTGCGTCAGGGCTGTATAGATTTTAAAATACAATTTGTATTCTTCAGAATTAAGATTGGCCCTGGCAAATAGTAAACTTTTAAGTATGGTGTAATCAGATAAAGTAAATTCATTAAACAGGTCTTGCCCGGAAACTTCTAACTGAATTTGCTTTTGCCGTTCAGTGAGAAAAAATAATTCAACAGTAAGCGCAAACCTTGCAGGGTCTTTGTAAAAATATTCTAAAAAAGGATTTTGCGCAAATTCCTCTAGGACAAGCTTGCAATTATAATCTAAACTAACCATCTGGCAAAAACTCGTTTTGCCTGCACCAATATTTCCTTCAACACAAATGTATTTATTCGGGAATTGCAGCATTTTTTTCTATTTTAATTACAGCGCATGAATCTTTACACTCTTCTAAGAGTTGAAGTATGGTTTTTTGATAAACTGGATGAATTAGATTTGGATAAATTTCGGATAGAGGCACTAAAACAAATTTGCGTTTTGATATTTCTGGATGAGGTAGGGTGAGTGCATTGCTTTTTAGTTGGTAATTTTCATAGAATAGGATATCGATATCAATAGCTCTTGCTTCATACTTATAATTTCGTATTCGCCCCATAAGGGATTCAATTTTGTGAATGATGTCCAGTAATTGTCTTGGGGAAAGAACAGTTGCAACTTCTATTGTTTGATTTATGAATAAGGGTTGATTTATAATGCCCCAGGGTTCAGTTTCATAATTTGAAGATGCTCTCAAAATGCTCATGCCATTTTCCTCTAATTTGACATGAGCCTCTTTTAGTCTAGAAAATCGGTCGCCGAGATTTGAGCCAAGTCCAAGTATGTAGCGATTAATTGTCATGTACAATGAATTTAGTGAGATAGGATGATCCATTGCTTTCTAACTGAAGGAAATAAATTCCAGGCTGAATATTGGGGCAGGTAATTATTGTTTCCTTTTGGCTTAGCACAGCCATTGGATTATTCAGCAAGACAGTTCCTTGCATGTTAAATAATTTTATTTTGCAGTTATTGTAAATATGACGTGTTCTAATAAAAATGTTATGGTTCAAGTAGCTGACACTTAATTGCTTGGAAGTGAAATCATGGGTTGAAGTTGTTAAATTGACTGAAATGTCTTTGCAGGTAGCATGTTCAAATTTACATAGCTCAATGGCAGTCGCAATGGATGTCTTGATAACATTGGACATAAAGTTAAAATTCAGTAAATGAAAGGAATCCATTGAAGTATGATACTTCTTGTTCCTGAAATTGGCACCATCAGTCAGCATTAATGCTGGTATTGATTTGTCCCAAAAGCTCGCATGGTCACTACGCCTGAGGTCAGGTGCGATGGACCCATTTCCAGGCACTTCCAATGAAATTACATTTAAGGCTGGAACATAGGTCGCTGCGTTAGTTTCGAAGATCTTCTTTAATTCACTGGAAGAGGTGTTTGCAACATTTGTAATGAAATTTCCCTTTCTGTCATTTTGAATTAATTTATTATAAGCTTCAGGAAATAGTATGTTAAAACCTACCGGCAAGTCCTGGGTAAAGGGCGATTCCGTATAAAATCCTATCATCTCATAATTGAGAACATTGGCAATTGTCTCTCTTTTTGAAACCTGATTGGAAACATAGATTAAACTTCCAATCAGTCCCGCTTCTTCTAAATCAAATAATAAATATCGTAATGAACTTTTACTGCAATATTTTGAAAGAAGACGATGCGCCTCTAAAACGCCAGCGACACCTGAAGCATTATCATCTGCTCCTGGCGAATTTCCAAACGAATCATAATGGGCGTCAATTACGGTGATTTCCGATGGCAAATCAAAACCATATTGAGTACATTCAAAATTGGAGGCTGAAATATTTCCTTGTGTAAAATCTAATCTTCTTGTGGAAAGGGATTTATCAAATCGGTTGAATAAATAGTTTCTGCAAAATTCATAAAATGGTTTATCGTTATTGTTTCTTTTACCTTGAATATCCATAACAGTCATTCGTAAAGAATGTGTATCTACCTGGTTTAATATTTCTTGAATGTTTAGGGGTTCACGATCACTCACTTTTAAAGCCACACGTATGTTTTGAAAGGATAGCATAGGATCCAGGGTGATTTGTATTTTTTTATTTAAGCCTGGTACAATCGGAAATCCAATATCACCTGACCATTGAAGAGGTTGTATTTCTTGATGCAGACTCACGGCATCCAGGCTATAAATTCTGCATTGAATGTCTAACAATGGATTGTCGGTATCTGATACATCAAAACTTATGGTCAATAAGTTATTTTGTAATTCAGATCTTAGTTGAGAAATTATAGGCATTTCATTTTGTGAATAGATGTCAGAAGTAAAAATTGTAATGAAGAGTATTAAGTTAGAAATTTTCATGGGTCGATTTTAGTAATTTAGAATTCGGTATTGTTTAGGGTAATGATTTTTGAATCTAGAATCTGAATGTTTTATCCAGCCTAAATTTGCTGATTTGTACTTTGCTATCTGCCAGAGGGCATTTGATTGAAGCTCGCAAGCAGGCGTTAAGCATTTTAGATAGGACAATGCTTCTTGTTTGCTAAAAGCAATGTTTGGTAAAGTATCTGAAACGAAAACAGATTGGCTTAATGCATGATCAGGAATGAAATCTTTTCCTTTTATTTCTCCCAATGCAATGCCTTGAAAAATTACTTTCATTTTCTTAAACAATTGGTCGTATTTCCAAAAATGATTTATGGGAAGGGCTACAATTTGGTTCATTAGTCTTACTGGAAAAAACGCTTCTGGTTCACGTATCCATTGACTGTGGATAATAGATTGATGAATATTAGGAACTGCATTGTAGCTTGATGATGATTTGAATTCGGTTTGTGATAAAGAGTTCTTTTTTAACACTGAAACCGTTAACCCTTCTCCATTTAACCTGTGGGGCATCATTCTGTAAGTAAACATATTTAGAGGAGATTCCGGACCAGGTGGCAGAGATGAACAAGGTATGGAATTAAATGTCAGGTCTTCAATATAGGGTTTGATGATCATTTCATTTTCTTCAACATTAAAAGTGCAGGTTGAATAAATTAAGTATCCCTGAGGTTTAACTAAATGTGTAGCAATTTGGAGTATTGACTTTTGCAATTGCTGGCATCTTTTGATTTTTTCATATGACCATTGTTCAACTGCTTTAGGTTCCTTTCTAAACATACCTTCTCCACTGCAAGGAGCATCTACCAACACGACATCATAGGTCAAACCAGTATTGGTTAAATTGACAAGAGGGCCGGTGGTCACCGCTACATTTGGATTTCCCCATTTTAAAATATTGTGTTTTAGAGAAAGAGCCCGAGCATAATCGAATTCGTGGCAATGTAAAAATCCCGTTGTACCCAAATAGCTGGAGAGCAAAGTTGACTTCCCGCCGGGAGCCGCACACATGTCCAAAACATCGAGTTGACGGCTGAGGTTTAGTGAACGAATGAGAACATCAATTATCATTGAGCTGGCTTCCTGGACGTAATAATGGCCTGCATGAAAAAAAGGATCTGTTGTGAAGATGGGTCTGGAAGACAGATAAAAGGCATTTTCACACCAGGCTACTGGGTGGGATAGGGATAATTCATTTTCAGATTTTAATGGATTCAGGCGGATGCTTGTGGAGGGCGAACTGTGTAGGGCTTCAAAGTACATTAGAGCTTCATTACCCAATAGGGTAGTCATGTTTTCCAGGAATAAATTGGGTAGCTTCATGTAAGAAGGGCTCTGAGTGAAGAATTTTTCTGGATAAACATTTCTGCTTTATTTTGGGTAGCTGGATCGCATTCCAACACAGGTGCATGATGTGGTTTTATTCGAGCATCTATTATCATGGGTGGTTCACATCCCCAATGTTTGAATTTTACGATTTCATGAAATCCATAGATATCATGTGATGGATTGCTTCGAGTGAATGTAACCCATAAAAAGTTGTTGTAGGTTGCTGAAGTAAACTCCGGATCGTCTACCAAAACCACTAATGGAAATCCGGAAAAATCATTTGTGCTAAAGTATTCGCAAAGTATCTTCACTTCATCTTGTGTCTGAGCATAATCATAAAACGGTCGAACCCCAATCGCTAGGATACCAGATGCTATAAATCGCATATTTCCAAATGGTTGTGGTGGAACTGGTAAGTCCTTTATTTCATTAGAAAGTTGACGACGCTTATCCCGGTTACAACATATAACCAGTTTGGATCCTTCGTTCCAATTTCCCCCTGAATAATCTAATGTATCCATGGTGGTTTGTGTAATGAAATGCAAATCTTTTTGAAAATCCAATCGTTCCAGGATGTATTGTAAAAATTGAGGGACTTGAGTTACATCTGGTGGATGTTCAGGATGATCTGAGGCAATCCATAAATATTTTGCCAAAGAGGTCTGACCCTGCCCCAACAAATGGAGAGCCTGCGTTAAAATTTCTTCCGGTTTCCGATCTCTAAATGGCATGTATCGCTCACTGCCTAATGCGAGTAACAATGGGTGTACTCCAGAAACATCTACAGCATGAATGGACTTTATTCCAGGAAATTCATTAGGGGCAAGACTTTTAACCATTTCATGAATCAAGAAACCAAAGTATGAATCTTCCTGTGGTGGGCGCCCTACTACAGTAAATTGCCAAATGGGATTAGGGCGATGGTAGACTTTAATCTTATGGAGAACCGGAAAAGGGTGTTTTAAACTATAATATCCTAAGTGATCTCCAAATGGACCTTCATCGAGAAGTTTATCTGGATCCACTTCGCCGCAGATACAGAAATCTGCATCAGCTGGAATGAAATAATCATCTATAATGGAATAACGATACCTTTTTTGATTGAGTAATCCGCTGAATAATATTTCGCTCAGCCCTTCCGGGAGAGGAAATATAGACGAAAGTGTCATGCTCGGAGGTCCACCAACTGCTATGGAAATTTTGAAGGGTTGTTTTTCTAGCTTATGTTCAAGATGATGAATACCAATACCCCTATGCAATTGATAGTGTAGACCAATTTCTTGGTCATTAATATAATCATTACCAGAGAGTTGTATGCGATACATACCAACATTGGCTTTTTTGGGATCTCGAGAATGAGGTGGGAAGCTTATGACCTGGGGTAAGGTAATAAAAGGTCCACCATCCATTGGCCATGCCCGTAACTTTGGAAGGTCAGAAATTTTGCATAGAAGGTTTAAATTATTTCGTCGGGTTTTTCTAGGAAGAGCGTTGATTAAGAAGGGGAAGTTTTTTATGGTCTGAAGAGGTGTTTTTAACAAATTTACCGGATCAATTTTCGCTCTGATTAACCATTCCATTTTTTGAATACAGTCCTCAAATAGATAGAGAGCCCGTTTTTTTGTCCCAAATAAATTGGATAAGGCTGGAAATGGGCTGCCGTGAACATTTTCAAAAAGTAATGCCGGACCACCAGCTTCAAAAACTCTACGATGAATTTCAGGAATGATTAAGTCAGGTGGTATCTGTTCCTTAATACAGAGGAGTTCTCCTTTTTGCTCCAAATCATTGCAGCATTCCCTGAGTGAAGCGTAAGTCATTGAGTTTGATTCCGTGTAAAGTTAAAGGATTCTCGCAAGTTTACTGAATGTTGAAAAAAATTATATTAGAATTATTTTAATATGTTACTTTGCGGAGATTTTATGAAAATTTACCAGGAGTTATTATCTAAGGTACTGCAGGAAGGTGTTTACAAAGAAGATAGGACCGGAGTAGGCACCATAAGTATATTTGGGCATCAAATGAGGATGGATTTAGCGAATGCATTCCCTTTGCTGACCACCAAGAAAATGCATTTAAAATCAATTATTTATGAGTTGCTGTGGTTTCTAAAAGGAGAGACCAATATAAAGTACCTGAAAGACCATGGAGTGACCATTTGGGATGAATGGGCGGACGAAAAGGGGGATTTGGGGCCGGTTTACGGAAAACAATGGAGAGCCTGGCCAACTCGTGATGGGAATACACTGGACCAAATAACTCAAGTTGTTGAACAGATCAAGAATAATCCTGATTCCAGAAGATTGGTAGTTTCTGCATGGAATGTGGAAGATTTACCCAAAATGGCTTTAAACCCATGCCATTGCCTATTTCAGTTTTATGTTGCGGATGGTAAGTTATCTTGTCAGCTTTACCAACGTTCAGCTGACGTTTTCTTGGGTGTACCATTTAATATTGCCTCGTATGCGTTGTTAACGCTTATGGTTGCACAGGTTTGTGACCTTAAACCAGGTGAATTCGTACATACCTTTGGGGATGTTCATCTTTATCAAAACCACAAAGAACAAGCCCAATTGCAATTGTCAAGAATTCCTTTGGCACTTCCTAAAATGCGACTTAGGGATGAAGTAAAAGATATCTTGTCCTTTGAATTCGAAGATTTTGAATTGATTGACTACCAAAGTCATCCCGCAATCAAAGCCCCAATCGCCGTATAACCCGACTCATCCTATGGAATGCTTAACCTTATTTTAACTACTGGAACAAAACAAAATTGAACTTTTCTTTAAAAATACTTGAACTAATTCGGCAATTGGCTTTGGAAAATCCAATTCTGAGGTATTTTTGCAACCGAAACATCATGAAAAGCTGTAATATTTACAAGCTTCATTGTAACGTACTATATACCAATCTTTTATGAGCTACAAGAAAATCTTCGCTACAGGTTTTTTGCTTTTGTTTGGCTTAGTGGTTTCATTTTCTGCCCCTGATATTGAGGTAGGGAAGGACCTTTTTAAAAACAACTGTGCGGCCTGTCATAACAAAAATATGAAGGACGCATTGACGGGTCCTGCCCTTGGAGGTACCCAAGAAAGATGGGCGTCATATCCAAAAGAAGATTTGTATTCATGGATCCGGAATTCCCAAGCCATGATCAAAACGGGTCATCCAAAAGCGACCGAGCTCTGGAATCAATTCAAGCCAACGGTGATGACGGCTTTTCCCAATCTTACCAATGATGATATAGAAAGTCTTTTACTCTATATCGATGGAGTATACAAAGGAACCTATGGACCTAAAAAAATTGATGTTGCAGCTGGTGGAGCTGAGGTTAAGAAGGAAAGTGGATTTTCATTTTGGATTTTTCTGATTTTTGTTTTACTCCTTGGACTTGCTGCATTTCTTTGGAAATTAACTACAGAGCTTCATTACAACATTCAAGTGAGTTCAGGTAACACAGGTGCAAAACCCATTGGACTTTGGCAATTTCTTACGGGTAAATCCATTATTGGGTTTGTGGTCTTTGCATTATTGCTGTTTGGAGGTTACACGACCGTAAACAATGCCATTTCATTGGGAAGGCAACAGAATTATGCGCCTGAACAACCCATTAAATTCAGTCACGCAACGCATGCTGGTTTACATAAAATTGATTGTAACTATTGCCATGACGGTGCTAGAAGATCCAAGCAATCCTTGATTCCTTCAGCCAATACTTGTATGAATTGCCACGCCGCGATTAAGAAAGGTAGTCAGTATGGAACTGCAGAATTGACAAAAATTTATGCCTCCATTGGGTATAATCCTATGATTGACAAATACATAGAGAACTATAACCAACTTCCTGAAGATTCTATTGAATTGTTGTATAAAAAGTGGATTGAAGATAACTATGTAAAAGATAATAATCTTGGATCTCCTACGGAGGGCTCAAAAAGGGAAGCGGATAAGCAATGGGAAGATATTAAAGCATCCCTGACCAGTGAAACTAAAACCCAGATACCCGGCCCTATTGAGTGGGTGAGGATTCATAACCTTCCTGACCATGTTTATTTTAATCATTCGCAGCATGTCAGTATTGGAAAAGTGGACTGTCAAAAGTGCCATGGTAAGATTCAGGAAATGGCCGTCGTTAAGCAGTACGCTCCATTATCCATGGGTTGGTGTATCAATTGCCACCGTACGACAGACATTAAGTTTGCGGACAATAAATATTATGAAAGTTATAAGGCCTACCACGATGAAATTAAGAAAGGACAGAGAGCTTCTGTTAAAGTGAGTGATATCGGGGGTCTTGATTGTCAAAAATGCCATTATTGATTTAAGCAATACAGTATCCAATGAAACACAACGAAAACAACATTTGGGTCGGAGAGAAAGATTTGGTGAAGGATGAAGGCTTTATGTCTGAAATGCTTCAAGAATTTGCTTCGCCTGCAGAAGAAACTGTTTTAGAGAATCAAAACATTTCCTATCTGGAATCAAATCGTAGGGATTTTCTAAAAATGCTGGGATTTGGTATTGGCGCAGCTACACTGGCTTCATGTGAAATACCGGTCAAAAAAGCTATACCTTATGTCATTAAACCGGACAGCATCGTTCCTGGAATTGCGAATTATTATGCCAGTAGTTTTGTAAACGGTGGTGATTATTGTCCCATTTTAGTGAAGACGCGAGAAGGAAGACCCATAAAAATTGAAGGGAACGCATTATCCAGCATGACTCATGGAGGAACAAGTGCTCGCACTCAAGCCGCAATCCTTAGCCTATATGATTACAATCGTTTTAAAGGGCCTGGTAAAATTGTAAATGGTGAATTTGAGTTGTCCGATTGGAATGCAATAGATCAGGAAATTTCTGGTAAATTGAATGCATCTAGCAAAATCAGAATTCTTAGTTCAACGATAATGAGCCCAACGGCACTCAGTGCAGTGGCTGAATTTTCTGCGAAATATCCCAATACCAAGCACATCATGTACGATGCCGTATCATCAGCAGCACTTTTGGATGCTGCTAAGATGTGTTTTGGAGAACGATCAATTCCTGATTATCGCTTCGATAAAGCTGAGTTGATCCTTGGATTTAATGCGGACTTTTTAGGAACCTGGATCTCTCCGATTGAATATGCTAGTCAATATGCGAGTCGTCGTGTCATTCAAACTGTGGAGAATGCTAAAATGAGTCGCCATGTTCAAGTGGAATCCCATATGTCCTTAACAGGCTCGAATGCCGATAACCGAATCCTTGTTAAACCATCCGAGCAAAGTTCTGCTATTGCTTTTCTTTATAATGAACTGGCCCAAAAATCTGGAAAGCCAACCATTACGGCAGGCGCTGTGAATGAAAAGTCAAAGGCGGCTTTGTCGAAGATTTCCAACCAACTTTTAGAGGCTAAAGGAAAGTCCTTGGTCGTGTGTGGAAACAACAATTTAGGTGACCAAATTTTGATATTTGCTATCAATGATCTATTAGGTAATATTAATCAAACGGTTAATTTTTCTCGGGTATCTCACCAACGTAAAGGCAATGATATTGAATTGCAAGAAGTAATTAGCGAGATGAATTCCGGTGGTGTAGATGCATTGATTATTTGGAATTCAAATCCATGTTTCGAACTTCCCAATGCAGCTGATTTTGTTGCAGCAATGGCTAAAGTTAACCTTTGCATTAGTTTGAATACAACCATGGATGAAACCACCCAAAAATGCCATTTCGTGGCTCCGGAAAATCATTTTCTTGAATCCTGGGGAGATGCCGAACCAAAATCCGGTATATTCAGTTTTCAACAGCCAACCATTCAACCAATATTTAATACACGCCAGTCCCCACATTCTTTACTTATATGGGCAGGTTCAACAAAATTGAATCCACAAGCAGAGCAACCTTACCAGGAATATTTGATGAAACAATGGATGGGTAAATTAGGCGCTGGTGGTAATCAATCTGCCTGGGATAAATTATTACATGATGGTATTTATGAGGAAGAAGCTAACGAACGTTTGGTAGTTTGTAAGGCAGACGTAAATCTTGCTGCATCGAAATTAGCTAAACCAGCCGAAGGTGGTGTAGAAGTTAGTTTTGTTGAAAGTATAAACTTAGGAGGAGGGCAATACGCAACCAATCCCTGGCTTCAAGAAATGCCTGATCCCGTGATGCGAACTGTTTGGGGGAACTATTTAGCATTGCCTGTTTCTTTTGACGGAGACCGTAGATTCATCACCATGAATAAAGTCAATGAGAATGGTGAGCAGGTAAATCTTCAAATTGGAGATAAAACTTTTACAATTGGTGCATTTAAACAATTCGGTCAGATGCAGAATACTGTTTCCATTGCCTTGGGATATGGAAGACAGGTTGCCGGTGATTGTGGTACAGGTGTGGGAACTGATTTTTATCCTTCTTGTCCAATTGTAGATGGATATAGACAATATTACCAAACCGGTGTTACTGTTTCTGATTCATTGCAAACGATTGAAAAGCATTTTGCCTGTGTTCAACATCATCATACTTATGGAGTCACCGCTATCGAAACAAAGACCGGCCAGAAAATAAACGCCGATGAAGCCGCTTTGGTCGACGATGCCTTTAAGGGATTGACCAAAGGATACCAGGGAGCATTGACAGATCGCTCTATTTTGAAACATACCAATGTAAGTGAGCTGAAAGAGAAAGTTGAAAAATTAAAAGATGAAAGGGCGCATCATCAGCAATTGAATGCTCATACCCTCTATCCCGGCCATGATTACAAATACAATGCAGGGCATCATTGGGGTATGCATATCGATTTGAATGCATGCATTGGCTGTGGCGCTTGTACAGTATCCTGCATGGCAGAAAATAACGTACCTGTTGTTGGTAAAAAGGAAGTGGCTAGACATCATGAAATGACCTGGTTAAGGATTGACCGGTATTTTTATGGAGACGTGGAGAAACCCAATGTTGTCTATCAACCGATGATGTGTCAACATTGTAACAACGCTCCTTGCGAAAACGTATGTCCGGTAAATGCAACCAACCATTCACAGGAAGGATTGAATCAAATGGCTTATAACCGATGTGTAGGAACGCGTTATTGTGCGAATAACTGTCCTTACAAAGTCAGAAGATTCAATTGGTATGATTATACAACTGCTGACTTGTTTCCGGTCAATCAGTTTAATTTGGCCAATGAAAAGACTCAACCATTTTACTCTGATAATTTGGTTCGTATGGTTTTGAATCCTGATGTTACCGTGCGTTCGAGAGGGGTAATTGAAAAATGTTCATTTTGTGTCCAGAGGATTCAGGAAGGTAAGTTGAATGCGAAAATGCAAGAAAGATCCTTGAAGGATCAGGATGTAAAAACTGCTTGCCAGACAGCTTGTCCTACAGGTGCTATCACTTTTGGTGATATGAACAATGAAAGTGGAGAACTGCATAAAAAGTTACAGAATCCACTTAACTATATAGTTTTAGAAGAAGTGAATGTAAAATCTGTTGTTAATTATACAATGAAAGTGAACAACAGAGACGAATCATTAGATGCATAACCATAAATAAATCATCAAAATGTCAGGAGGAATAGTTGCCCCAGTAAGAAAGCCTTTGGTGGAAGGTCATAAGACCTATCATCAAATCACAGAGGATTTATGTGCTCCTACGGAACGTACACCAAGCAAAGAATGGATTTTGGCGTTCATCGTTTCCGTTTCAGTTTTGTCTTTTGGTATTTTCTGTATTCTATGGACCATCTGGATGGGAATTGGGACATGGAACCTTAACCGTACAATAGGGTGGGGTTATGATATCACTAACTTTGTTTGGTGGATCGGTATTGGTCACGCAGGTACCCTGATTTCAGCCATTTTATTATTGTTTCGTCAGCGTTGGCGAACAGGTGTTAATCGGGCAGCAGAAGCCATGACAATTTTTGCTGTAATCTGTGCTGCGATGTTTCCTTTAATTCACGTTGGACGTATTTGGGTCGTATTTTACTTTTTCCCTTACCCAAACACCAGAGGATCACTTTGGCCTAATTTTAATTCACCGCTTTTGTGGGATGTGTTCGCCATATCCACTTACTTTTCTGTATCCTTATTGTTTTGGTATACGGGTTTAGTTCCGGATTTTGCGACCGTAAGAAACCGCGCATCAGGGTTTCGTAAGAAAATATATAACACTTTATCTTTTGGATGGACAGGTTCTGCCAAGCATTGGCAACGATGGGAATCACTTTCATTAGTGCTTGCAGGTCTTTCTACTCCATTGGTATTATCTGTACATACGATCGTTAGTTTTGACTTCGCCACTTCCGTAATTCCGGGCTGGCATACTACAATTTTTCCACCTTATTTCGTTGCTGGAGCCATTTTTTCTGGTTTTGCAATGGTTCAAACACTTATGGTTATTACCAGAAAAATTTTAAAACTTGAAGAGTATATTACTCTTGAGCATATAGAGTCAATGAATAAAGTTATATTGGTTACCGGTACTATTGTTGGTGTAGCTTATCTGACAGAATTATTCATTGCGTGGTACTCTGGGTATGTATATGAGCAGTTTGCGTTCTTTAACCGCGCGATGGGAGTTTACTGGTGGTCTTATTTTGGAATGATGACTTGTAATGTGATTTCACCACAGCTATTTTGGGTTAAAAAATTTAGACGTAGCATTTTTGTTACTTTCTTCATGTCGATTTTTGTAAATATTGGAATGTGGTTTGAACGGTTTGTAATTATTGCAACCACATTGGCTCGCGACTATTTGCCATCTTCGTGGAGTTACTATCGTCCAACATGGGTTGAAATTGGAATTTTTATTGGAACCATTGGTTTGTTTTTTACTTGCTACCTGATATTTGTTCGAGTAGCACCGGTGGTAGCTATTGCTGAAGTTAAACATATTCTTAAAGTAGGTGGTGACCAATACATTGGAGAACATGCAAACCATACTGGTTCGCATGGAGTTGAACATCATCATCATGAAAATCATTAATTGAATTCACATAAAACTAACCATACATGCGAAAGCTGAATAAAGATGTCATTTATGGAATCTATTCCGATGAGGAAGTTTTGTTGAATGCTGTTCGTTTGGCTAAGAAGAAGCATCTCGAAATACTCGACGTGTATTCTCCGTTCCCAATTCATGGTCTTGATCATGCAATGGGTTTATCTGAATCGAGGTTGCATCAGGCAGGCTTTGTCTATGGATCTTTAGGTGCCTTGCTTGGATTTCTTGGGATGACCTGGATCATGACCAGCGATTGGCCAATTATATTTGGAGGAAAACCATATTGGCCAGTACCTTCATTTATTCCCATTACTTTTGAAATGACCGTTTTGTGTGCGGCATGGGGTATGACCATAACTTTTTATACCATTTGTGGATTATGGCCAGGGGTATCTAACCCTCAGTTAGATTTACGAACAACCGATGATAAGTTCTGCCTGGCTTTTGACAAAAGTGAGGTTTCCGAAGAAGATGTAAAAACACTGTTTCATGAGACCGGTGCAGAAGAAGTCAATTCCAAAATGATTTAAAAATGAAAAAGCCAAATCATAATTTATACTTAGTGCTGATTGCGATGGTATGTTTTCAATGCAGACCAGCTGGAAACAACCGGACAGGGTCTGAATACATGCCCGATATGTCGCATTCTATTGCTTACGAAGCCAATGTCAATAGCTATTATTACTGGCATTCCTGGGGAAGTCCATTGGAAATTGCTCAAATGTCTGCTCCTAAACAACCCGTAAAAGGTACAATCGCAAGAGGTTCTTTGGGTTGGAACTCAGGGCAGCCTAATGAAGATATTTATAATGGAAAATTGAGCCACAATGCCATTGCCACCCCGGTAAACGGGTCAGTAAATTATTATTACGGAAATACAGAGGAAGAGAGACTTAGGGCTATGAATGAAATTAAGTCTAACCCGCTGCCCATTACCAAAAAAGGACTATCTGAAGGAAAAGCATTGTATGACTTGTATTGCGCCATTTGCCATGGTGCCGGTGGGGATGGTGCTGGATATCTGGTCAGGGATGATGGCGGTAAATATCCTGCACAACCTGCTAACTTTATGAAAGATGAATTTATTATTTCGTCGGAAGGTAGATACTACCATGCTATTATGTATGGACGAAATATGATGGGTTCTCATCGAGATAAGTTATCGTACGCGGAAAGATGGAACGTCATTCATTACATCCGTTCTATGCAAGCTGCCTCTAAGAAATTAGTTTATAACGAGAAAGAGAACACATTTACCGGCTCTTCTGCGACAATAGCTGCGCCGGCAACAAACAAATAAATTAAACAAAAGCCTAAAGTTTACGATAAATGAAGTCAATACAAATTCCGGATAAAGACAAAATCGTTTTAGGAATTGCAGGAATAATTGGAATTATTTCTCTGGTTGCGATCATATTTAATGATGATGCTCATCACACGCGTTTGTGGAGTAGTCTTTTGCACAATGGAAGCTTTTTTACTTTAATTGCTTTAATGGCAATATTTTTCGTGTGCGTTAGCCGAACCGCATATGCTGGTTGGAATGTTGGTTTCAAACGGGTATGGGAGGCCATGTCACAATTCTTGTATGTAGGATTTGCCATTATGTTTTTAATCGCTTTGGGCGTGTATTTTGGATGGCATCATTTATATCACTGGGCGGATGCCGATGCGGTAGCTAATGATAAAATTCTTCAGGGCAAATCCTCATTTCTCAATAAGAATTTTTATGCCATTGGTGGCTTAGGCATTCTTGGGGTTTGGATATTTTTTGCCAACAAGATGAGGAGTTTGAGTATTGAAGAAGACACCCACGGAAATCCAAAATTTGAGCATTACAAGAAAATGAAGATTTGGGCGGCAATCTTTTTGCCCATTGCGGGTTTTTCAAGTGCGGCGGTTATTTGGTTGTGGTGTATGTCGGTGGATCCACATTGGTATAGTACGCTATATGCCTGGTATACAGGTGCAAGTACTTTTGTTAGTATGATTTCTCTTACCATTTTGCTTCTGATTTACCTTAAATCAAGAGGCTATTATCACAATGTCAACCAGGAACATTTTCATGATTTAGGTAAGTTCATGTTTGCCTTTTCTGTTTTCTGGACTTATTTGTGGTTTTCTCAGTATATGTTGATTTGGTATGGAAATATTGGTGAAGAAACCGTTTATTTTCAAACGAGAATTCAACAGTATCCAGTACTCTTTTATGGTAATTTGATTTTGAATTTTGTGTTACCTTTTCTCATTTTAATGAGAAATGACAATAAACGTAAGTACGGTACTCTCATAACTGTTTCTCTCATCGTATTTTTCGGGCATTGGGTTGATTCTTTCCAAATGCTGAAACCAGGTATTTTACATACCTCACATGAAATCAGCCTTGGACATGCTGGAGGACAAAACGAGGGGAACACAAAAGTGATGAATGAACCGCATAAAGAGCAAACGGCTGATGCAGCTGGGACCATGCATACAGAAACGATGCATGATTCTGGACATGCTGAAGCAGTTGGACCTGAAATTGGATATTATATACCAGGCTTGGCAGATTTGGGATTACTGATTGGGTTTCTTGCATTGTTTGTTACGGTTACCTTGCATTTTCTGTCAAAGGCTGCATTGGTACCCAAAAATGATCCTTACCTGCAAGAAAGTTTACATCATCATGTTTGATTATAAAATTAATAAGTAGACCATGACGGCTTTAATCACGATACTTACAGTTGTTTTATTATTCATTGTTTTGGTGCAGATTGCAAAGATCAATGAATTAGCATCTAGCATGATTGATGAAGATGCTTACCAGGAGAAAATTGCAAATTCTAATGGTAAATGGTTTCTAATCTTTTGTGTCATTTTTTTGGGTTCTTTTTTTTGGAGCGCCCTGTATTATGCAAATAGAATGCTTGGATATGGTCCTTTGCAGTCAGCATCTGCACATGGAGGATCCATTGATTCAATGTTTAATTTGACTTTGGTGCTTACCGGCATCGTTTTCATTATCTGCCATATTTTATTGTTTTGGTTTGCTTACAAATACAGGTTTCAAGCAAATCGAAAAGCTTTATTTTTTCCTCATGATACAAGGCTTGAAATTATATGGACAGCTGTGCCTGCTTTGGTAATGACTGTTCTGGTTGTGAAAGGTTTAGTCACTTGGAACAATGTCATGGCTGATGTCAAACAAGACGAAGCTTATATGGAAATAGAAGCCACAGGGTGGCAATTTGCATGGAACTTAAGATATCCTGGTATTGACGGACAATTGGGCGTGAAGGATTTTAGATTGATTAAGTCTGGTGTAAATGAAATCGGTCAGGACTGGACGGATGTAAGAAATCACGATGATTTTAATGCAGATGAATTGGTGGTTCCGAAAGGAAAGAAAATTCGGATTCGAATCATCGGACGGGATGTACTTCACAATTTTTATTTACCTCACTTCCGGGTGAAAATGGATGCGGTACCTGGGGTACCCACTTATTTTATTTTTACTCCAATCAAAACCACAGAAGAATTCAGGCAAGAATTGAGAAAATATCCGGAATATCAACAGCCTTCGGACCCCAATGATCCAAACAGCGAACCAAAGTGGAAAGCCTTCAACTATGAACTTGCCTGTGCAGAGTTGTGTGGTAAGGGACATTATTCTATGAGAAGATTAGTAAAAGTGGTTTCTCAGGAAGAATGGGAAAAATGGAACGCATCACAGAAGTCATTTTACCTAACGAATGTTAGAAATACCGATGAAGACCCTTTCAAAGGGCAGCCCTTGGAGTATGAGGCTAAAATGAAGACAGAGGAGTTTAAAATCAATTTGAAAAAAGCGTTGGATACAGCTAATGTAAAAGCAGAGGATCGTGTCATTCAACTCGATAATATTTATTTCGAAACGGGTTCTGCTGATATTAATAAATTATCTGAAATTGGCTTAGCCGTTCTCAAAGAAACCTTTAGCCAATATCCAAAACTTAAAGTTGAGATCAGCGGACATACCGATAATGTGGGAGATGCTGCTTTGAATCAAAAACTTTCTGTTGATAGAGCAAATGCTGTGAAAAATTATTTGGTCAATAATGGCGTAGAAGATGGAAGAATTTCTGCTGTTGGAGTAGGATCCTCAAAGCCTAAAGAAAGCAACGATACCGAAGAGGGTAGACGTAAAAATAGAAGAATTGAATTTAAAATTTTGAATTTCTAATACAAAATATACCATGTCAGCAAGTCACAATACACATATGGAGACGGATCACCTGATTCAGGAATTGGGATACGATGATCATTTTCATGAGCATCATCATGGTGATAAATTCCAAACGAATTTTCTTACGACGTATATATTTTCGCAAGACCATAAAATGATTGCCCGTCAATTTTTAATGACGGGAATGTTCTGGGCGGTAGTAGGAGCTGCGATGTCGATTATTTTCCGGATTCAATTAGGATATCCGGATGCGGACATATCCTGGCTAAGACCTATTTTGGGTAAATGGATCACCCTCAGTGATACCGGAGTTGGTAAACTTGATCCAGAATTTTATTATGCGCTTGTAACGATGCATGGAACCATCATCGTGTTTTTTGTATTGACAGCGGGCCTAAGTGGGACCTTTAGTAACCTATTAATTCCTCTTCAAATCGGGGCTAGGGATATGGCATCACCTTTTCTCAATATGTTGAGTTACTGGTTTTTCTTTTTGTCCTCCGTGGTTATGATGTACAGTCTGTTTCTAAGTACAGGGCCCTTCTCTGGTGGTTGGACAGGTTACCCACCTCTCAGCGCTTTGCCGCAAGCTTCAAATGGCAGTGGTGCAGGAATGACTTTATGGCTGGTTTCATTGGTTTTCTTTGTCGTGTCCGTTTTGTTGGGAGGGATGAACTACATCACTACCGTTCTTAATTTGAGAACAAAGGGCATGACTATGTGGAGAATGCCTTTGACGATATGGGCGTTTTTAGTCACCGCCATTCTGGGACTTTTGTCGTTTCCAGTACTGGCGTCGGGTTTCTTTTTACTCATGTTCGATAGAAGCTTAGGTACAAGCTTCTATTTGTCTGATATTTTTATTAATGGCCAGGCTTTGGATAGGATAGGAGGTAGTCCGATCTTATTTCAGCATCTCTTTTGGTTTTTAGGCCACCCCGAGGTATATATCATCATTTTGCCTGCAATGGGAATTGTATCGGAGGTGATGTCAGTCCATGCGCGTAAACCTATTTTTGGATATCGGGCAATGGTGTATTCTATTTTGGCTATTGGATTTTTATCCTTTATCGTATGGGCGCATCATATGTTTATGGCAGGCGTAAATCCTTTTATATCCAATTTCTTCGTCATTTTTACATTAATCATAGCAGTGCCCTCCGCCGTTAAAGTATTTAACTGGATCAGTACACTCTATGGAGGGAATATCCGCATGAACACGCAAATGCTGTTTTGTATTGGATTCGTTTCTATGTTCATTTCCGGAGGTTTAACAGGTATATTCTTAGGGAATTCGGCAATTGACATTCAGCAACATGACACTTATTTTGTCGTTGCACATTTCCATATAGTTATGGGTGTTGCTGCTTTTTTTGGAATGTTTGCAGGGGTGTACAACTGGTTTCCTAAAATGTTTGGTAGATTTATGAATGACACTTTGGGGAAAATTCACTTTTGGGTTACCATGGTTGGTGCATACGCTGTGTTTGGACCAATGCATTATTTAGGGATGGCAGGAGTTCCTAGAAGGTATTACCGTTTTGACAACTTTGATGCATTTAAGGATTTTGATGATTTGAATAAATTTATCACCATTGCAGCGGTGATCACATTCTTTGGTCAAATTCTTTTTGTGGTCAATTTCTTCTGGAGTATTTGGAAAGGAAAGAAAATGACTGACCAAAATCCTTATAAAGCTAATTCATTGGAATGGACTACACCCATTCATACAGGACATGGGAATTGGCCTGAAAAGATACCTACTGTACAGCGCTGGGCTTATGATTATGGAAAAGATGGTAATGAATATATACCTCAACATATTCCATTGAAAGAAGGAGAAGAGGAAAGCAGCCATTAATTTCGATTTATTAAGATTTATGAATTCCACGAAGACATCGGCAATACAATATTCTCTATTACGGGATATTGGCATTCTCGTTAAATTCAAATTGAGTTTGATGGTCGTGTTTTCATCTGCACTGAGTTATTTGATTCTGGCGGGTGGAAGTTTTTCTTTTTTTGAATTTGGAAGCCTCATGACAGGTGGTTTGCTGATCACTTTTGCAGCTAATGCAATGAACCAATGTCTAGAGCGGGAATATGATAAATTAATGAAGAGAACATCTGCCAGACCTGTTGCAACGGGTCGAATGAGTTTATCGTTTGCGGTTTTGCTGGCAGGTGTACTGTGTACAATTGGAGTCTTTATTTTGTCTATGGTTAGTTTTCAGGCAGCCATGCTTGGAATGCTTTCATTTGTTTTGTATGCTTTTGTTTATACACCCCTTAAACGGTATAGTCCTGTTGCAATACCCATTGGTGCAATTCCTGGTGCATTGCCAACATTGATTGCAGGGGTCGTGGCTTGTAAAGGATTTACAGAACAAGCAATTTCACTTTTTGCACTGCAATATTTATGGCAGTTTCCCCACTTTTGGTCGATTGCATGGTTGGGCCATGACGATTACCGAAAAGCTGGTTTTAAATTAATACGAGATGTGGAGGGTAGGCCAGATCCCAAATACGGACTATATTCTGCGATCTATGCCGGGTTGGCTTATTTCATCATTGCATTTATGCAATCCGTCAATGTGGTGCACGATGGAATTCTGATCGCTGTAATTTCATTGATTTCCATTTATGTTTGGTTTGGAATTAATCTTTATCGAAAGAATAATTCTGAGGCAGCCAGACAGTTGATGTTTGTTTCATTTTTTTATTTGCCTTTGCTTTTTATGTTGTTTTTCCTTAACAATAATCTGGTGTAATGGCTTTGTTTCAAATGATCGATCGAAATTTGGAGCCATCCAGAAGGCAAGCAATAAAATTTGGTTTATGGATAGCGATGGCCTCTATCATTATGATGTTTGCAGCCCTTACCAGTGCATATATCGTTCGCAAGGCAGCAGGGAGTTGGTATGAATTTAAATTGCCCATTCCTTTTTTTGTTAGTACGAGTTGTATTGTACTTTCATCGGTATTCTTGGAATGGAGTTTTCAGAGTTTAAAGAGTTCGAATAAAAAGCATTATATCAATGGATTGATGCTTGCCAATGTTTTCGGATTTGCATTCATCGTATTTCAACTGATTTCTTGGAAGGCGTTGGTAGCACAAGGAATCACGTTGGATTTAAATGTGAGCAGTTCTTTCCTTTATGCTATCAGTGGTCTTCATGCATTGCATGTATTGGGTGGTCTTGCAGCACTTTTGGTATCATTCGCATTTGCAATTTCCTGGGATATTGAGAACAACTCCGGAAGAATTTTTAAATTGGATTTGGTACGGCAATATTGGCATTTTGTCGGCCTTATTTGGATATACTTATTGATATTTCTAATCTTACAATAGCTTAAAATCGTTCAATGGCAACTGATCAAATACACGCGCATGATGTGCATCAGCCTAGGGGTGCCTGGGCAGGAGCAACTGAGCCCTTTAAAGCAAGTTATGGAAAGTTGATGATGTGGTATTTTCTCCTTTCTGACGCATTTACTTTCGCTGGTTTTCTTATTGCATATGGGACTTTGAGATTTGCAAGTCCCACGTGGCCTGTTCCTGATTTTGTGTTTTCGACCTTGCCGGGTGGAATACATCATAAACCTTTGATTTTTGTAACTTTTATGACCTTCGTATTGATCGTCAGTAGTGTCACGATGGTAAGAGCGGTGCAGGAAGGTCAACGCTATAATAAAAAAGGAGTAGCCTTTTGGATGTTGCTGACCATAGTAGGAGGTTTGACATTTTTAAGTTGTCAAGCCTGGGAATGGACCACCTTGATAAAAGGTGAGAACATGACGATTCACACCAATCCATTTGGGACCCATGTGGAAAATGGAGTGTATCTAGATGGTGATGGCCACGATATCAAAGCAGGTGATCCAGTTCATGCCGGACAATCTTATCTTATTCATAAGCATGGAGAAGAATGGGCACCCTTACAATACAAAACGGAATCCGGTGAAGTCAAACAGCAACAGTTTGGTCCGAAAGCTTTTGGAGCATTATTTTTCTTTATTACCGGATTTCATGGTTTTCACGTTTTCAGTGGAGTGGTCTTCCTGGCCATTATTTTAATTAATGTGCTTTCTGGTGTTTATGCAAACAGAAAGAATCACTATGAAATGGTGGAAAAAATAGGGCTTTATTGGCACTTTGTAGATTTGGTTTGGGTGTTTGTGTTTTTAGTATTTTACCTTCTTTAAAATAACAGTTAGAATTAACAAAAATGGCACATATTAGTTACGAGGAAGCTAAAAAGGTAGCATTTAAAGGATTTGTACTTCTGGGAATCGTTACCATAATTGAAGTGTTTATTGCCTTATTGGGAAAGGGTTATATCGTTGATGGGTTCCATCTTCCACGCTCAATTATGTATCTGGCGATGATTATAATGTCATTGTACAAAGCCTATTTCATTGTGTTTGAATTTATGCACATGAGGTATGAAGTCCCCGGGTTGGTAAAAAGTGTTCTCCTACCTACACTTTTGTTGGTTTGGGCGATTATTGCCTTTTTCTCAGAGGGGAATACCTGGAATCATTGGCGTGCTAAAATTCAAGATAGACCTCTACTAACACTTGAGCAAAGGCAACATAAACATTCTGTCCATCCATCTTCTTCTGAAGGACATGCTGCCATGCCTATAGACAGTAACACTATCCAATCAAAAGATACTGTACAAACAAAAACGGATACCCTACATAGTATGAAAGGAAATACTCACCACTGATAAGTATGTTAGTCATAAAATTGATGAATTTTGAGTAGACTTTACCAGTTATTACTATTGGGGATTATAGTCATTGGTTTTCCCTTTTTTGCCTGGTATTACCTCAATAAGGGAACACAAATGCGAAAACTTGCTATGCAGCATTTGGCTCCAAAAGGTATGCTTTCAAATTTTCAAACAGCGACCGATCAAGATTCAGTGATTTCCAGTGAGGGTCTTGCGGGTAAAAGATGGATTATAGGAATAATACCGGCCGATTCTTCTCGGCAAGAGAATATTAACGAGTTTAAGAAAATTATTGCTCAAGTTTCTGGTGAATTCAGCACTCATGTGTTTACCATCATTGGACTGGAACTGGGAGAGCAAATATCCCAAATAAGTCAACAGTTAGACTTGCCTCGAAAAAGCACATGGATCAGTACCTTTCTGGCTAAGAACCATGTCTTTCCTTTTTCATCAGATGCGTTTTCTTTACCTGAGAAATACCTGGAGAAGCCATTAATTGTGTTATTGGATGAAAATGGGCAGATTCGTAATTATTATTCGCTGAATCTTCCTGATGAAGTCAAGACAGCTATTCGGGAAATACCTGTCTTTTTAAGCCTTAAGCAATGAGTGTTTGGACAGAAAAGCAAATTCGAACTTTAAACACTGTAGCTTGGATCATCAGTACTCTCGTTCTTTTAGTCGTGCTACTGATGCGCAGAATAAAGATTGATACGGACGTCGATTTTTCTTTCTTACCTCCATTTCATTCCAGTGTAAATGCATTATGCGGTGCCGTTTTGGTTTTGGCTCTAATTTTCATCAAGAAAGGGAATGTAAGTATGCACAAGCGATTGATGACTACTGCAATGCTTTTGTCAACTGTCTTCCTGATTTCGTATGTCGTTTATCATATTACCACACCAGAACAGCGGTACTGTAAATTTGATTTTTCCAGGATCGTGTATTTTGTTTTGTTGATCAGCCATGTGGTTTTTTCCGCTTTAGCATTTCCTTTTATTTTATTTACCTACATACGGGGATTGACCGGGCAGTATGACAGGCACCGTAAAATGGCCAAATGGGTATTTCCGATTTGGCTGTATATTTGTTTTTCAGGACCATTATGTTATTTAATGTTGCGACCATGTTTGGATCGTTAAGGAAAAACTCAATGAGGAACAATCGATTTGCATTGACTTTAGCACTTGGTTTGCTTTTTTCGTTGGCAGTTATAGCGCAATGTCCAATGTGCAGAATGGCTGCTGAAAGCAACTTGGAGGCTGGAGGTTCCGCAGGTAAAGGCTTAAATAACGGTATTTTGTACTTATTGGCTATTCCTTACCTTATGGTGTTCATCTTAGCCAGAATATGGAAAAAACAACAAGCTAAGATGGATCAAAATCTTTAAGTCATTTATTCTACATTCCCAAATTAGTTTTATTGCCGTTTGTGGTCTCATCTCTGAGCCAATCAATAAATCTTTGTGATTTTACTTAGGGAGTTTCGGTCAATAACTAAGTCACTAATACTTAAGCCAATGTAAGAAAATACTAGGCACAAAAAA
>CAZMSE010000035.1:0-31332 GCA_964568865.1 uncultured Saprospiraceae bacterium
GATCAAATGATTCAGCAAAGATTTTTGCAAAGTTTTCTCCAGGAGATTGGTTTCCGTTGATAGAAACAACGGTCTTCTGTTCGCAAACTGCTACTGGAGGTACGTTATCCTGGACATCCAAAGCAAGTCTTTTCTTGGTGATATTTCCACAACAATCTTCGGCAACGATGTAACCATTTTGAACTCCCCGTGGCATATCCACCACAACATAACCACTGGTTTCATTTCCTAAGACGGTTCCTGCTTCAACTTCTACCGTATAATGAATTTCATTGCTGCAATTGTCTACTAACCAGGCTGGTGGAACTTCCCAACGGCCAGTACATGTCCACACTTCCATGTTCACAATTACAGTATCTGGATAAAGAACTTTAGGTCCTTCTGCATCAGCAACTTTAATCACTTGGTTAGTACCTCCAATTTCACTGGTACACCAGTCCATTACCGTCCATTTTCTCAATAATTTATAACAACCCACTGGACCCGCGTCGCAGTTGGATGTTTGAACATCGATAACAATATCCACATAGTTAACCGCCAGGTTGTGACAATTCACACCTCCTGGGTATCCTGTTCCATGCCACATGATGATTTCGTCTGGTCCCCAGCATACTGGATTGTTTGTTCTCCAGCTGGTATGAGGCGGATAATAAACTGGGAATGGGCTTGGATGGCCTTGATAAGGGCCTGAATCCAAACAGTTCCAACCCAGGACGCGAGGTAAACGCTCGCCAGCCAAATCTCCTGCAGGGCTCGGTAAAAACCCTCCTGTAGCAAACCAATGCGCAGAGTCGAGTAAATATCCATCTACGCAATATGGATAAGCTAACATGTGAGGAGTTACATCTTTATTAGGGTCTATTTTTTCATTGCAAGCCAACATAGGATTGTCAATATTATCCCAGTTTCCTGGCACAGAAACATCCAAAAGACTTCCAAGACTTACCGTAATGGTTTGCACGCAGGACCCTCTGTTTCCGGAAGGATCTGTAGCTGTAAAGGTTCTGCGAATGATGCGATCGTATCCTGCAGCACAAGAACCAATGGTAATATCATCGCGATAGGTCAATGTATATGAAGTACAATTTTCATCGACAGATGGTGAACCCGTTAAACTTGGCGCAATTCCAGAATAGCAAGGTATACAGGTATCTCTCGGGCAAGTAAGGGTTGGTGGAAGTTTATCTTCCACAGTTGCATGGCCCCAACAAGTATTGCCTGTTTGAGGATCACGCACGGTTAATTTCAATTCACGGCCAAGGTCCTGAACACCAACTTGAGCACCAGGAACATTTGCTTGTCTATCAACCAATGTATTGGTGATCCAGTCACGGATTTCAACGATATAATCATCATAACAACGATACGGACCTCCAGTCAACACTTCATCAGCAGAAATGGTCGCATAGCAGTTTTCATCCAAACTGATTTGGATTTCATCATTGCAAGCCAATTGAGTTACGGTGTTAGCGTATTCGTTCACACAAACATCAAATTGACAGGTAGCCACGTTTCCTTGAGCGTCGGTGGCCGAATAGCAAAGAGTTCTACAACCAATTGGAAAGAAAGTTCCGGGTCCATAAGGTTGACCACAGGTTTGAATTACCCGAATCATGTTATCTCCAAACTGATAATCCACATTTCCATTAAACATTCTGACCGAGAACGTACCGGTTACCTGGAAAAAGGCTGTTCCGTATTGAACCCTACCTCCTACCACATCGATCTTCAAATTTGCATCACCTTGAGGCGTTGTAGAACATGGAGCTGCACCATTGACATAATATTGAGAAACTCCAGGATTGGTACCATAAATAGCCATACCGCGAGATTCTCCAGGAGCCATGATAATTTGATTTGTCAAATCAAATTGCGTCAACAAACGTGGATTTGTGGGAGGAAAATTAGATTGTCCAATTTTAACCATATCATTTGCTACTTGTGTCCATGCTGCAGCATTATTGGCAACAGGTTGCCAGGTTCCTGGTGCGGTAGTGCTATATATTCTATATACATTGCCTACCCCATTATGTGGCATAAAACTTAAGCCTTTAATGGCCATCAACCGGGAGCTGGTATTTTGGATATTGAACATTAAGCCGATATAGAAACCTCCCGCCGTCAAGAAGTTATTTGCACCAAGTTGACAACCTGGGGATGTAAATATTGGGCCACTGAAATTGGTTCCAGGACAGTTGTCCATGGCCATTAATGGTGGTGCATCCCAAGAGGCTTCACATTCTCCAGGGCCAAGATTCAAAATTACGGCTTTTGGACAGCCAACAATTACTGGGGGTTCTACATCCTGTACAGTTACCGTAAAGGTCAAAGTTATACATCCATTCTTTGCGGTTACCGTAGTAACTCCTCCTTTAAACGTCGGTCCAGGAGGGTCAAAAGTAGCCGTACAGCCTCTTGGGCTGATATAATCGCTCAGGTTAACATTTGCTTCACAGGTACCCGGAGCCATCCCTAAAGTAATATTTTGCACTGAAAACCCAGGGCAGCCAGGAGGTGGCGGTGTGTATAAGAAACAATCGCCATTGTTCAGGATGGCTTGATTAAATCCAATTTGATTAAAATCGCGTGGGGTGGCTACTGGTCCTTCGACGCCTTCTGTAGCACTTAAACCTCTATCAAAACCTGCCTGTGTTCCGCCAAAGAATACATCCAGGTACTGAAATTTCACCAGGTTAGAAGTTTCATAAAGTCTGACTTGGAAAGTTACCGTTTGATTGGCTGCGTCTGGAAAATGTCCGGCATTGTACCATTCTATTGTGAATATACGGTTAGGTGCTGTTCCATCTGTCCTGTAATAAACACCAGCATTGGCGGCAGTAGCCTGGTTAATGTCCAGGTCATCCCACATACCATATATACAGGCTCCAGTCAGAGTTGTAGGTAAAGCGGCATTGGTCAAACCACGGGTGGTACCTGCTGGAAATCCAATAAAACCATTGGTTCCAACCGTAACGCTGGTGTAGTTGGTACAATAATAATTGAATGTGAAAGGTAGATTCAGGGTAAATGTTACATCATCACCCTGGCCTAAAAATGTTGTTCCAACTTGTCCAAAAGCCTGAACATAGGCATCACCACAATTGGTACGCGTATAAAATTGTGCAGATAGTCCTTGAGAAAAAATGATTAAAGCAAAAATCACCAGACTGGACTGAATTTTGCTCAAACCAACAGTTAATCTGTTTTTCATGAGATTGAATTTTGGCTATTAATGGTTAAAAAGGGATATTAATTCTTTAATAAATTGACCAGATCCTGGAACTCTTGTTTCCACTGTTTGCGGTAAAACCGTTCAAAGGCTTCTGTGTCATTTGCCTGATAGCGATTTACTTCATGATTGAGGAAAGCAGAAGTCAAGGCATAGTCAACCGTCGAAGGTATGACTGTTGCTTCATTTAAGAATTCCAATGCCAATGCATAGAGTTGAATCTTGGATTCAATTTGTGCTGAACGGTTATTATCATAAGCCGTTTTCAAATTGCCCAATTCAACTTGAAGAAGTTGCTTGGAAGTTTCACTGGATTTAAGGCTCGGCAAAGGTGATTGTGCGCCTAAGTGAAATCCGCAAAGCATAGCGAAAAGCAACATTAAAAGTTTAGGTCTTTTCATGAGATTATGGTTTACAAGTTTTTTTTAAAATACTTACACCAAACCTCAAAGGCAGATTCCGACATAACCTTAAAGTCACTTAACGTAATAATAGAATATTACGTTTGACACAAGGATTAAACAATTAGTGACTAATATCCTGGATGCTTCGTCCGGAGATCTTCGTCTTGAGTTTGGTTAATTGAAAACATTACAATGGTCCCTTCGAACCATTCCCAGCAAATGTATGAATACTTTTAATATTTCCAAAAAAAAATTATATATAAGTTAAAATATTAATAATATACTACTTATCAGTTGCTTATACATTTTAATAATATTTATGTAATCTAACGAATAAACTGCTGCAAATCAATACTTTATCAAGAATTCTTGATCTCGGTAACCAGTCTAGTCAGTGAATCTTTCGCATCGCCAAACAACATGAAAGTCTGTGGTGAGAAAAATAATGCATTATCAATCCCAGCATATCCGGCTTTCATGGATCTTTTAAGTACGATAATACTCTTAGATTGTTCAACTTCCAAAATTGGCATTCCATAAATCGGACTATTGGGATCTGTTTTAGCGGCTGGATTTACTACATCGTTTGCCCCAACCACAAGGACGACATCGGTAGACGCAAATTCAGGATTGATGTCTTCCATTTCTATCAATTTATCGTAGGAAACGTTGCTTTCTGCAAGTAACACGTTCATATGCCCGGGCATCCTTCCAGCAACCGGATGGATTGCATATTTCACCTGGACACCTTCGTCTTCAAGCAAATTTTCAATTTCGTGACAAACATGTTGGGCTTGAGCCACAGCCAAACCATATCCCGGAACAATAACGACTTTCTTTGCATATTTCATTAAAACTGCTGCGTCACTGAGGCTAATTTCTTTGATATTTCCTTGTATGGATGTGGCGGTTCCTCCCGTACTTCCACCAAAATTTCCTACCAATACATTGGTGAGCGAGCGATTCATGGCTTTACACATCGCCACAGTAAGAATCGTCCCTGCAGAACCCACGAGAATTCCACCGATGAGCATGACATAGTTGTCATATAAAAACCCACCGCAGGCAGCTGCAACACCAGTAAATGAATTCAATAATGATATGACTACAGGCATGTCTGCTCCACCGATGGGAAAAACAAACAACAAGCCATACAGCAAAGACAAAATGAGGATACCATAAAACCAAATGCTTCCTTCCACCATTCCCATCACATAAAGTAAAGATCCAACAAGAATGGCTGTTAAAAGTCCCATATTTACCAATTGTTGCCCTTTCAAACTGTAATCACCAACTTTACCTTCAAGTTTTCCAAAGGCCACCATACTTCCGGCAAAGGATACAGAACCTATAACCAAACCGGCCAGAATGATGATAATTTTCTGATTGTTCATTTGAGTCACATCACCATTGCTTAAATGTTGCAAGTGTCCATACTCAATCAATGAAATCATCGCTGCACAAGCGCCTCCCATACCATTAAAAAATGATACCATTTGAGGCATGGCGGTCATTTGTACTCTCTTTGCCATGACGTACCCTATTACGGTTCCAACCACGAGCGCTACAAAAATCCATAAGAGGTTGCCTAAATGTTGGCCGGTAGAATCTTTGAACAGGAAAATGGTAGCAAAAATGGCAATGGTCATACCCACTGCTGCAATTGAATTTCCTTTTCTTGCGGTATCTGGTTTGCTGAGCATTTTCAGACCGATCATAAAGGTCACTGCTGCAACTAAATACAAAATCTCCAAAATGTGTTCCATCATTTCTTTTTCTTAAACATTTCCAACATACGGTCAGTCACCACAAACCCGCCTACAACATTAAGCGTACCCAATATCACAGCTATAAAGCCCAAAATAAGATGAAGTGTTTCCTGAGCTTGGCCCATAACAATAATGGCCCCAATAATCACTACGCCATGGATTGCATTGGCTCCAGACATCAAGGGTGTATGAAGTACGGAGGGTACATGTGAAATCAGTTCGATCCCTACGAAAATCATCAGGATGATCAGGTAAATCATCTCAATGTGCTCGTGAATAAATTGTAATAATCCCATTATGATCTTAAAATTTTACCATTATCAACAATAAACGTCGCTTGCGTAATTTCTTCTGACATATCACGAAGAAATCCATCTTTTCCGGCCAATTGAACCATCAGATTAAATACGTTTTTAGCATATAGTTCGCTGGCATTTGTCGCAAGACTTGAGGCAAGATTGGTCAAACCGATGATTTTAACGCCATTTTCCGTAACCACTTCACCTGATTTGGTCAATTCACAGTTTCCACCTTGTTCAGCAGCCATATCGACAATGACGGCACCAAATTTCATCTGTCTAACTTGATCTGCCGTAATTAAGACCGGTGCTTTCTTTCCCATAACCAATGCAGTCGTAATGACCAAATCTGCATTGAAAAGGGATTTATTGACGGCAGCTTTTTGTTTCTCAAGATATTCTGTAGAAACTTCCTTAGCATATCCTCCTTGCGTAACCACCCCTTTATCTTCAACAGAAATAAACTTTGCACCCAAAGATTCAGCTTGTTCTTTAGTCTCAGGTCTTACATCCGTAGCTTCAACCACCGCACCGAGTCTTTTAGCCGTTGCAATGGCCTGGAGACCTGCTACTCCCACTCCAAAGATGAGCACTTTAGAAGGTGTAATGGTTCCCGCTGCAGTCATCATCAAAGGAAATGCCCTGGTCATATAATCAGCCCCTAAAAGGACTGCTTTATAACCCGCAAGATTGCTTTGGCTACTCAAAACGTCCATGCTTTGTGCCCGGGAAATTCTCGGGATTGCATCCATCGATATAGCGGTTTGGCCTGCCTGTGCAATATGGTTGATCAATTCTGGATTCATGAGATGGAACAACAAAGACATCCAAACCAGATTGGGTTTACCCATCTGTACTTCTTCTACAGTAGGAGGATTAATTTTGATTGCCACTTCAACTTTCTGCAGCAACTCAGCTTTTGTTGAAACAATTGTAGCTCCAGCGAGTTCATAATCCTGGTCTCTGAAAGCAGAACCTTCTCCTGCTCCTTTTTCAATAAAGACCTGATGCGATTTTGATACGAATTGTTTAACCACCTGCGGTGTTCCTGCCACCCGTTGCTCTCCTGCCCTACTTTCTTTAAGAATACCCAGAATCATGTGATTTTTTTTTTGAAGCTGCAAAAATAATCCAATTCGTCATTCCGCGGCCCAGAAAAAAGAACGAAATGATCAAAGTCTAGTGCAATTGAACCTGGTTGGTTCAATCCTCAAAAATTAAAGAAACCGTTGAATTGAAATGGCGGGGTCGATTGAAGACTTATGAAGCAAATGGTCAATCAGCTGTTGGGCACAATAGGGAACCAACGAAGCCCCTTTCGTTCCAAATCCATTGAATAAATAGCACTCGGGATGAACATGATGTGCACCAATGATGGGTCTCCTGTCTCTTGATGCAGCGCGGATTCCAAAGAATCCTTGAAAATTGTTTGGAGAGGACCCCATTATTTTTTCAATAAAATGACGCTGCCGTTCTATTTCATCGAGGTCCAAATCAATGGTTTTGTCATTGGGCTTATAGCTTGATCCACACCAATATCGGTTACCCCCTAGGGGAATCAATGAATAAGTACTTTTAAGGATATCACTGAATTGTAAATTCTCTAAGGTAAACGTCGAACAATCCCCTTTAAGCGGGATGATCGGGTAGTTTTCCCATAAAGGGTTGAAGATGGCTTTAAACCCTTCAGCAAATAAAATTGCTTTTCTCGCACCAAGATTATCTAACCACCACATCCCATCTTGTTTTCTTAATGACATAGGTGAATAATTACCTGAAATCCACTGTCCTTTTTGTATTGCGTCCTCCCTAACACTTGTTAGCATTAATTGTACGTCAATGCGAAAAGCCCTTTTTATTTTACCATACCTAGGGTCAGAAAATCGAAATTTATCAAAAGGAACGTCTTGAATAGGTTCGACATAAGGTTGGTAATAAATATCATTTGCCCGTATCATCCATTGATTGCATGCATCTTCATTTTCCAGTTTCTGCCAAATCGCATGTTCGTAGAGAATTTTAACACCAAAATGCTGCTGAAACCTTTGATAAAATTGATTAAACGCCATTTCAATTAAAGGAAAATTCCAACTCAGCACGAACCGCATACCGGTCACCGGATTGATCAATCCTGCGCTAACCAAGGTTGAACTTCCAGGAGCAGTATGTTCTACAATTGCAAAATCCTGCTGGGCTTGGGCCATCTCGAAAGCTAATGCAGATCCAGCAATTCCACCTCCGACAATCAGGTAATCAAATACCTTCATGTTTTGTTCTTTTTTGAAACAGTCTTCAATACCAGGTGATATGAGTCATCAATTAATTCGCGTAACAATGCAGACGGCAATCCACCTTCAAAAAGTACTGTAATCCAATGAACTTTATTCATGTGAAATCCCGGTTGAATGTCAGAATAGGTTTCACGCAATTCTATTCCCCTTTCAGGATTCACTTTTAAATTCACTTTAAATTCGGCATCATCTAAACCGGTTAGGGCAAACATTTTTCCTTTCACCTTGTATACTAAAGTATCCGGACCAAAAGGAAACTCCTCTGAAACATGAGCCTTGGACAAACAATATGTTCTAAACTCTTCAATGTGCATTTCAAGTTTTAAACAAAAATGCGATATTTACGCTATGATGCGCCCGATTTCATTGATTTTAATTGTTCCGATTGCTTTTTTCCTGCTCACCGGACGTATTGCAGCGCAATACATGCAGCAGACCTTGTTTCCCGGAGATAGTTCGTTTTTATTGGTGCAAAAACTAGTCCAGCAGTTTAAGCCAGCTGTGGTCCTGGATTACAGTCAGGCCCGGGTAACAATGTACCAAAACATATACAATGAATCGGATTCTGTTGAATGTGTCTATTCTGGTCACAAATTGTATTTGGATCCATCGAGTTCTGATCCAATTGGATATTTGATCAAAAATGGCAATGCAAATGGCATCAATTGTGAACATACTTTTCCGCAGAGTAAAGGTGCTGAAACTGGCAATGCAAAATCTGACATGCATCATTTATTTCCTTCCAGAGCAGCCGTAAACGAAGCTCGAAGCAATTATCCTTTTGGAGAAATTGCAGATGCCAATACCGATCGATGGTTCTACCGCTCTTTTACCCAAACGAGTATTCCTTTAATGAATAAAGATGCCTATAGTGAATCTATTACCGGCATGTTTGAACCCAGAGAACAACACAAAGGCAATGTTGCCAGGGCGATTTTTTATTTTTTTACTATGTACGAATTGCAAGCCGATCGTAGTTTTTTTGAAAGTATGAAACAAACTTTATGCATCTGGCACCTGGCTGATCCGGTTGATTCCACTGAATGGAATCGTAGTCAGCTCATTGGAAGCTATCAAGAAGGAAAAGCTAATCCGTTTACCTTGGACTGCAGTCTTCCCTATCGATGTAATTATTGTACACAAAACATACCACTGTGTAG
This sequence comes from uncultured Saprospiraceae bacterium, assembly GCA_964568865.1. Lineage (GTDB taxonomy): Bacteria > Bacteroidota > Bacteroidia > Chitinophagales > Saprospiraceae > Vicinibacter. The sequence goes on from CAZMSE010000035.1 coordinate 9,153, forward strand.
TCCTACCTTGGTTGGAGATTTAACCAGTGAACAAATCCAAGTCTATCCCAATCCTGCTTCATACAGCCTACAGCTTGAGTTTCCCAAAGAACATACAATAGAGTCTATTGAATGGTACAATGGTTCCGGAATAAAGCTAAAAGTGCCAGTACCCATTTCATTTTCTCAAAACGGCTTACTTCAATTAGAAATTCAGGATTTGCCCTGTGGAATCTATTCTGTTCATATTGGTTTGGATCACCATCGACAGGCCATCAAGCATGTAGCCATTTACCGCTAGTCTCGTTCAAAGTTAAATTACATATTAAATATTTATTACAATTATATATAATTGTATTTCAATACTTTAATAATTATTGATGCCTTGAATTTCCAGATTTCTTCAAATGTGGCACAATTTGTGTGCTGGATTCAGCATGGCAATCAACATCAAAGAAATCAATCGCAAACATCTGCTTAAAGCTGATGTAGTTTATAGAATCAACCATGGCCTTTGCAGCCGATTGGTCAACTTTAAAAACGGAATCATTTATTTGGAAGTCATGTTCACCAATAAATGGAAAAAAGATTACGATGAAACCACCGAAGAACTTGCCTTTTGCTGGAAAGAGCGCAACGAAGAACTTCAAAAAGCCATTGGTTGCAAAGTATATATCATTGATGCCAGGCAATATCCCTATAAAAAGGAGCTTTATCTCCAATCTGGCGTTGCCAGTTATGATGCGAAGAAAGGCATGTTGTTTGATATACAACACCTAAACTAACATATGTTAGTATCCTGTTAAACTTAAAGACGCAGCCTAGTTCCAGACAGTTTTATCCATTCAATCAATACTTAATCCACCCAATCTGCCATAAACAAATTTGTATCGTGGCTTCCTCCGTTGTTTCTATTGGAGGCCCAAACAATTTTTTTACCGTCAGGGGAAAACATAGGAAATGAATCAAAAACCGGATCAAAACTGACTTTTTCAAGTCCTGTGCCATCGGTATTGATCATGTACAAATTAAATTGATAACCACGGGAGCTTGCGTGATTGGAGGAAAAGATAATTTTTTTACCAGAAGGATGATAAAACGGAGCCCAATTGGCTTTTCCTAGATGGGTAACTTGAGTTAAGTTACCTCCCTTTAAATTACAGGTAAATATTTCCATTTCAGTGGGCTCCACCAATCCTTGTTTTAGCAAGTCATAATACTCCATTCGCGTTTCAGAAGTGGGTGGTCGCGAAGCTCTGAAGACCAAAGAGTTTCCATCAGGAGAAAAGAATGCACCTCCATCATAGCCTGGCAAAAACGTTATTTGTTTCTTATTCCGACCATCAATGTCCATAGTCCACAAGTTTAAATCACCTTGTTTCAAAGAAGTATAGACAATTTTGTCGCCTTTTGGAGAAACCGTTGGTTCGGCATCATATCCCTCTGAGTTCGTAAATTGAATTTTCAGATTCCCTCTTAAATCTGCCGCATAGATATCATAAGTACTGTAAACGGGCCAAACGTATTTGCCACCCTTTTTTCTTTCAGGTACGGGCGGACATCCCTGGGGATCTGAGTGGGTAGAAGCATAAATAATTAAGGAATCACCTGGCAAGAAATATGCGCAAGTGGTTCTTCCCTCTCGTTTAGAAATACGGGTTGGAGGATTATTTCTCAAATCATCCGTATGGGGATTAAATACAAAGATCTGGTCACAGGACACCCCCCATTTTGGGTTATCCGATTGAAAGACAAGTAATTGACCATCCCTGCTCCAATAGGCTTCTGCGTTATTTCCACCAAATGTCAGCTGTTTTACATTTCTGAAATGGATTTCATCGGGAAAATGGATGGTAGTATCGGCTAATTTTTTTTCTTCGACAACAGGTTGGCTTTGAGACACAGACTCTTCTTTACCTTTGCACGCGAAAAAAAACAGTAAAAGTCCCAACGCAATTGGTGTCATTTTTGCTATTAAGTAAGCTTTTAAGTTCATAACATGAGTGAATATAAAGTTCCCAGCGATATTGAAATAGCACAATCCGTGCAGTTAAAAAACATCGTAAAAGTAGCGCAAAAGCTGGAATTAACCGAAGATCAGCTTCAGTTGTATGGTCAGCACAAGGCTAAACTTCCTTTGTCATTGATTCAGGAAAATAAAGTTAAAAAATGTAAACTGGTCCTCGTTTCTGCCATTTCACCCACTCCAGCCGGAGAAGGAAAGACCACTACTTCCATTGGCCTTGCTGAAGGTTTAAATAAAATAGGCAAAAAAACCACTGTTGTCCTCAGAGAACCATCTTTAGGTCCGGTGTTTGGGATCAAAGGAGGGGCCACAGGTGGAGGTTGGGCTCAAGTTCTCCCAATGGAAGACATCAATTTACATTTTACGGGTGATTTTGCAGCGATTGAAAAAGCGCATAATTTATTAGCAGCTCTTATTGACAATAATCTTCAGAATAAAAAATTCGGATTGGGTCTGGACCCGAGGACCATAACATGGAAACGCGTAATGGACATGAACGACCGTTCGCTACGGAAGATTACCATCGGTTTAGGGGGCACAGGAAATGGCATCCCCAGAGAAACAGGATTTGATATTACGGCAGCTTCCGAAATCATGGCCATCTTATGCTTATCCAAAGATCTGAACGATCTAAAACATCGCATGGGAAACATTTTTGTTGGGTTTACCTGGGATAAAAAACCTATATACGCAAGAGATCTCAACGCTGAAGGTGCAATGGCAACTCTGTTGAAGGATGCGATAAAACCGAATCTCGTACAGACGATTGAAGGGAACCCTGCAATTATCCATGGTGGACCTTTCGCCAATATTGCACAAGGAACCAACACCATTATTGCTACCAAGATGGGGATGTCTCTTTCTGATTACGTAGTTACGGAAGCAGGATTTGGATTTGACCTAGGAGCAGAGAAATTCTTGGACATCAAATGTAGGACTGCTGGTATATCTCCAAATGCCGTAGTCATTGTTGCTACCGTGAGGGCCTTGAAGTACCATGGAGGAAAACCTCTGAAAAAGTTACTGGAGCCAGATGCGAAAGCTGTTCAAAAAGGCTGCCAGAATCTTGAAAAACATCTTGAAAATGCTAAGCAATTTGGCTTACCTGCCATTGTTGCCATCAATCGCTTTACTGCAGACACAAAAGAAGAAATGGAAGTCATTAAACAATCCTGTGATAAGTTTGGTGTTCCTGCTATTTATTCTGAAGTCTGGGCTAAGGGAGGAGATGGTGCATTGGAATTAGCTGAAAAGGTCGCAGAATTAGCCGATTCATGGAATACACCTTTTATTCCTGTTTATGAAAATGATTGGAATCCAACGGACAAAATTGAAGCCATTGCAAGAAAAATATATGGTGCTGCAAAAGTTGAGTATTCAGTTGACGCCAAAGCCGATTTGAAAAAAATCGAACAATTAGGCTTGAATCATCTTCCGGTATGCATTGCAAAAACCCAAAAATCATTATCCGATAACCCTGAATTAATTGGTCGTCCAAAAGATTTTACTTTGACCGTTCGACAAATTGAAATTGCGGCAGGAGCAGGATTCATTGTACCGATCACGGGTGAAATGATGCGAATGCCCGGTTTACCGGATGAGCCTGCAGCAGAAAAAATTGACATTGATGAAAATGGCCAAATCAGTGGATTATTTTAGTCTAGCAATGCTTTGATCAATACATATGCATCACAAAAAATTAAAGTTTACTGATCAAATTCTCGCCAAATCATAAAAGGAAATCAATCCTTTTACTTACTCTTTCACACGACTCCGTTTGATATATTAATACTGGTTCACCAACATTTTCTTTGAAGCCAAAAGTTGGCCATTGATATAAAGCTGATAAAAATACGTTCCGCATTGGTAATGATTCCAAGCAAAATCATAGAACACCTCATTAATGCCTTCCACCAGGGTTAATGGTATTTTGCGAATTAACTTTCCATTTTCGTCTTGAATGGTAAGTATGGCTTCTTTTACCATAGTTAAGTCATTTGCCACAATCGGTATCAGGGTCAGTTCATCAAATGGATTCGGTATATTTTGCATTAATTCAATGGCCGGATAATTGGGTTTATGGGATTCCTGATTATTGCTCGGAATGCGCACATTGTATTCCTGTCCAAACATACCATACCAACCCAGTGAATCAATTCCCGTTGCAGTGACATAATATTGGGTTGGTATTAAATTTAACCACTCGATTTGAGGTTGTTCGGTGATGACAATTGAATCAAAGTACACACTGTTGATGCGGCGAATTCCAAAAACAAATTTGCGTGCTGACTGGGGATTTTCGACAATAATCTTCAAGGCATTTGGCAACGCAGAAACCTTCAAAGTAAAGGGTTGCAAACCATTACTTGCCGAATTACAAGCAATCAATGCGTTGACCAAGGTGTTATTACGAAGATAATTGAAATGGACATAAAAACTATCCAGCATTCCATCTCCGCTCAAATCAATGCCTAAAATATCTCTTGAAGAATGTTGGCGGTCTTGATACCCGGCTTGATTGGGGTTTCCATCTCCGTTTTCATAGGATGAAGTTAATCGAATGGCTGTATAACCCTGCTCTCTGAACGGTATATGGTCTCCACCTCTTCCCGAGCGATCTTCTCCATACATCACATCGATTTGAGGCGCCATTGGAAAAACCGGCATAAGTTTTTGTTCGATAATAATTCTGGATAACCTTGCAAGATTTTTAGGCATACTGTTGGTCACTCCGGCAGAAAAAATTCGAAGTCTCAGGCTATCCACTAAAGCCGGGCCAGGACAACCTGGGGGTGAAGACGTGATTCCGCATTCGATACCGCCAACGATATCATTATTGTAAACCGCTTTGATCGGAATAGAATTCCGTTTGCAGTACGTAGCAAATGCCCGGGACCCGCCCAATCCCTGCTCTTCCCCAGTACACCAGAGTAAAACTAGGGTCCTGTTGAGTGAGACTTTACTTAACACCCTAGCCAATTCCATCAAAAGCGCACTTCCACTCCCGTTATCGTCTGCACCCTGAGCCAAACAATGAATATCGCATACATCTTCGCATCGACTATCCAGGTGAGCTTCCATGATCACCAGTTCATTTCTCAGCTCACCGGTTCCGGGTATAACCGCAAACAACTCCGTATGCCGAAGTCGTTGGCACATGGCATAATCAAATAAGAACTCTCCAGGAACCAATTCCGCAGCTGGTTGTTCAGACCAATGTATGAGTTTTGAATGAATATAGTTACGAGCACCAAGAATGCCTTTAGTAGGTAGTGAAGGGTTATCTGCGACGGTATTCCTGTTTTCAAATGAAACAATGGATTCCATATGTGCTCTTAGAGAATCTGCCGATATGTTCTTCAAAAGAAACTCAGGTAGAGACTCATCGGATAATATTAAGCGACTTTTAAACGAATCAGAAGGAAATTGTCCTTTCAATAATTTATCAACTGATCCAGGAATTATGGAAAAATTCTCCTGAGCAAAGCTTAAACTTACCCATAAAAAACAAAAAAAGTTAAAAATGTATTTCATAAGCGTGTGATCTGGTCTACAAGTTAATACAATGTCACAAAGTCTAAGTACTCCCTTGTAATTATTTTTATCCATCAATTCGAATGCTTCTCTGAATAATTTACCAGTACCTTTGTTCATAGCGAAATTTATTTAAAGTGGCCAGAGGCATTGTCGAAAAGAAAGTTTATAAAACAGGACTTGATCCAGGATATAAAACGGATGTCATTTGCATTGAGGAGCCTCTTGAAATTATATTGCAGTATGGGCATGCCACCCAACTCATTAAGAAATCAATTGCCATCGTGATGAGGACACCTGGAGAAGAAGAGGAATTAATCCTTGGGTTTTTATTCAATGAAGGAATTTTGGATCATCCCACCGATCAAATCGCGTCCATTGACTTAAAATTCAGTTACAATGATGCTGAGTTAAGCCAACAAACTGCTATTGTCACTTTAAAGCCCGGGATAATTCCCAAACTAGAACATGCGGATAGAATGGGAATGCGAAATTCCAGTTGTGGGATTTGTGGGCGATCATCCATCGAAAATATGCTGGATCAATGCAATTTTATTTTAAAAAAAAGTAGTCCACAGATTGCGTTAAATCTGATTTATACCCTTCCTTCTAAACTTTCCTCAGTACAATCGGCTTTTGTAGCTACAGGAGGTGCACATTGCTGTGCCATTTTTGATTCTGCAGGAAATTTGAAAGATTGGTCAGAAGATGTTGGGCGTCATAACGCACTGGACAAGTTAATTGGAAAAGTGATTTTGAAAAAAATTATGCCGTTATCGGATCACTTGATTCTACTCAGTGGAAGAGCAAGTTTTGAGCTCATTCATAAAGCCTACATGGTGGGATGTCCCATTGTGATTGCCTTAGGAGCCCCTTCCAGTTTGGCTATTGAAACGGCAGAAGCTTGCAACATGACATTGGTAGGATTCTTAAAAAATGACAAAGCAAATATCTATTCCGCAGAGGAGAGAATTTTACAAACTGCATAATCTCCCCAACGAATAACTTTTACTTTAAAATTTCTGTACTTTTTCCAAAGTACTCAACAAACGCTTGAAACTCGTTTGACAATTGTTGATTGTTAGTTGCCTTGTAATAGGTTTCGCATAATGATCGAAGGGTATAATACATAAAACGATCCATTTCGCCCATTTGAAACTCTTTTGTCCATAAATCAAGCTTTAATGTATCCTGAGTTGATTCTTCGAAAATGGATAGCAAAAAAGCTTTAGCATTGACCCAATCCTCCTGATTTTCCATGGCTTTCCATTCAATTCTTTCCGGCACCATATCTTCACCAAGACTTACTCGTATCTGAACATTGTTTTCTTGTTTCATTATATTAGTTTTTTGGTACAACCATATGGTAAGTTGTACAATGTTGCAAACCAAATAATCCCAGTGCCCTGGAAACATTCCCTGGAATCCTAACATAAGCAGAAAATGGGCCTTGACGAGTCCGTCCTGCTTCCAGCGCATTCCAAAATTCAAAATGATCCTTTGGAATATTGCACCACTTCACGGTAATGGTATCCCCACGACGAAAAAGTCCGGCATTATCATCAAAATCATCATCCGGGCTTAACGCTTTTGAAAGTGAAAACTCAAACGTCTTCCCATTAAAAAACACATCATCGGTTACAGAGTTAATATTGGGAATTAATTGCTCATCTTGACCAGCTGTGAAATACCTGTAATAGTCATTGATCAGTGGGTTATCACGAATGATACATTTTAATTGAGCAAAAGTATCGTTGTTGTTTCTGCCAGGAGGTTTCACAAACCAAAAACTATCAATTGGACTGAACTCGGGCATAATTCCGGAAGAAATAAATGTATCACCCTGGGTACTTACTTCCAATTGATACGTTTCCTTCGGAAGAAGTTCCATTTCCCGTGCAACATCAAGATATGCACAAAAATCTGTCTTTACACTATCCGGATCATAACCAAATTGTTTGATCAATTCAGAACGGAAGGGTTCCTGTAAATCATTTAAACAAAACTCTTGTAATTTGACACGTTTCTTACTGCTCACCAGGTAAACTGACGCTTCACGAACATAAAGCCCATTGATCAAATTTGCACTTAACGAAGTGTCATACGGAAAAGAGTGGGTTAAAATACAATATGGCGGTACGCTCTCATTCCCCAATTCAACTATGGCTTCAACCACCAATTGCTTTTCGTAGATATCTCCAGATGGAAAATACTCTTCCTCACAAGCGCATAAAAGGAATACGTTGAATAAAATTAATAAGCGGGTTGAATTATTTATCATCATAATTTTTCTTAGTCAGGTTCCAATAAAAATTCCACGTCACTGAAGGAATGATGGTAAACAAAGTCACCTCATACGATCTTAACGAGGCATTACCCCCAAGTACATCTGAAGTAAAATCATTGTAAGTAAAAAAAGGATTCTTGTTGTTGTAAACATTGTAAATACTGAATGCCCAGCTTGAATGAAAGGGTTTATTTGATTTTGATTTATTTTCATAAACCATTGAGACATCCATTCGATGATAAGGCTTCATGCGTTCGCTGTTACGTAACCCATATTCAATATTCGGTCTGCCTTCAATAATATACAAGCTTTTTACCGGCGTAAACATTTTACCACTGGCATAGACAAAACTTGCTGACAAGTCCCAGTTTTTGAACAATTGGTAATTGAATACCACTGTGAGATCATGAGGTCGATCATAAACTGCAGGATATATTCTGCCTTGCTCTATTTCTGGAAACCACCGCTCCGTTCTGGACCACGTGTAGCCAATCCAACCATTCCATTTTCCAAAATTTTTCTTTACATACAGCTCCGCACCGTAAGCTCTTCCGCTACCAGAGACAAATTCATTTTCAATATCTGAACTAAAGTTCTCAACATAACTTTCCCGATAATCCAGTTGGCTACTCATTTTTCGATAATATACTTCTAATGAAGTTTCAACAGAATGATCCGCAAAATTTCTAAAGTAACCCGCAGATAACTGAAGACCCAATTGAGGTTTCACTTTTTCTGTGCTGGGAACCCAAACATCCGCTGGAAGTGTTGATCCGGAATTACTCACTAAATGAATATACTGACTGGACCAAGTCAAACCTGTTTTAATTGAACTGTTTTCATCCAGTATATGGTTCAATAACAACCTTGGTTCAGGATTAAAATATGTTTTGACAATTTCTCCAGAAATAAAATCCTTTTTCTGAATTTCCGAATAATAAGGACCTACATGAATAAAACTGGAAAACCGGATTCCTGCATTAAGTTTCCAACTCCTTCCTAACGACCATTCATCTAAAACATAAGCTTCAACTTCATGTCCAAATTTAGGTTTAAATTCAGTCATAAAGTCAACCTCTCCATTTGTTGCAGAAACTACATTTGGGCTCAATTTATGATATGAATAACGGCTACCAAATTTCAATTGATGATAAGGACTTGGGTAATAATCTATATCTGTTTTTAAACTTACATTCCGTACCCCGGATTTAACATCAAATTGAAATGTTTCTTGGCCTCCATGCAATCTAAAATCATAATTATTGGTGATTAGAGAGACATTTGAGAAGAGCTGATCATTCCACAAATGGTTCCAACGCACAGTTCCTGTTGAATTCCCATAAGGAAGTTCCAGGATAAAATCACGTTCAACATTTTTAAAGCGAAAAACATCACGGCCAAAATAACCACTGAGATAAACGCGATCCTTATCACCAAAGCGATAATTCACTTTGGCATTCAGATCGTAAAAATAATAGTTAGAACCTTCGAATTTTGTCTGATTGATAAATGGTTGAGCAAGATCTAAGGCATAAGTTCTTCTTGCAGACAATATGAAGGAACTCTTGTTATCTGAAATGGGTCCTTGAAAGGTAAGTCGACTTGCTATTAAGCCAACACCACCTTCAGCTACATAATCCTGATTATTTCCTTCTTTCATCTGAACATCTATAACAGAGGAAATACGGCCACCATAGTTAGCCGGAACACTTCCTTTAATCAGCGTAGTATTTTTTATTGCATCTGAATTAAATACACTAAAGAATCCAAAAAGATGGCCAGTGTTATAAACGATGGCTTCATCCAAAAGGACCAAGTTCTGATCCGGACCTCCCCCTCGTACATAAATTCCCGAAGTCCCTTCTGATGCAGACGAAATGCCTGGCAATAGTTGCAGGGATTTCAGAATATCGACCTCTCCAAATATGGCAGGTAGACGCTTCACCGTCTCCATGTCTAGATCAATAGTGCCCATTTCTGTGCTTTCCACATTCTTTTTAGGGTTCTCCGCCACGACTACAACTTCCTGAATTGCAACACCCGGAACCATAATGATATCTTTGGTTATGTTTTGATTCAGGTCGATTTCAAGGTGTTGTGTACCGTATCCCGTAAAAGAGAAAATTATATGATGCTTTCCTTCAGGTAATGAAATGGAATAAAACCCATATAAATTACTCACTGTGCCGATCTGGGGCATGTTTTGGAGAAAAATATTTACTCCAATCATGGTTTCTCCTGTTCCGGCTTCTTTAACATATCCACTAATGGTAAAAGTCTGTTGTCCGAGAACAAACTGTGAGGTTGTGCATAATACTAACAGCTTTAAAAGGTATTTCATAGAAATAGAATAAAAGAATTGGGGACAATTGCTCAATAAAAAATCAATAAAGCTAAAATTCCTGAATTTAAACAATAACAAGATTTGGATCAATCGGTTGCAATTTATACCCATTCCTTTTTAAAATACTTAAAATGCCTTGAAATCCATACAAATGAGCAGCTCCGCAGGCATAAAACACTGCTTTACTGTCCAAATCTTCAATCATCTTATTCACCATAATTTGATTCCGGTGATACAGCATGTGATGTCTATTTTTTCCTAACGACCGTTTACTCTCACGATATAGATAAGCAATGTTTCCATTTTCGTATTGTTTTATCAATCTGAATAACCTTGATTTTTCATTTTTTGTATTTTTTAAAAAAGATACCAGTAATTTTAGTTGATCCCTTATCGGGTAAGAATCTAAAGCATCAAAATGCTGTTGAAAAGATTCCATTCCAAAGCATTCCAATCCCCTTTCTTCTGCCATATCCCATAATGACTGATCGATACTTTTAGAATGGTCATCATTCAATAATTTCAAAGTCAGTGCATGCAATACCATGAGCGGCGGCAAGTTTCCAAAGTCCTCTAAGCTTGCATGAAAAGTAGAAATGCACCATCGGTTCAGCTTTAAGCGCTTGCGGTGAGATAAGTTGTGCAACCAGCATTTACTGGTGTCTGTCGAAAGAAAATGGTCATGCGAAAGGGATGAGAGTTCACGAAGGTTAACCTCTGCGGCAAAAGCATTGCATCGTTTTAGTAATTCTCCAAAAACCTGCCGATGTTTTCTAAAATAAATGCTGTCCATATGGATGGTTCCAAGGACAAACGACGTAATTCCATTGGTAGATTGAATGGACCAAAGCAAGCCATGATTCAAGGCTGGCATAGTAACCTTACTGGTCCATATCTTCCAAGCGTATTGGAAGTCTGTTGGTGGATTTGACGATGGACAGCGTCATGAGTGTTTTAAGTCGCTCAACTTCCTTTATTTGGCTTAGTTTGCGGAACAAGAGGTTTTCATAGGCCTGAATATCTTTACAAACAACACGCATCATAATATCTGCATCTCCTGTAATGACATAACAATCCGTGATTTCATCAATTTCCTTGATTTTACTGACAAAAGAGTCCATAGCTCCTGGAATGTGCCAGGCAAGATTGATCAACACAAACGTGCTGATGGTCAGATTAACTTTTGTAGGATTGATTTTTGCATGGTAACTTTCGATAATCTCAAGCTGCTCAAGTTTTTTAACACGCTCTAAGGTAGGTGCTGGTGAAAGACCAATCTTTCTACTCAGTTCCAAATTGGTAATCTTGCTGTTCTCTTGTAAGAAATTAAGGATTTTTATATCTACTTTATCCAGTTTTTCTGCCATAATTTAAAATAATAATCTGAAGTTCATTCCTATTAACGATAAAAATAGAATATTATTTCGTAAGAAATGAAAAACCGTTAAAATAATTGTTTTCCTTCTTCCTATGGGAAAATCCCTAAATTGGCATAATCATTTGAAATTTTCTCCAAAGCAGCCACAAATGCGGCACTTCTCAGGCCATCAATTTTTGAATTCTTTTGGTAGGTCTCCCAAATTTGCTGAAATGAAGTGACCATGGTTTCTTCCAAACCGGAGCGAACCAGATCAATTTCATCTGCCCCACGGGTCAAAAATTCTCTTTCTCTTTCTCCAATACTCTTTGAAGTTAACTTTTCGATAAGTCCAACGAAATTGGAATAGGTATTCGAATCAAATCGTTTTTCCATTCTTCCGAAACGCATATGAGAGAGGTTTTTCAGCCACTCAAAATAAGAAACGGTCACACCACCTGCATTGAGATACATATCTGGTACGATAAGCGCTCCTTTTTTGAGCAATATTTCTTCAGCTTCAGCCGAAACTGGCCCATTGGCTGCCTCTCCGATGATTTTAGCTTTAATTTGAGCAGCATTGGCTATGGTAATTTGATTTTCAAGAGCGGCTGGAATCAGGATATCACAATCCAATTCCAAAGCTGCTTCGCGAGAAGGCAGGGTTTGCGAACCTGGAAATCCTATAATACTTCCATTGTTCTGTGACCTGTATTTCAGCAATTCTGAGAAATTTATTCCATTTTCACTATAAATCGCACCTTCATATTCGCTGACCCCTATAATCCGTATATCCCCTTCATCCTGCATGATGTTGCCTGTAAAAGACCCTACATTTCCCAATCCTTGAATAACCACCTTTTTTCCCTGGAGGCCTTTGGAGAGCCCTACCTTTTTCATGGCATCTTCCGTATCACAAAGTTCTCGAAGTCCATAAAATACTCCACGCCCGGTTGCTTCATTTCGGCCCCTGATTCCATTTTGGTTGATGGGTTTTCCCGTCACGCAACCTGCAGCATCAATATCACCCACTTTAAAAGTGAGGTAAGTGTCATAAATCCAAGCCATTTCCCTTGGCCCTGTTCCATAATCTGGTGCTGGAACATCGATTCCGGGGCCAATAAAATTCTTACGGATCAGTTCCGTTGTATATCGGCGTGTTATTCGTTCTAATTGTTCTTCAGTATAAATTCGAGGATTAATCTTCACGCCTCCTTTAGCACCCCCAAAAGGAACATCCACGATGGCACACTTATAGGTCATTAAAGCGGCCAGTGCTTCAACCTCCTCCTTGTCTACATGTTCATTGTAACGGATACCTCCCTTTGTAGGCAAGCGGTGATGGCTGTGTTGAGCCCTGAATGCATTAATAACCTCAATCTGGTCCCCGATGCGCACCGGAAATTTAATCTCATATACGGCATTACACACCTTGATTTGTTCTAAAATTCCTTTGGGAATGTCTGTGAAGCCGGCAGCTTTATCAAAATTCTGGTTTACACTTGCCAAAAATGATTGCGTTTTATTATTGCTCATTATCCAATTTATTTTCTATTTTTTTAATGCGTCTTTCAAGGAAAAAGAGAAATATGAAAAAGCCTGTAAAAATTACGGTCAGAACGGCATAAACCACATGTATCTTGCCTGTTTGCCTCATGAAATCATCCTGTGCTTGTGTATAACCGGATAACGGAAAAAGCAACAGCATTGATATTAATAATTTCTTACCAGGATTCATAGCTCAATCACCCGGCGAAATTGGGGTGAATTTCTTAAAGTAAAAAACATTTTAAAAATTATTCTCGTCAGGTTCGAGCAAACTTTGTATCCTTTCGATTCTATACAGCAAACTTGCCATCCACAATCCTATTAAGATGAAGGCAATCACAGAAGGATAAAAGATTAACCGAAGGGAATTATCCATATCATCCGATGCAAAAGCTGGGTTGCCTCCATTCCCTGGATGCAGACTATCTGTCAATCGCGGAAGTACAAATATGAGTGGTATTACTGCGACCAAAGCAAAGATGTTGTAGGCTGCAGAAATTTTTCGTTTCCTGTCCAAGTCTTCTATTGCGGCACGAAGAATGATATAAGCCAGATATATCATAATACTGAGCGCAGCCATATTCAGCTTAATGTCGGTGGTCCACCAAGTTTCCCATGTAAATCGTGCCCACAAGGATCCTGTAATACAACCTAATACGCCAAAGAACAAGGCAGTTCTTACAAGTGCATAAGCTCTTAAATCAAATTCAGGGTTCGCTGATTTAAGGTAGCGAAAACTATTATAAACCGACAAGCCAAGCAATAAAAACATGGCAAACCAAAGAGAAACGTGGAAAAATGTATTTCGGATGGTTTCGACAAGGATGTTGCGATAGGGAAAATGGTTGTCATGCTTAATATTAAATACTGGCTTCTCAGAAGGTGACCAAGCTATTATTCCTTGTTCAAAATTGATGCTATCCTGCTGAATAATGGCTTTTGCTGGAATGACTGCTGCACCATCAATCGAACTGTCTACAATCAAACTGTATATACCCATTCGAGTCCTTTCAGGAAGGAAATCCGGAATTTCGAACAATACCTTGAGTTGATTGGATGAAATAGCTTTTACTTCTTTAGCCTCTATCATCAATCCATTGGGAATGCCCTGAGCGCCTACGGCCGGACGCAAAAACACACGGATTTTATTATCTGGGTTGAGGTATAAACTATTGTAAGCAAACACCTCCAATTCAACTAATTTTCCAGCATGTAATCTGGAGGGCTTAAGCTCAACCAGTCCATGTTTTAAAGGGGTCAAAAGTCCCATGGTCAATATGATCAGGAACAATATAGCTGCGAGTAACTTCCACCAGATTGCTCTTTCCATTCTAATTCAATTCTTCCAGACCAAAGGTAAGATGAATAGCACTAAGGAAATCGCCAACAAGTCCATGGCAAAAATGGGAATGCATTTAGTGACCATTGGAATGACCTCAGTGCCCTGTAAAATCAATAAACTTGAGGAAAAGGCCATACCCACCAACGGAAAACATAAAGGCAAGGTAATGACCACCATTAAAAGCTGTCTCGTATTGCCATGGCTGGATAGAAACGCAGTAAAGCAAGTCATAATGGCCAATCCAAAACTTACCAACAGCAACAAAGGCATCCATAAAAGACCCCAACCATTGTCAATGGGTGCTAATATGTTCATCAATAACAATAGTAAAATCCCCAAACTCCATAATAAACCAGAGAGGTATAAGGCTTTTGCCCAGAACAACTGCAATGGTTTATACAAAGTCAAATTATAAAACCTGTATTTCAAATTATCCTCTTCAAATACACGTGCTGCAGCGAAAAAGCCCAAGAACAAAAAAACCAGCCAAAACATAAAATTCCAACTTTTGGGATCTGGCTTACCCATAAAAAAATAAACCAGGAAACAGACCGCTGAAAGAAAACTAAGTAAACCCCCGAGTTGGTAGGGGTTTCGCCATTCGGCAAGCCATTCTTTATACAATAGAGGAAAACGCAAAGTGTACAAAAATACATTGAAAATCAAATCAATATATAATATTTTTTTATACTATTTAATTTTTTGTTTAACAGTAGATTATAAATTACGTATTTTTATAATATATTTGTCACCCAATTGAACTCGCATGAAACTAACGAACTTTTTGCTATTTCTGCTTTTTGCCCATTCGGCTGTAGCAAGTCCCATTCCCAATCATAAATCACAGTTTCTAACGGTTAAAGCTAAACATGGCGATGGTGCCTATTCATTGCTTCGACATTACAAATTACTGACAGACCCCAACAACCTTAACCGGTTTTACCGATTGAATAAAATCAAAGCCAATACTCCCCTTCTCACCGGCAAGTCCTACAAATTGCCAATTAAGATCCACCAATATGATGGAAAAAGCCTTCAATCAAGCTTAAAGAATCAAGATGCGGCATGGATTCACAGCATCGAACAATACAATCGTGACCTGGTGAGCTCAGCGGTTCGTAAGGTGGGTTATAAAAATAGCAAGCAAATACTGGTACCGGAAACAGATCCAGGAATACTGAAGCAATCTATAAAACGAGATCAAGATGATGTTGCCCTAAGAACTAATGAATCAAATTTGCCAGATTCTAAATCCAAAAATGAGACAGATGCTAAATCCTCTGACAATCGAAAGCAGTTTTTATTAGCAGGTGTCGGTTCGACAGCAAAATCTGAACGATTGGTTGCTGAGAGAAAACTCACCAGCTCAGAAGTGATTGCATTAAATTCTGCAAACGTTTCAGAGAAAAGCTCCATGGTTGGAAGTGCGATACGTGTTTCTTCCAAATCGCTCAAGGTTCCATTGTTTGGACAGCTGTATGAAAAGGTAGATTTGAAATCTGAAAACCTTAAAAAACAAGTGTTTTACATCGTTCCAGGCCACGGCGGTCCAGATCCTGGGGCAATGGCAAAGAATGTTGAAGGTAAATACACCATTTGTGAAGACGAATATGCTTACGACGTTAGTTTGCGATTGGCCAAAAATTTAATGGAAAATGGAGCAATGGTTTACGTAATTGTTGAAGATAAGAATGACGGCATTCGTGACGAGCAATTTTTGGATTGCGACACGGATGAAACAATCTTTGGTGGCTCTAAGATATCTGCCAGTCAAAAAAAGCGATTAAAACAAGGCATATCCAAAGTGAACAAGCTTTATAAGAAACATAAAAAACAAGGATATTCAGATCAATGGATGGTCAGTTTACACATTGATGCCCAAAGCGAAGAAAATCGCCAGGATGTGTTTTTTTATTACCAATCAGAAAGTGAAAAAAGTAAAAATAAAGCCATTGACATTCAAAACATCTTTGAAGATAAATACCAGGTTTATCGAAAAGATCGAGAATACAATGGTACTGTAAGTGCCCGGCCCTTATATGTCGTCAGAAATTCTGATCCGGAACCCATTTTTATTGAATTGGCCAATATTCACAATGAAGAAGACAGAAAAAGAATCCTGTTCCCAAGAAACCGACAGTTACTAGCCGATTGGATTACACAAGGATTTATCGACCAATAAATGCATGGATCAACTTTCATCATAGAGCAGTGAACATCCTCTAGCATCAGCTGTATCAGGTCTTCCAAGCAAGTTAAGATTCCCGTCTTTGTCGAGAAAACCAATGTCTTGGGTTTGAAGAAAACTACAAGTATTGACATTCGCTAGATCAATAATTTGAACAAATCCTCTTTGTGTGAAAGGCAATAGATGACCTGGCAAATGGGGACTGGCTATCTGAAATTTAAGCCAGTTAGTGGACTTGAAACCAAAGCCCTGATGGGCATAGGCTTGAGAATGCATTTCAGTCATACCATATTCTGAAAACAAGTTTATTCCTTGCATCCGATCTAAAAGAGATTGATTAAACAAGTCTTGAGACAATTCTCTTTTTCTACCTTTCATTCCACCGGTTTCGATTACCATTAATCCTTTATAATCACCAGGAAATTGATCGGCAAAATCCAGCAGTGCAAATCGAACACCCCATAATAAAGTCCTTCTGCCTTGCAATAGACTTTGCTGTAAAGAAACTTTTAACGCTTCAAAATCGTGGATAAAAAACGTTGGTTCTTTCTCAGAATGTGCTTGATGCATAAAATGATTGACCATTGAGACTAAAGAAGAATGTTTTCTTTCCAAGTAATGTGGCAGTAAAGCAAAAAAATCATATTGACCAACAGGACCGAAATGAAATTCAAAACATGCCTTAGCTATCTGATGATACCAATTCAAAGATGGGATGAAGTGTTTGGCAAGGAGGCTTCCTGTGGTTCCGGATGATTCAAACCAATTTTCATAAGCCTGATTTTCCATTAAGACGACTCGATGTTTGAACACTTCAACGGGAAGGAAAGGAATTTGATCCAAAGTCATTATACTTTTCGGTTGGATTCTCAATCGTTGCAAATACTCACTGTACACCGGATTGCATGCAGCCTGAGATCGAAAAATTTCAAGTGCCAACGAATCAAATTCGTGTTTTTGTACGTTTAATATTCTATCTTCGAATTTCATTTCTTTCAATGCCCTACTTGTTTCCAACATCCAAAGGTTCTAAAATTTCAGTTAAATCCTTGATTATTTTATCAGCGATTTTCATTTATTCAAGTTGTACAAAAGAGCAACCTGGAGAAGTCATACCGATTATTGAATGGAAAGAACTGTCGAAAACCGAAATCCGCCAAGGAGACCTCAACCAGGACTCCCTTTGGCTTACCATCACATTTGAGGATGGAGACGGCGATTTGGGTTTCGGATCAAAGGACAACCGTCAGGAAATATTTGCCTATGACAGTCGAACCAACAGCCTTCACGCCAGTTTTAAAATCCCTGATTTACCACCTTCCAACGGAATTTCACAGAGGGGAACCCTTCGAATGTTAGTCTTTACAACGTGTTGTTTATTTCCAGGGACAATTCCACCCTGCACATCTCCCATTCAATATCCAAAAGACAGCTTTTTTCTTTACCTCCATATATTAGATCGGGAAGGACACAAAAGTGACACTATCCATACTCCATGGATTAGACTCAATTGCATTTAACCTGAGATCTTTAAGATTTTTTTGAGCCTATAAGCGTCTTCATTCCAAGAATTGCATCCTTTGTGTGGCCTGCGAATAATTGCTTTCCTTTCCAAACTACAGGTCTTTTCAAAAATGTATAATCCATTAGTATAAAATTTCGGTAGTCTTCTTCGGTAAGGTTTTTATCTTTCAGCCCAAGTTTTTGATACAATAACGCTTTACGGCTAAAGAGACTTTCGTAGGAACCTGTTATTTTGGCCATTGCATCCAAATCCTTTGCGGTTATGCGATTTTCTTTGATATCATGAACTTCACAAACATCCGTTTGAAGATTATCTAATATTTTCTTACAGGTTGTGCAATGTGAAAGATGGAAAACCTTTACTTTAGACATAATGAATCGTTTGGAAAGTAATTGGATATTAAATAGTGATGGTAGTATATATCATTTGAATTTAAACAAGCATGAATTATCTGATTGGATTATCACAGTAGGTGATCCAAACCGAGTTGACCTCATTGGACGTTACCTGGATAAGGTGGTAACAAAAAAACAGAATCGAGAGTTTAGAACCATCAGTGGATATCTTGGGAGCCGCTTTATTAGTATTCTTTCCACTGGAATTGGCATGGATAACATTGATATAGCATTAAATGAAGCTGATTATTTGTTCAATTGGGATGAAACCACTCAAAAACCCAGTCAACAGCCTAAGGCATTAAAAATCATACGTTTGGGAACTTCTGGTGCCATACAACCAGAAATCCCAGTGGATACCCTGCTGATTTCTCATTGGGCTTACTCGCTCGGCGGAATGTTGAGTTTTTATAAACACCCGGAAATTTATAAGTTACCAGAAGACCAGTGCTTGGGTGACCCTTTTTGCTTACCAGTATTCAAAGTTCAGGCGGATACCAGCCTTATGGAAGCATTCCAAAGCGAAGAAATGCGAATAGGTAACACAATGACCTGTGAGGGTTTCTACAGCCCTCAGGGCCGTTCAATCCGAGGGCTGAACCCTGGATGGATAAATGAATGGAAAGCTTTTTCTTCGGAATCAGGAAAACTGTACAATTTGGAAATGGAAACTGCAGGTATATACGGATTAAGTCGGTTTCTTGGTCATCAAGCCATTTCAATCAATGCAATATTGGCCAACCGTTCAAATGGCAATTTTTCCAAAGAGCCCGAAAAAACGATCAAGAAAATGATTGAATTGAGTTTAGCCAGTTTATCAGACTTTAGAAGCTAATTCTTGTGCTTTGTGATGATCTTCCAAAAATTTTTGTAAGCCGCTATCGGTTAATGGGTGTCTTAAAAGCGACATAATAGCGTCCAGAGGACAAGTTACAACATCTGCCCCGGCTTTTGCAGCTTGTACGATGTGAAGACCGCTGCGTATTGATGCCGCGAGGATTTCCGTTTCATATGCTTGCAAGGAGTAAATCTCAAAAATATCATTAATGAGTTGCATGCCATCCCAATTGATGTCATCGATTCTTCCTATAAATGGAGATATATACGTAGCGCCTGCTTTGGCGACCAGGATGGCCTGACCTGCACTGAATACCAATGTACAATTGGTTTTAATTCCTAAAGAGGTCAGTTCACTGATGGCCTTAATCCCATCTTTGGTCACAGGAATCTTCACCACTATATTTTCTGCAATTTCTGCCAGATCGCGTGCCTCTTTCATCATACCTGCGTAATCTGTTGCAATGACTTCTGCACTGACATCACCTCCTTGAACCAGATCACAAATGGTTTTATAGTGTCGGTAAATGTTTTGACGACCCGTAATCCCTTCCTTAGCCATTAAACTTGGATTGGTGGTCACACCATCCAGAATCCCTAAATCTTTTGCTTCTTTGATATGATCAAGTTTGGCCGTGTCGATAAAAAACTTCATGAAATTTCGCGTTGTGCAGGAAAGTGATAAAATGCAAGAGCCCATCGCACTGCTCAACCACACACCCTTGCTGCATTTCTACCCTGGGGGAATTCAGCAGGAGCTAGTCGTGAGCTCTTACGCTGCAAAAATAGAAGAAATCTGTGAAGGGTGATTTGAAATACGAGCGTTTCTCGGCCGAACGGCATATTCTTCAGTGATCGATTTACCCGTTATTAGTATAACAATTTGATATACAAATATTTAACTTTTTACTCAACATTTGGAAAGAATGGTTTAAAAACACGCCATTCATTTTTGTCGCTTGGATAGGCGACTGCGATAACAAGTTCTTTGGACACCGGATGGACAAATTCAAGGCGGTAAGCAAATAAGTAGAGATCACTTTCACTACCTGTTTTTGTTCGACTGTATTTGTTATCGCCATGGATTGGGCAGTTAATGGATGCCAGTTGAGCTCTGATTTGGTGAGATCTTCCTGTATGCAGCTGCACAGACAAGAGGCTTAGACCATTTGCGTTCGCCAATCGCTCATAGAACAAAGAGCATTTTTTAGCCTTTGGATTTGGAGATGAATACACTTTGGTTTTGTTTTTGGATTCATCTTTCACTAAGTAATGAATCAATTCTGCCTTTTCCTCTGCCAAAAAACCATTGCACAAGACCAGGTAGGACTTTTTGATCTCCCCTTTTAACATCATCAGGTGCAAGCGTTCAGCTGCTTTTGACGATTTTGCTAATAATACCAGGCCTCCTACTGGTCTATCCAAACGGTTGATCAAACCTAAATAAACATTTCCCGGTTTATTGTATTTAACTTTGAGATGTTCTTTAACCATATCGAATAAATTTGGGTCACCTGTTCGGTCTCCTTGTGTAAGCAAACCGGAAGGTTTATCCACAATCAATATATGATTGTCTTCGTAAATGGTTTTTTGATCAATCCAATGCATCAATGTACGAAACCATAAAAGTAGCGATTTCCCCATGTCCTAACGATACCTATATTTTCGGACATTGGATTAATGACCCAACAGGTTGTGATTCACCTTTAAATACAGAAGTATCTTATCAGGATATTCAAGTTCTCAATCAATTGGCATTAAATGCAGAATTTGACGTCATTAAAATTAGTGCCGCACAGATAAGTAATGTTTTACATGAGTACCAAATACTGGACGTTGGAGCGGCCATGGGAATAGATTGCGGACCCCTCTTGGTCACACGGCAAAATCACCCCCACATTCCTCAACCGAATTGGAAAATAGCCATTCCAGGGCATCAAACTACTGCCAAGTATTTGTTGGAATTCGCCTATCCAGATTTGTACCAACTGGAAGAAAATATATTTCATGAAATTGAAAATGCAGTACTTCAAGGAAAATACGATGCAGGCGTAATCATACATGAAAGCCGATTTACCTATGAATTAAAAGGACTTATCTGCATTTCTGATCTTGGAAAACATTGGTTTCGAACTACCGGTTTACCCATTCCCCTCGGGGTGATCGCGATCAAAAGAAATCTACCCATAGAAATAAAATTAGCGATTCATAAATCTATATTATCCAGTTTAGAGAAAGCAAAGGGTAATTTTGACAGCATAAAAGAGTTCATTTATTCCCATGCCCAGGAAATGGACCCCAAGGTGATCGAGCAACATATTGGCTTATATGTCAATCGATTCAGTAGAAGTTTGGGCGAGGAAGGCCGACATTCCATCCAAATCTTACTTTCAATGCAAAAGAAACTCCCCGTTATGACTTCGGAATTGTTTTTCCTTTCGCATTAAAATTGGTATTATTAAAATCATAAACCGGTTCTATGTTTAAATGCGCAATGTTAATTCCCATATGGGTCTTTCTGGTCTATAAATCCAGAAAATAGTCCTGTGGCGCCTTCCTCAGCAGCTCTAGAAAATACAGGTCAAAATATTAGTTTAAATTATTGATATTCTTGACATTATAGTTTTTCTTGCCGTAAAATTTCACTGTTAATAAAGATCTTTTACTCAAAAAGATCGTAAAAAAGGCCTAAGTGTGTTCAACATTATCTACTAAAGAATTCATCAAAAAGGAGTGATTTTGGCACGGTTATTGGTTGAATTAATTCGAGTTTTGAGTTTTGGTTATTAAATGAAGATTTGCCCGTATAACTGTATAC
>CAZMSE010000036.1:0-30813 GCA_964568865.1 uncultured Saprospiraceae bacterium
ACCATGGGAGCTTGTCAGCGCTCTGTGCAATGAATGCTATTGCATTCATTGGGTTAATCATTTATATTTATTCCTTAGCTGATGAATGCTGTCAAAAGCAAGCATTTTCAATAATTATTACATCAAGCTACGGATTATTACCAGCTCATAACATGAAATGATCGTTTTTATTCAACAAAAAAAATGGTTATGTGTACTTAAATCTAAACAAGCTGAAAACGAGTTCATCACAAAAAAAATATCGATCAACCTTCAATTAAAAATCGATTGCGCCAACTAAGCCAAATGCAGAAACTCTTCCTATGAAGGTTATTGCACAATATGGATCAGAAGATGATAAATTATGGACTGAGCGGGGCACTGATTTGAAATACGCATCTTATTTATGACAGACTTATTTGATCAGGTCATTCAATTCCAACAAAAAATGAGTGAAGTTTTATGGATTCATAGGCATGATTTACCAGAGGGTATTTACCAGTGGATAATTACCGATCAAAAAAAAAAAACTTAATATAAAGTCTATAAAACCATAGTTTCAGTTTTGAAAGTAGCCAATATTACAAACCTTCCTTTCTCTGAATTCATTTCCTTTAAGGCTGTTCACATCTTCTGGAAAACCATTCATTATAACACACTGGACGAAAGAGATTATTCTGATCCATACCAAGCAATGACAATTACCAGATTTTTTTTCTTTATTCTGCTCCTCCTATTCTTCGTCCTCCTATTTGGCCTCATCAAAAAACCTAACTGTGAAGAATTGCTTTGCTTTAAATTTTACCCAAGTTACAAAGCAAAAAATTTATTCAAAAACTTGACAACCCACTGGTAAATTTCTTATATTTGATTTGTGTTCAATACACCCTTGAAACTGATGGCCAATGCCTGATTTTTAACCCTTTAAACTTTTTTATATGAACACGAAATTTTATTTCGATTTTTGTAGGGGGGGGGCAAATAAAATTTGCCGCCTTTTTCATCACTTATATCCTTGTCATGGCTGGATCCTCGGTTAAGTCCCAGACAGATTTTGTCGGAGAGAGTCTGTTCAGGGCTAATGGGTTTGGTGTAACTAATCACAAATTTGATGTTTGTCTGCTGATCACCAATGTGCCTTCTGAATGGGTGTGTTATGACAGCCCTTATATCACCGGTAGCTGTTTTAGTGAAATTTACGAAGGATCATGGAGCGATCTTGATAACTATACTTATGCTTTGCGCGTTTATCCCTGGTCAGTCTGCGATCATGACGACTATGTGAATGGGGTGAGTACCTCTGATATATTGGACATCGTTTACCATATTCAAAATACGACTTTAATCACCGATCCTTATCAGATGGTATCGGCTGATGCCACCGGCGATAAACAAATTGATACTTATGACATCATTTCCATCCGCGATGTCATTCTCGGCAACACCACCGGATTTATGGACGGGAGCAATCCCGGTCGTACCAGTTGGGAATGGTGGAATGCCAATGACATTGCCGGCAACAGCAATTTTAATTCAGCTCCGTGGAATTATACCATCAACGAAGACTGGCCCGGTGGAAGAATTTTTGGGGGACTGTCCAAAAGTGATCTGGAAGATGAAAACAACCATCCGGACTGGTTTGATTACCGCAATACGAAAATCGGCGATATCCGAAGTCATGGATTATCCACCTCTACCAATAGTTGGGTATGCGGTACTTATTCATTCAAAAATACTCCCATTGAAACCAGACAATCTTCTTCTGATCTGTTTAAGTTGATTCCGGATAAATCCATTGAAGCCGGTGATGAGTTTGAGCTTTGCTTCAATATCGGTTCAAGAGAAAATCTTTTAGGATTTCAAATTCCATTTTATCTGGATAACAATGTTGAAGTCGTAAGCCTTTACCGTCATCCTGATTTTCCGTTTTACTGGAATCATGCTGTAAACTTCAGTTATTTCATGTCTTTAGGATTTTCCCTGGAAGGAAAAACCATGGAGGCTGTTCCGGAAAATGCAATCTTTAAGCTCAGATTAAGAGCATTAAAGAACATCGGAAACCTCAGGGAGTATTTATCCAGAACTATTACTCAGGATGTTGAACTGATTGATCAGGAGGGTCTGCTCGCCGATGCAGACGTTCGCGCTAGTTTGTTGACGTATGTCCCGGTTCAGTTTCAGGCTTTCTATAAAACGACTTCCGGTGTTTTACAATTGTTCAGTGAAGGCGTTCAAGCCATCCATATTGAACGGTATACATTGGCCGGCCAGTTGATTTTTAAGGACAGAATATACATTGAAAAAGGGATGAGTGAATTGACACTGCCAGAGATTCAACCAGGTGTATTGTCTTTTATCAAGGTATCCAATGGAAAAACCCACAAAGTCTTCAAGACTTTTTAGAAATTAATTCAATGGTCAGGGCCGGTGTTTACCGGCTCTGTTTTCAATGCATCATAATGAGAATCATTTCTATCATAATATATTTTCTTTCGTTTCTACAAATATTGCAATCGCAGGAATTTGTTCAATCGTTTAAGTGGGGAACTGAATTCTTTAAACTTGATCCTAAATGCAATGTACAAATGATTGATTGCCGCCCTAAAAATTATCCCGATATGTTTGCCTATCATCCCGATGGAAGGTATATTGGAGCTTATATTTACGGCCCCCTTGGGGCTGATTCCATTGTGTTTTATGAGTTTGATCTAGAAAAATGTTTACTTAAAGATCGAATTGGAGTCTTTCAAGAAAAGGATATCGGAATTCTGCATTTCTATTATATAGACTATTTAGGAAGATATTATATATCTGGCAGAAATAAATTACAAGGAAAAAGATTTCTATATAGATTATCTGGAAATAGTACTTTAAATAAGGAAGTATTAATAGAATATAACGCTTCAAAATATTTTATAAAAGATTTAACTTTCTATAGAAATAAAATTTACTTGAAAGGAATTGAAAGTGATAGCCATATATTCAAGTGTGATACAAATTTTATTATTATAGATTCTTTCTTGCAAACAAATGTAATTGATAATTTTTCTACGATTCCAATAGATTGCGATTCAGATATAACTTATTGCTTAGGCCGAGATATACCCCTCGATAAACTATCAAGTATAGTTACAGATCAACATAAATTTTTTACTTATGATTTAGAAAAAAATTTTGCAATTGACACTATTTGCAATATTAAGACTGCTGTTAGCGGTGTATCCAATCTCAGTTCTCCTCTCGAATTTTTATCCAGTGATCCGGAGTGTGATTTACTGATTGATCTTGATCGCAACAACAGCAGCGGACTGTATCCGTATAATTTTAAGTGGAAGGATGTTTTTTGCGATCAATTCCGTTTTGCCATCTGTGACGAAGATCCTTATATCCATACTTCATTTTCGTTGGACAGTATAAACCTTGAGCTAAAAGGTATATTAGATCCCGGTGAAGAATCGATTGATGGAAGCCGTTTAAAAAATGGTTTTAGTTTAGCTCAGCGAAACGATAGTCTTTATGTTTTACTTTCAGGAACTGATCGCAGTGATGCCGCATACATAAATGCACTCAAGGAATTGATGTACATACATTCCGGTCTTAACCCAACATCGGGTCAGCGATTGATTAAAATTAATGGATATAATGTGGTCAAAAAAGGCGTCGACGTTTTCAGTTATGTTACGATTGGCTCTACACCTTATGCAGGCAGAGACACCAGCATATTGATCTGCGATCAATATTCCAATAGTGATCTAAGCCGTTTATTTAATACTTCTTCACATTCGGGATCCTGGTTCCCAGCCTTAATATCCGGAAATAATTCATTTAATTCTCAACACGATAGTCTGCGTTTATACCAATATGTGGTGTCTGACACTTATTGTGGAAGTGACACAGCTGATCTCAAATTTATTAAAGATCAAATTCCTCCTGTTGCTCTGGGACCCGATGTTGAATTATGTAAAGGAGATACTGTCTCGTTCAATATTATTAAACCCACCAATGGAAATATTGTATGGAGCGATGGTGACAGCAGCTCGCTTAAAGTATTGCACAATTTTGGTTTTTACTGGGTTACATTAACCTCTGAGCTTGGATGCATGGCCTCTGACTCCATTGATCTCAAACCCTCTCTCAAGTTTGAACATATCCTTAGGTCAGAATACATCTGTTCCAATAAAAATTTTGTTTACAAGAATAAATCTTACTATCCCAATCAAAGCATTTACGATACCCTGTTAGCGGTTTTAGGCTGCGACACCATTCTGCAAATTGATGTGATCCCTGTGGAATTGCCATCTATGACTTCTCAATTCCAATTATGCTTTGGGGATAGCCTCCTTTACCGGGGTCAATTCTATTATCCAGGCGACAGTATTGATCAAATCCGGGTATCCAATGATGGAAGTTGCGATACGGCAGAAACCATCGTAGTTCACACACTTAGCTTGCCTCAAATTACCATTTCCGGGGATAGCCTATTATGCCCTTCACAAAAAATTCAACTTAAGGTCAACTGGAATGGATCATTACTCTGGTCCACCGGCGAACAAACTTCATCCGTTTGGGTCGATCAACCCGGTGTATTCAGGGTCATTGCAACAGATGCAAATGGTTGCAGTAACTCCGCCGAATACAATATCAAAAACGCTGTGAATCTTGATTATGAATTGCTGCTGAAAGATCCTAATTGTCCGGGTGAAGCTTCCGGTTTTATTGACCTGAAAGAATCTAGTCCATTACCCGGTATTGACAAAATTATAATCAATGGTAAAATTTACTACGCCTGGCCGGTACATTCACTTACTGCAGGTCAATATCAATTAATCGTCATTGACCAACAAGGATGTGAATATAACCGTACGGTCGAGTTAAATGAACCTGAAGTTTTATCTCCCGGTTTACCTGCACTTCTGGAATTGAATTTTGGTGAATCAAAGACCCTGCGATTATCCTCTCAAGCTCCTCACATGATCATCATTATCACAATAGATCCCAACGACGGAATTCATATCAACAATGACAGTACCATAATGGTTACCGGAATAAAAGATTCCGACTATGTCATCACTGTAACAGACCAAAATGGTTGTGAATACATTTATACCCTGTCCGTAAAAATTAATAAAAACCAGGAGATCTTTTTACCCAATGTCTTTAGTCCCAATGACGATCAGATCAATGATTGGTTTTATCCACAAAGCAATTACCCTTTAAAAGTAGATCAGTTTACTATTTATGACCGATGGGGAAATCTCATTTTTCAATCCAATGCTTTTGAAACCAATCAAATTTCAAAAGGATGGAATGGACGCAGCTCCGAAAAAAAATGTCCACCGGGGGTTTACATTTATTTTTTACAATTTTCCGATCATCTTGGCAACATCCACAAACTCAAAGGGGAATTTACACTGATTCGTTGAGCTAGAATTGATAGATTTTTTCATCAGTTCATTCCTTCCATAATTATTTCCCTTCCTTTCACGCATCAAAAGATAGCAACCTGATGAAGTGAACAAATTGAAAATTTGACTGCTGCTATTGCTCAAAAAATTAATTCAAAAAACTTGACAACCCACTGGTAAATTTCTTATATTTGAATTGTGTTCAATACACCCTTAAAACTGATGGCCAATGCCTGATTTTTAACCCTTTAAACTTTTTTATATGAACACGAAATTTTATTTCGATTTTTGTAGGGGGGGGGCAAATAAAATTTGCCGCCTTTTTCATCACTTATATCCTTGTCATGGCTGGATCCTCGGTTAAGTCCCAGACAGATTTTGTCGGAGAGAGTCTGTTCAGGGCTAATGGGTTTGGTGTAACTAATCACAAATTTGATGTTTGTCTGCTGATCACCAATGTGCCTTCTGAATGGGTGTGTTATGACAGCCCTTATATCACCGGTAGCTGTTTTAGTGAAATTTACGAAGGATCATGGAGCGATCTTGATAACTATACTTATGCTTTGCGCGTTTATCCCTGGTCAGTCTGCGATCATGACGACTATGTGAATGGGGTGAGTACCTCTGATATATTGGACATCGTTTACCATATTCAAAATACGACTTTAATCACCGATCCTTATCAGATGGTATCGGCTGATGCCACCGGCGATAAACAAATTGATACTTATGACATCATTTCCATCCGCGATGTCATTCTCGGCAACACCACCGGATTTATGGACGGGAGCAATCCCGGTCGTACCAGTTGGGAATGGTGGAATGCCAATGACATTGCCGGCAACAGCAATTTTAATTCAGCTCCGTGGAATTATACCATCAACGAAGACTGGCCCGGTGGAAGAATTTTTGGGGGACTGTCCAAAAGTGATCTGGAAGATGAAAACAACCATCCGGACTGGTTTGATTACCGCAATACGAAAATCGGCGATATCCGAAGTCATGGATTATCCACCTCTACCAATAGTTGGGTATGCGGTACTTATTCATTCAAAAATACTCCCATTGAAACCAGACAATCTTCTTCTGATCTGTTTAAGTTGATTCCGGATAAATCCATTGAAGCCGGTGATGAGTTTGAGCTTTGCTTCAATATCGGTTCAAGAGAAAATCTTTTAGGATTTCAAATTCCATTTTATCTGGATAACAATGTTGAAGTCGTAAGCCTTTACCGTCATCCTGATTTTCCGTTTTACTGGAATCATGCTGTAAACTTCAGTTATTTCATGTCTTTAGGATTTTCCCTGGAAGGAAAAACCATGGAGGCTGTTCCGGAAAATGCAATCTTTAAGCTCAGATTAAGAGCATTAAAGAACATCGGAAACCTCAGGGAGTATTTATCCAGAACTATTACTCAGGATGTTGAACTGATTGATCAGGAGGGTCTGCTCGCCGATGCAGACGTTCGCGCTAGTTTGTTGACGTATGTCCCGGTTCAGTTTCAGGCTTTCTATAAAACGACTTCCGGTGTTTTACAATTGTTCAGTGAAGGCGTTCAAGCCATCCATATTGAACGGTATACATTGGCCGGCCAGTTGATTTTTAAGGACAGAATATACATTGAAAAAGGGATGAGTGAATTGACACTGCCAGAGATTCAACCAGGTGTATTGTCTTTTATCAAGGTATCCAATGGAAAAACCCACAAAGTCTTCAAGACTTTTTAGAAATTAATTCAATGGTCAGGGCCGGTGTTTACCGGCTCTGTTTTCAATGCATCATAATGAGAATCATTTCTATCATAATATATTTTCTTTCGTTTCTACAAATATTGCAATCGCAGGAATTTGTTCAATCGTTTAAGTGGGGAACTGAATTCTTTAAACTTGATCCTAAATGCAATGTACAAATGATTGATTGCCGCCCTAAAAATTATCCCGATATGTTTGCCTATCATCCCGATGGAAGGTATATTGGAGCTTATATTTACGGCCCCCTTGGGGCTGATTCCATTGTGTTTTATGAGTTTGATCTAGAAAAATGTTTACTTAAAGATCGAATTGGAGTCTTTCAAGAAAAGGATATCGGAATTCTGCATTTCTATTATATAGACTATTTAGGAAGATATTATATATCTGGCAGAAATAAATTACAAGGAAAAAGATTTCTATATAGATTATCTGGAAATAGTACTTTAAATAAGGAAGTATTAATAGAATATAACGCTTCAAAATATTTTATAAAAGATTTAACTTTCTATAGAAATAAAATTTACTTGAAAGGAATTGAAAGTGATAGCCATATATTCAAGTGTGATACAAATTTTATTATTATAGATTCTTTCTTGCAAACAAATGTAATTGATAATTTTTCTACGATTCCAATAGATTGCGATTCAGATATAACTTATTGCTTAGGCCGAGATATACCCCTCGATAAACTATCAAGTATAGTTACAGATCAACATAAATTTTTTACTTATGATTTAGAAAAAAATTTTGCAATTGACACTATTTGCAATATTAAGACTGCTGTTAGCGGTGTATCCAATCTCAGTTCTCCTCTCGAATTTTTATCCAGTGATCCGGAGTGTGATTTACTGATTGATCTTGATCGCAACAACAGCAGCGGACTGTATCCGTATAATTTTAAGTGGAAGGATGTTTTTTGCGATCAATTCCGTTTTGCCATCTGTGACGAAGATCCTTATATCCATACTTCATTTTCGTTGGACAGTATAAACCTTGAGCTAAAAGGTATATTAGATCCCGGTGAAGAATCGATTGATGGAAGCCGTTTAAAAAATGGTTTTAGTTTAGCTCAGCGAAACGATAGTCTTTATGTTTTACTTTCAGGAACTGATCGCAGTGATGCCGCATACATAAATGCACTCAAGGAATTGATGTACATACATTCCGGTCTTAACCCAACATCGGGTCAGCGATTGATTAAAATTAATGGATATAATGTGGTCAAAAAAGGCGTCGACGTTTTCAGTTATGTTACGATTGGCTCTACACCTTATGCAGGCAGAGACACCAGCATATTGATCTGCGATCAATATTCCAATAGTGATCTAAGCCGTTTATTTAATACTTCTTCACATTCGGGATCCTGGTTCCCAGCCTTAATATCCGGAAATAATTCATTTAATTCTCAACACGATAGTCTGCGTTTATACCAATATGTGGTGTCTGACACTTATTGTGGAAGTGACACAGCTGATCTCAAATTTATTAAAGATCAAATTCCTCCTGTTGCTCTGGGACCCGATGTTGAATTATGTAAAGGAGATACTGTCTCGTTCAATATTATTAAACCCACCAATGGAAATATTGTATGGAGCGATGGTGACAGCAGCTCGCTTAAAGTATTGCACAATTTTGGTTTTTACTGGGTTACATTAACCTCTGAGCTTGGATGCATGGCCTCTGACTCCATTGATCTCAAACCCTCTCTCAAGTTTGAACATATCCTTAGGTCAGAATACATCTGTTCCAATAAAAATTTTGTTTACAAGAATAAATCTTACTATCCCAATCAAAGCATTTACGATACCCTGTTAGCGGTTTTAGGCTGCGACACCATTCTGCAAATTGATGTGATCCCTGTGGAATTGCCATCTATGACTTCTCAATTCCAATTATGCTTTGGGGATAGCCTCCTTTACCGGGGTCAATTCTATTATCCAGGCGACAGTATTGATCAAATCCGGGTATCCAATGATGGAAGTTGCGATACGGCAGAAACCATCGTAGTTCACACACTTAGCTTGCCTCAAATTACCATTTCCGGGGATAGCCTATTATGCCCTTCACAAAAAATTCAACTTAAGGTCAACTGGAATGGATCATTACTCTGGTCCACCGGCGAACAAACTTCATCCGTTTGGGTCGATCAACCCGGTGTATTCAGGGTCATTGCAACAGATGCAAATGGTTGCAGTAACTCCGCCGAATACAATATCAAAAACGCTGTGAATCTTGATTATGAATTGCTGCTGAAAGATCCTAATTGTCCGGGTGAAGCTTCCGGTTTTATTGACCTGAAAGAATCTAGTCCATTACCCGGTATTGACAAAATTATAATCAATGGTAAAATTTACTACGCCTGGCCGGTACATTCACTTACTGCAGGTCAATATCAATTAATCGTCATTGACCAACAAGGATGTGAATATAACCGTACGGTCGAGTTAAATGAACCTGAAGTTTTATCTCCCGGTTTACCTGCACTTCTGGAATTGAATTTTGGTGAATCAAAGACCCTGCGATTATCCTCTCAAGCTCCTCACATGATCATCATTATCACAATAGATCCCAACGACGGAATTCATATCAACAATGACAGTACCATAATGGTTACCGGAATAAAAGATTCCGACTATGTCATCACTGTAACAGACCAAAATGGTTGTGAATACATTTATACCCTGTCCGTAAAAATTAATAAAAACCAGGAGATCTTTTTACCCAATGTCTTTAGTCCCAATGACGATCAGATCAATGATTGGTTTTATCCACAAAGCAATTACCCTTTAAAAGTAGATCAGTTTACTATTTATGACCGATGGGGAAATCTCATTTTTCAATCCAATGCTTTTGAAACCAATCAAATTTCAAAAGGATGGAATGGACGCAGCTCCGAAAAAAAATGTCCACCGGGGGTTTACATTTATTTTTTACAATTTTCCGATCATCTTGGCAACATCCACAAACTCAAAGGGGAATTTACACTGATTCGATAAACTTGATGCAATTGGTATTGAATTATATCCTTGTTCTCTTCTTTTATTAATAAAATTTCTTCCATACCCAATTGTGCAATAGTCCAATGTTTACCAATACACAACAACAATTACCCAGTAACAAATAGGATACTAACATTCGTTAGTACCTAAAAACAATGTTACCCTGGTGAAGTTTCATTGTCAGGTACGATAAACTGAAATTAAACTCATGCTATGCAGTATGAATCTCCATTCATTGAATCGTCTACACGTCGGCCCCAGCGTTATGCAAAAATATTTAACCCAACACAATTAGGTTGAGTTGTAATTGATCTCAGGTTTTACGTAGGCTCTTTCAAATGTTATAGTTCTAATATTTGAATTAAATGGTTAATTTTGTAAATGAACCAACAAATGACAAAATATCTTTCTCTTGGACTTCGTATCCTGATTGCAATAATTTTTCTGCAAACCTTATACTTCAAATTTTCGGCACACCCGGATTCTGTTTACATTTTTTCCAAACTTGGTTTGGAGCCCTTTGGACGGATAGGATTGGGTGTAGCTGAGCTGATTACAGCCATTTTAATCCTGCTTCCGGCAACCCGACTTTACGGTTCAATCCTCAGTCTTGGTGTCATATCGGGGGCCATCATCTCTCATCTGGGACCCCTTGGCATTGAAGTTCAGGGTGACGGTGGTAAAGTCTTTTACCTTGCCATCATCGTATTTGCCGCTTCTTTGACCGTGTTGTGGTTGCATCGCAAGGAATGTGTTGCATGGTTTGACCGCCTATTGAAAAAAAAGTGAATCGTGACCTCGGAGCCCCTGGTTATACCGAAGACTTCCTTCGAATCCGTCCTATATATCGGTATTTCACCCTATTTTTACCCCATGGTTAAGACCTGATGGTGATGATTACCGCCACTAACCCGGCAAGCATCCATCAAATTCTCAATACTCTATGAACATTGAATTAATTCAAAAAACCTTACACGATCTGGGTCGTACGTTGCAGGTTCTTTCAGAGAAAGAATATACACAGGCACTGCAAACGCTCAGTGGAAGCAGCATTGGAGAACATTCCCGACACATCATAGAATTTTTTCAAGAATTGCTCAATGGTTATTCTCCAGGTTTGGTTCATTATGATGGAAGGCAACGCAATGCATTGATTCAAAATGATCCTCAGCATGCCATTCAACAACTGCATCATATTGCCGATCAGATTCACCTTGCCAATAAAGATTTGCAACTTAAGACTTGTCTAAATCAACATGAAACTGCTTTTGAAAGTAATTACTATCGGGAACTTTGTTACTGCTGGGAACATTGCATTCATCACCAGGCACTGATTAAAGTGGGTTTCATTGAATTGAATAAAACACCCCTGGATGTTTCCTTTGGCGTAGCAGTTTCCACGATTGCCTACCGGAATCAATGTGCACAGTAAGTTACATTAAAACTCCTTTGTGCTCCATTCTGACTTCCAATCGGGACGAGCATATCCAACGGCCTTCTGCTGATGTCCCTCAGGAATACCAACATGGAAATAAAAGCCTCTTCTATCCAAAAGATCCGTCAGCCGGAGGAACCTGGTTTTGTCTTGATCATTTCGGAAATGTCATGATCCTGCTCAATGGGGCTCTGGAGAAACACCACGCCCAACCACCTTACCGCAAAAGCAGGGGTCTGATTGTGTTGGAACTCATGGAAAACGATGAAATCAAATATGCCTGGGATGAGTCAAATCTTGATCACATTGAACCCTTTACACTCGTTTATTTTTCAGAAGATTCATTTTATCAATTCCAATGGAATGGAATCCAAAAAACAACACAGCATCTCAATATTACCGAACCTAAAATCTGGTCTTCTGCAACCCTATATCCATCAAACGTCCGTGATGCTCGCAAAGATTGGTATCGATTGTTTCTCGAGCAATTTCCAAATCCATCGCCTCAACAGTTAATGGAATTTCATCGCAATGCAGGCCAACACGATCCCGAAAATGGTTTGTTGATGAACCGTGATCATAAGTTGTTGACCAAAAACATCACACAGTGTATTATTGAAAAGGATGGTGTGGAGTTGATTCATTTAGACCTTGTAGAACAAAGTTCCCATAAAATGAAAATCCCGTGTCGAAAACTTTGAAGCAATTCTGGCATACGGTGAATCACTGGGAGTACTGGCCTTCCTGGATAGTTTATTTGCCGATGACTTTCCCTTGGATATATTACAGCCTGCGTTCCGGAAGTCCTTTCTTTTTTAACGGAGCCAATCCCGGAATGGCCAATGGCGGTTTTTTGAATGTCAGTAAAATGGACATTTACCGCATCATTCCTGCTCAGTTCTATCCCAAAACACATTTTATTTCTGAAGCTCTACAACGTACGGAACTCCCCGCACTCGGTGAATTGGCTTTTCCCGTGTTTGTTAAACCGGATAAAGGACTTCGCGGACGGCTCGTGCAAAAAATTAACCACCGCAAAGAATTGGAATTATATCATCAGGAGGCAAGATTTGATTACCTGATTCAGGAAACTATTCATTATCCTTTGGAGGCAGGAATTTTCTATATACGCTTACCCAACCAACCTCTTGGAATCATCACCGGCATCGTACAAAAATACCTGCCCACAGTCACTGGTAACGGTCAATCGCCAGTGAAGGAATTGATGTCCGTAGATCCACGCTTGTCCAGACAATTGTCCGCGTTTTCAAAATCGGATCCTGATATCCTGGACCAAATACCGAAAAAAGGAGAATCGTTCATTTGTGCAGCTTATGGCAACCATTGCCGGGGTGCAAAATTTATCGATCGAAGCGACCGGATCACCGAAAAATTGACCAGGGTGATGAACGATCTTTGTCTTCAGATTCCAGGTTTTTATTATGGCAGACTGGACATCAAATTTGAAAGTTGGGAAGCTCTGGAATCGGGACATGATTATAAAATTATTGAGCTGAATGGCGCTCTAAGCGAACCAGCTCATATATATGATCCAAGACATTCCTTTTGGAAGGGTCAGCTGGAAATCTTTAAGCACATCCACTACATGTACCTCATCAGCAAGCAACAACAGGCAAATGGTATTCAACCGCTAAGCTGGCTGGAAGGATTCCGGCAAATGAGATCTCATTTTAAAACGATGAATTTGTATTCTATGGCTGCTTCCAAATACTAACAGTTGATAGTATTTTTTTAACAATCATTTTTCACGCCAATTGTAAGTCATTACTTTTCCGTTTCAAATGCCGATGTTAACCCAAGACGAGCCAATGAACAGTAATTACATAGAATCATTAAACCCCATTACATCGCGATTGGTCATCGAATCCTTCTTTAAGGCTATCAAAAGCCATCGTGCAATAGAGTCAGATGAAAATTTTAAATAAGACACAAACCGGATTTAAACTTTTCCACTGTACGACAGTCTATCCTTTTGTTACGATTATTGTTTATCCCTAAATTTTTTTTAATTATGAAATCACCATTGATGATGGCAATCATCGGATTGTCAGTGTTTATCCTTATGCCTTCCTGTAACAAAGACCAGGAAACCTTTTCTCCTGCCTCGGATACCTCCTCTGAGGACATGACCACCCAACAATATTTGTTGGAAATTAACGAAAGCGAAATCAATGATCAGGTAGACAATGCGCTGCTTGACTTGAGCACCCGCGGCTACCCAACGCGTACCTGGACTCAAGCAAAAGGAATCTATCCAAACACCTTAACCATTGATTACGGTCCAAATGGCGTAACGGGTCCTCATGGGCATGTACGCAAAGGAAAATTAATCATCGATTTTTCGGCATCTTTACAAACACCCGGTGCAATAAGAACTCTGAATCACGAAAATTTTTCGATTGATGATGTGAAGATTGATGGTACGGTAACCTTGACTTACCAGGGACTTAATCCTTCCGGCCAACCTGAGTTTATCCGGGTTGTTGTAGACAGAACCCTTCGCTTTCCATCCGGTAAAACTTCCAACTGGAATGCATCACAAATATTAACACAAATTGAAGGTTCAGTTACACCTGTCCGAGTAGATGATGTTTGGTCCATCGCGGGTTCGGCAACAGGAACCAATCGTGAGGGTAAGAGCATTTCCCTCAGTACGTTGGAGTCATTGACCTTCCCTGCATCATGTCGTTACATCGTAAAAGGTGTCATCTCTCTGACGGTCAATGGTGAATTGTTTAGCGTAGACTACGGTGAAGGCAGTTGCAACAATGATGCAACGCTCACCCTCCCAGATGGTAGTCAGCTTGCCATTAAAATCAAAAGATGGTGGTAATAAAAAATTCTTGAGAGCCCTTGAAAAGCCAATGGTAGATGCCGTTGGCTTTTTTTTATTCCCCAAGTGATTGATCCCATTAACACAACTATTTCCAGTCCATGCTTGGATTATACATCGAAAGAGATGAATGGCAGCATTCGAACCCAAGGAGTCAAAAGCAAATGCCCGGCTAACGCATAATTCAATGATGCATTTAGGACCTATCAAAGTCAATTATGAACAGACTATATCAAAATACTAGAATCACTGCATTGCCTGATGAAGGTCATTTCCTTAATGATTGATATCCATCAAATTTGAGTTCAACTTAATTCTAAGGGTAAAATATAATCATTGAGAAATGAAAAGTAAGACATTCAGCATTTGGGTTATTTTAATACTGTTGACATTCAAGGGATTGTCCCAAATGGCCGTTTTTGACACATCGTTTAACAAAACCGGTATAGTCCATTCCACTATTGGGAAATCGAGGAATTTACTCCAAGCTACATTTAGGCAAGGTGACGGTAAATTTATGGTTGTTTCAAATTCAGAGGTGGGTTTGGATAAATCGATTACATTTACCAGATACCATGCAAATGGCCTATTGGACAAAAGCTTTGGAAAACAAGGTGTATCAAACTTTGGTCCATTGCCAGGAAACTATTCCGTTTTTGCAGCTACAGCTGCGATTCAACCGGATGGAAATATTGTTGTCGCAGGAGATGTATCAGAAGGAGCTATGTTCCATTCCATAATCTTGAGATTCCTTCCCAGTGGCCAGTTGGATTTAAGTTTCAATACAATCGGTTATCGAATCATCAGAATGACATCTTCTTCCACCATTAATGCATTGGCCATTCAGACAGATGGAAAAATTGTGGCATCAGGAGGTATTGACTCGCCTGTTAATCACAATATTGTTGCCATGCGGCTTACAAATTTAGGGAATCTCGATACCGGATTTGGTATAAATGGAATCACCACGATTGACATAGGCGGCACAAATGGATTCTGCACTGGAATGATCATCGCTTCAAGCGGTAGTATTTATATATGTGGATATAATCTCGACGACAACTTTTATAGAGATTTTATTGTGGTGAAACTCAATGGAACGGGTAAGAAAGACAATAGTTTTAATTTGGATGGTGTTGCCATAACAGACATAAACAATTTTGATGACATAGCATCAGGAATTGCGATTCAATCAGATGGGAAAATATTGGTCACAGGTTCCACTGAAGATGGTAATCAAAAATTAAGTTTTGCAACGGTCAGATATTTAAGTTCTGGAAATCTGGATTCGAGCTTTGATCAGGATGGAATAGCAATCACCCAACTTGGGAATATCTCCTCAGAGGCAAGTGATGTAAAGGTCCAAAATGATGGAAAAATCATTGGCATTGGCACTGCAAGAATGTCCGATAACATATGGAACATTGCAATGGTTCGTTATACTTCATCGGGAGTCCTTGATCCAACTTTTTCCGGAGATGGAAAATTAACCACAAATTATTTTGGAACTGATCAGGGTCGTTCCGTCATTATTTTAACGGATGGAAGTTTGGTCGTTTGGGGGCAATCTGGTGAATTAGCCAATAGCGGAATTTTATTGAAGTATTCTAAAGCAGGAAGTTTGGATCCAAGTTTTGGTACAAATGGGATCAGCTTACAGGAACTTTATCAAGTTCATTCCTTTGTCAATGACTTGACCCTTCAAACCAATGGAAATATCATCGCGGGTGGCACAAGTAACTCAAATACTACCCTGGGCATGGTTACCACCCGAATGAAACAGAATGGGTTACCTGACACAACCTATAACACAGATGGAATTGCGCAAAGCTTTCTATATAGTGCAAATCTTGAATGTAAGAGTATAGCACTTCAGTCCGATGGGAAAATCGTCCAGCTTGGAATTCAAAAAACGAAAACGAAAAATGATGAGATTATCATAATCAGATACCACACGGACGGAAGGCTAGATGAATCATTTGGCACCAATGGAAGGGTCAACACTGACGTTGGTAACTTTGATGATGATGGCATTTGCATGGCGGTTCAAGCTGATAATAAAATAATCGTTGCCGGCTACTCTTACAATGGTCAAAATTATGATTTCTTACTGACCCGATATTTGCCTAATGGAAATCTGGACAATAGTTTTAGTGCGGATGGAAAAATTATCATAGCTTTTGGCACAGGGAACGACGAAGCACATGCTATAGCCCTTCAGAAGGATGGAAAAATATTAGTCGGTGGCTTTACAGAAGGGGCCAATCATGAAACTCAATTTGCCGTCATCCGGCTAACGGCTCAGGGCAATCTGGATCAAACATTTAACAAAACTGGAAAACTAAACATAGATCTTAGTCCGGCCGGTAATGAAGCCATTAAAGCAATAAAAGTTCAGGGGGATGGAAAAATCATCCTTGCAGGTGATGCGTTTAATGGCATGAACAATGATTTTGCATTAGTCAGAATACTGCCTGATGGCAATCTGGATAATAATTTCTCGGGAGATGGCATATTGATCATTGATATCAATAACAACTATAATGAAACTGCTGATGTCGAATTGCTCATGGACGGTAGAATAATCGTTGGTGGAACCTGCATACTCAACAATACTTATGAATTCGCTCTTTCCAGAATCACTCCTGATGGTCAATTGGATGCAAGTTTTGGCGATCGCGGAATTGCAATACTATCCGTTGGTCCTGAAGATGACATACTTTCCTCGTTAGCCCTTCAAGCAGATGAAAAATTAATTTTGGGGGGCAGCAGCTATATCAATTACAGAGTTGATTTTACACTTGCAAGAGTTCTTCCAAAATTAAATGTAGGTGTATTGGATCAAGAGGATGAAACAAATGCAGTTCTTCTTTACCCCAATCCAATTTTGTCCGAGATAACCATCGAATACGAATTGAATAAGGATGAAGAAATAAACATTACTTTGGTGGATTTATCAGGAAAAAAAGTACAACAATTCATCAAAAATGAGAGGAAATCACAGGGTTATCATAAAGAAAGTTTGAAATTAGATCTCCAAATTCCAGATGGTTTTTATCTAATAAATTTAAGTACAACGAAAAGAATTGCAACGGTGAAGGTGTATAAAAAAAGTGAGTAGCCTATACACAAAAATTAAAGAAAGCTTTCAGAAAGTCTTTGAAGCATTATCTCGTGTATTGAAAAATGCATAATCATTATTTTGTGTCCTTCCATGCCCATAAATAGAAGCATGCCAAAGAACGGTAAGGTTTCCATTTTTGGGCGAGAGTAATCATTTTATGTTGAAGCGCTTTACCTTCCAGATTGAGTTTATAAAGTTTTTTCATAGCGACCTGAATGCCATAATCTCCAGCTGAAAAAATGTCTTCCCTGCACAGACCAAACATCAGTACCATTTCTGCCGTCC
Source organism: uncultured Saprospiraceae bacterium (assembly GCA_964568865.1). Lineage (GTDB taxonomy): Bacteria > Bacteroidota > Bacteroidia > Chitinophagales > Saprospiraceae > Vicinibacter. Next base: position 17,833 of record CAZMSE010000036.1, read on the forward strand.
ATTGACCAACACCCTTAATTTGTGTCAACCGCTTAATCACCTCCTCATCGGAAACACCCTTCCATTCATCAGTGTGTTCCGGATGCTGCTCAAAAAAGCTTGCTATGTTTTTAACGTATGCTGTCTTTTGTGCAGATAAGCCAATATTCCTAAAAGTGGTATCCGGTGTATGTAAAATTTCAGCATTGGGCGGAAATTTGCCTTCAAACAAATCCAGAAATCGCTGATGAATCACCCGCGCTACTTTTACAGAAAGCTGTTGGCTCATAATAGAGCCTACCAAATACTCCCGTATATCTTGCTTCTGACCCGGTATATGCAGTTGATCTTCAGGTACGCTTTCTATCAAAGTACGCATCCGTGGATCTTTTTGCAATATTTCCTTCCCTTTCATACTTGTATCGTTTTTATATTTGTAAAATGTTGATTCGTATAGTCTTAATGGTTTTTTATGGAATCTTTGGCTTGCAGCTAATGTCATTTGCTCAGCAAAGCAAAAATATGGTATTAGCCTCACGCTATGATGATGATTCTTTAGCAGAAATCAGTGGCATCGCCTATAACGACGTTTGGGGTTATGCCTATGAGGATGGTCGGGAAATCGCCGTAATCGGCACCTTGGACAGCGTCTTGTTTTTTGAAGTAACCAATCCGGATTCGATCAAACGAGTTTTTAGCTTCAGTGGCGGAACACGCACCATTTGGCGAGAATTCAAAACCTACCAACATTACTTGTATGCCATTACCGATGCTGAAAGTGAAGGTTTGACGGTCTTCGATTTAGGGACATCTCCCGATTCGATTTCGTTTAAACAAAGAGATTTTAGTGTATTTCTCAAAGCCCATATGTTGTTTGTGGATACCAGTACGTCTCATCTTTATCTGGCCGGGAGTCAAGACAGCACAGGGCCCGTTGACCTGATCATGATGGATTTATTATCGAATCCAGCCAAACCCATATTGATTAAAAAAATTGACCTTCCAGGTAATTATGTCCACGATTTGTTCGTCCGGAATGACACCGCTTTTTGCTCTCATGGGTACAACGGTTTTTACATTTACCGTATTCTGCCCAACGGGAATTTTACTGAATTATCTTCTATCAATAGTTATACTCAACAGGGCTACAATCACAGCTCTTGGTTGCATGAAAATGGGCAATATTTGATTTGGACTGATGAAACGCACAACACCAGTTTGAAAATGGTGGATGTTAAAAATCGAACTCAACCTAAAATTGTTCAATTGTTCAGATCAGCCCATGAAGCACCGGTGGATACAGCCAGCATTGCGCACAATCCTTATTTCCACGGAAACTATGCATATGTGAGTTACTACCACGACGGTGTGGTCGTTTTCAATTGTGAAGACCCGCTCAGACCATCCATTGTAGCCTATTATGACACAGAACCCGGGAATACCGACTACAGTCAAGGTTATGCAGGAGCTTGGGGAGTTTATCCTTTTTTACCTTCTGGAACCATTCTGGGCTCCGACATACGAAATGGATTGTTTGTCATGTACCTTGATTTTCTCTTGGATCTTTGTGAAATTAAACTCCATGGGACCGTGAGCTCTGGAGAATTCGTTTTAGAATGGGAAATTCCACAAAGTATTTGTTACGACCAAGCGGTGTTACAAAAAGCTCAGGATGACGGAATATTCAAAGATTTTCAACTGTTAAAATTTGACGAAACTTCACTTAGGGATCCACTTAATTCTTTTTCCAATAGTTATTACCGTATCCGATATACCGTTGATTCAACCGACCATTTTTCAAATATTGTTCATTTTAAAAATAGTCAGGAAACTTGCGGTTCGTTTGATGTAAACAAACGTGCGTTAGTATCCGACTGCGAACAAACGTTTGTAAGTCAGATGGCACTTTACCGCCCTGATGGAAGGGTATTGATCAATTCTGCCAATGTCAGACTTCCTTATGACTTACCACAGGAATGGTGTGGCTTTTTTTACATGCTGTTGAAATGGCCAGACGGGAGATTGGAAAAAATAAAAATTTTTCTGCCCTAAATTCTGAAAATTAAAAGGTGACCGTTTTTACCAGGATTTCTTCTTTCCTTTTCACTTTAACTTCAACGGATTGTCCTTTTTCAAATTTACTTAACGCTTCCATATAGGCATACACGTCTTTGACAGGAAATTCACCAATCTGCAAAATAATGTCTCCATCCATCAATCCCCCTTTTTGAGCAGGACGGTTGTCCAATACCGCATCGATGCGCATGCCTTCACCAGAATATACGTAGTCAGGCATCACACCCATGGTCACTTTAAATGCAGCCGCCTGTTGTTTGTTTTCATCTTTGGTTTTTTGAAAATTCAAAACAGGGTTCTTTGATAAATGAATCAACAGTCCCCAAATGGTTTCACCTATTTGGTAAATGCCCTCATAATTCACCAGTGGGCTGTCATCTGAAGGCTTATGATAATCGTGATGCTGACCAGTAAAAAAATGGATGGCAGGAACACTTTTCAAATAGAATGCGGTATGATCCGATGGACCAATGCCTCCCTCACTGTAATTAAAATTAAAGCCAGGCATTTTACTTTTATCCAATAATTCACGCCACTCTGTTGCTGTACCAACACCGCTGATGGCAATGGTTTTTTCCTCGTTCAGGCGGCCAACCATATCCATGTTGATCATACCCAACATAGACTCTTTGGGGATGGTGGGATTTTCCATAAAGGCTTTAGAACCCAATAGTCCCATTTCTTCTCCTGAAAATGCTATGAAGAGAATGTTAAATTTGATATTTTTATCTGTTTTCAATTGTTCGGCCAACCACAACATGGCGGCGATACCGCTGGCATTGTCATCGGCACCATTGTGAATGGCTTTAGATTGGGGTGCCAAAGAGCCCGGAGCACCATAACCCAGATGGTCATAATGAGCACCTATCACCAAGGTTTTCTTTGCTTTTTTATTGAGAAAACCCACAACATTTCGACCTTTACCATCTTTCAAAGCCCCACCATGCGGATTGGTAGAAAAATTAAAAGGATAAAACCATTGTTCTGTTCCTTTGGCTTGCAAACCAATTTTTTGCATCCGGTAGGCTATGTATTCGGCAGCCATCTCCTCTCCGCGAGTCCCTGTTTCTCTGCCTTCAAGATCATCAGAAGCCAGATAAATCACGTCCATACGAATGGTCATATAGGGATCGTACTGACTTTTCAGGTCATTGAAAATCAAATGACTCGCCGCATATAAGAAGAGGATCCAACGATTGCTCAACAGCTTATTAAATTTCATAGCGAAATGGTAATTTGTAAATGAAGCGTAAAGCTATAAACAAACAAACCAAAAGAGGGTTCTAAACTGTAATTTTGCAGTCATGATAAAAACATTCTCAAAAGTTTGGATTGTGGTCGGCGTGTTGATTCTCCTGACCCTGGTTTACCTGGGGGCATGTTTCTTAAACCCGGCCAGTTATTTGTTTAGCAGTGAGGTCAAAATTGAGGGCCCATATAAAATGGCCTATATCACCATCAATGACATCAAAGAATGGAGCAAATGGGTCAGTTGGGGAAAAGATGATCCGGAGTTCAAAATGCAGAAAGGCGGCCGCGAATACTACATCGGAGCCAATTTCAGTTTTGAAAGTGAGAAACTGGGGAAAGGTCATCTTGAGCTCAAGGAATCCTTTTTTGACAGCCTGGTCACCGCAAGATTAAAAGCTGACAAATTGCCATCCGATTTGTTTTTAAGTTGGCAAATTGTCCCCGAAGGTAAAAAAAGCCTTTATGTTAAATTAAATGCCCGGACACCTGGTCGTATTGATTTTATCAAAAGGGGATTTTACTTTGGGATGAAATCCAAATTGGATCAGCTCTTGCAAGCAGATCTGGAGGGAATTAAAAACTATATCGAAAAACTCGTTCAAACAGATTTTGGTATTCAAAAAACACCCTTTAGCGAGCGCCACTATTTTGGCATCATGGACGTGGTCGTCAACGCCAAAATTCCTCAATTTTATGCCAAGAACTTACCCAAGGTTTACCAGTTTCTGGACTCTATAGGTGTCACTCCCAACGGTCCACCGGCAGGACTCATTTTTGGTTGGACGGCCAAGACCGGTCAATTGTATTTATTGGCTGCCTTGCCCGTTGATAAAGCACTTCCCAATTATCGTGGTTGGACATCCTATACCATCAAACCCACCGAATGCCTGAAACTTGAGAATTACGGAAGCTATGCCACTTTGAAAAATGCGCATGCAAAATTGAGTTACCTGATGGATAATTCTCCATATATCCTGGGGATCCCTATCGTCGAAGAATATGTGACTTCGCCTTCACAGGAACCTGACACCAGCAAGTGGCTCACCAACTTGTATTATTTATTTGACAATACAGGAAGTTACTCGAAAACAGTAGAACGCAAAGCCACATTGGAAGATGTAATCAAAATGGAAGAAGCACAACGTCGGGAAAAACTTAAAAACTTGATTCAAACCGAATTCTGATGCTAACGAACGTTAGTTGAATTAATAAATTTTGACCAAAAGCCATTAAAAACAAATACATGGTTACAATTGATCTTGCTTTGATGTGTGGAGCGTTTGATCCGACCAAACGGGATGGTTTTATTGAATTTGAAAGTGAGGGCGGTAATGGTAAAATGTATTTGCAATTGGAAGTTTACATTGCATTTTTGAGAATGCGCGAAGCAGCCGCAGCGGATGGAATTCATTTATTCATCGTCTCCGCATTTCGCAGTTTTGAAAAACAGAAAGAATTATGGGAATCCAAATGGTATGCAGGTAATTCTTCCGATAAACTGGAAACTACCAACATACTTATGGATCCCCTGGTCAAGGCCAAAAAAATCATGGAGTATACCGCTCCACCGGGTTTTTCCAGGCATCATTGGGGGACTGAAATTGATCTTAATTCCGTTGAACCTGATTTTTTTAATACCGAATCCGGCCAACTGACTTACCAATGGCTAAACCAACATGCATCCTCCTTTGGGTTTTGCCAAACCTACAATGCATTCAATCCTGAAAGGCCATTCGGATTTCAGGAAGAACAGTGGCACTGGTCATATAAACCTTCGTCTTATCCCATTTGGTCTACACAGATAAAGCAATTTGACCATATGGCCATAATTCCCTTTGAAGGAGCTGATACAGTCTTAGAAGCAGGATTATTGGATTACATTCGCAATGTAAATCATTGTCCGGGAATCTAAACCTTAGCTTTAGATCCAGTGATATCTAAATCCTAACAGATGTTAGTTAATAAAATAATTCAGTAATTCCATGGCTAGAACAGAATCCAACATGCTGGCATTGGGTACATTGGCACCCGACTTTACTTTACCGGATACCATTACTGGCGAGAATTTTGCTTTTTCGGAACAGGCTGATTTTGATGCTTACCTCATCATGTTCATATGTAACCATTGTCCCTATGTCATTCATGTTTTGGAAGAAGTCCTAAGATTGGCCAGGGATTTTCAAAAGCAGAACGTTTGTGTCCTGGCCATCAGTTCGAATGATGTTGAAGGATATCCTCAAGATGGACCCGAGCAAATGAAAGCGTTGGGCAGAGAGAAACAATTTCCATTCCCCTACTTATATGACGAAAGCCAGGAAGTAGCAAAAGCCTATGATGCAGCCTGTACACCCGACTTTTATTTATTTGACCGAAACAAGATATTGGTGTACCGGGGTCGGATGGATGAAAGCAGACCACAATCAGATATTCCCGTGAATGGGAAGGACTTAAGGGAAGCATTGTCCCTTGTTTTGTCTGGAGAATTACCCAACCCAGTTCAATATCCCAGCATGGGATGCAACATTAAATGGAAATCGAAATAGACGATTGGTGGAAGATTACAAAACATTTATTGAAAATGCCATTGCCGAAATGGATCACATTTCGCGCTTGGTCCATGAAAACTGGGCAGCATTGGACCCAAAGCAATTAAACCACAGGCCTAATGGCCAATGGAGCATAGCCGATAACCTCAAGCACCTGATGGTGGTGAATGCCAGTTATTTCCCAATTTTTGAGCAATTGCAGGCAGACAGCAAACTTCCCAGGACTTTTTTCCTAAAGAGAATACTGGGTAAGTGGATTGGTCAATGGATATTGCGTGGGGTATCGCGAAACCGGAATCAAAAAAGCAAAACTTTCGCAGTATGGGAGCCTGAATTATGGCAAGAAGAGGATGACCTTTTAAACCAGTTCAACATTGAACAGCAAAGGCTTAAAGAATACATCAAGGCAAGTCAAGCTTTACTTGAACAAAACGCTTTCATCCATTCTCCGGCCAACCACTCCATTCAATATTCCTTAAAAGACGCGATCCGTATCCTCATCGAACACGAATGGAGGCACCTCAACCAGGGGCTCGAATTGCATCAAAAATAACATATTAAAAATAAATGTTCTATATATATAACTGTATATCATTGTTATATATATTATCTCCCCTTTGGTAAATTCAAAATTGGTATTATTTTTGTGATGGAAAAGACAAAGCAATTCTTTTATGAAGCATTTACCCTCCATCAAGATTTTTATGAGAACCTTTTTGGTTTTGGTGGCTGCTTTTTCTTTAATGTCCACCCGCCCGGTTACCGTTCAGGAACGGTATATTGAACAGTTTAAGTGGATGGCCATAGAAGAAATGCAAAGGACCGGAATTCCGGCGAGTATCAAGATGGCTCAAGCATTGCATGAATCACAATCCGGCAAAAGTGAATTGGCGATAAATGCCAATAACCATTTTGGTATTAAATGTAAATCCAATTGGACTGGTGAGACTTACCAATACAAAGACGATGACAAAGACAGCTTAGGAAACATCATATTTTCATGTTTCAGATCCTATTCCACTGCAATGGATTCTTATTATGACCATTCAGATTTTATTAAATACCGTCCACGCTACAAAGAGTTGTTCAATTTACCCAAAAACGACTACAAGGCTTGGGCCTATGGACTCAAACGTTGTGGGTATGCAACTGATCCTAATTATCCGGAACGACTGATCCGTTTGATTGAAAAATACAATTTGGATTTACTGGATGAGCCAGAGCCACTGGTCGTTGAACCTGTATTGGCCAGTACACCGGCATTTGAAAAGGATGCATTGGCCATGGGCTATTTAGTCAAATCCATATTGCCTTTATCGCCCAAAAAAGCAGAGTTAAAATCTGAATTTAAAAAAACCACCAAGAAAGGTAAATCCAGGAAGCAAAAAAGAAGTGGTATTAAAAGAAACCTATAACTTTGCATTGCCAAAGTTGTCGGATTGAATAAACCAATCTCAACCGAGACGAATGATAATAGAGTGAAATAACCTACTCGCTCATTTCTTCTGATAGCTTTGGCCTTTTTCTGAGTACGTTTTCTCTCATTTCACGATACCCTTTTCTCTGATATACGATATCTTTTGCCATCAACATGGCATTCATCATGGAGCCTGAATCAGCTTCATTTTTTCCGGCAAGGTCAAAAGCTGTACCGTGCCCGGGAGATGTCCTTACAAAAGGCAATCCAGCCGTATAGTTTACCCCTTCTTGTTGTGCAATGGTTTTGAAGGGAATCAATCCCTGATCATGATACATGGCCAGAATTCCATCGAATTTATTGAACATTCCCCTTCCAAAAAATGAATCCGCCGGATAAGGTCCTGAAACGAACATGCCTGATTTTTTAGCTTCTATGATGGCAGGTCGAATGATTTCCTCATCTTCTGACCCCAACAAACCTTCCTCCCCGGCATGTGGATTAAGACCCAGAACTGCCAAATGAGGTTTTTCGATTCCAAAATCAGTGATGAGGGAGGTTTCCATGATCCTCAGTTTACTCAATATGGTTTCCTTGCGAATGTATTGGGTAACTTGTGACAAGGGAACATGTTCAGTCACCACTCCAATACGCAGATTATCGGATACCATGAACATCAGGCAATCCTTTGATCCTGCTTTTTCTTTAAGATAACCTGTATGGCCCAAATGCTCGAACCCTGCCATTCGCATGGAATGCTTGTGTATAGGGCCGGTAACCAATGCGTCCAATTCATTTTTTTGAAGATCCTCTAATGCCTTATCCAATGCAAGCTTTGCATATTTACCTCCATCGGGACTCGCTTTTCCCAGCGAAATGGTGATATTATCATTCCAGCAGTTGATGAGGTTCAATCTCCCGGGACGAGGCCGTTCACTTTGTCCAATGATATTGAAACTCAATGCATCCAGCTGAGCGATATTTTTATGATATGAAGCAATTTTGACATTTCCGTAGAGCACCGGGATGATGTTTTTGTAAATCATTTCATTGCGCAGTGCCTTTAAAATGACTTCAAGACTGATGCTGTTGATGTCCCCACAGGTAATTCCCAACCTAACTTTATCCATTGGCATTGATTAAACTGCGAAGATAAAAGAATCTGTTCGAGTACAGTCAATAATGACCCATCGCGCTCTATTAGGTTTGCTGGAGAGATGGAGATTCTGGAATTCCAAATCCATGAGGCTCAATTTCACTATCTATTTTTTGAGCAAAGCAAAATTTTGCTTGTTTTTCAAGGACTTAGCAAATAATTTACAATTTTTTTTGTCAAATTCCATACACGGAATGGTCAATCCGTTTACCTTTGTGCCCGCTTTAAAAGAAAGCAGAATAAAAAATTGCAGAACAGTGAAAACTTTAAGTTTAAAAACGCAGTATGCCAAGGAAGGTAAAATCGACCGGAAATGGCATGTCATTGATGCAGAAGGACAAGTGGTAGGACGTTTGTCTTCCAGGGTTGCCCATTTGCTCATGGGAAAGCACAAAACCTCTTTTGCTCCGCATATGGATTGCGGTGACAATGTCATTATTGTTAATGCTGCTAAGGTTCGCTTTACCGGCAAAAAAATGGATGACAAAGTTTATCAAACCTACAGTGGATATCCCGGAGGTCAAAAGCTTTCTTCTCCAAAAGAAATATTGGCTAAACACCCTAACCGAATTTTAGAAATAGCCGTTCGCAAAATGTTGCCTAAAAGCAAACTGGGGGATGCCATGTATCGAAAACTATTTGTTTATGAGGGTGCAGATCATCCACATGCCGCTCAAAAACCTGAACCATTTACAATCTAATCTATGGAAATCATTAACGCCATTGGAAGAAGAAAAGCCGCAGTTGCCCGTGTTTATTTACGGAAAGGAAATGCAGGCACCACGGAAATCACCATTAATGAAAGACAACTTACGGAATACTTTCCAGTCAAAGACATTGCACAAAAAGTGATGGACCCGGTTCAAACCGCAGCGATGGACCAAAGCTTCAGCATCAGTGCTACCGTATCTGGTGGCGGGCTTAAGGGACAGGCAGAAGCTATCCGTATGGCTATATCGAGAGCTTTGTGTAAAATTGACGCAGAAGTTCGCAAACCCTTGAAAGACCGCAAATTTTTAAGCAGGGATGCCCGTGAAGTTGAACGCAAAAAATTCGGTTTGCGCAAGGCACGTCGTAGATCTCAGTTCAGTAAACGTTAATTTATTTTTTTAACATCCAACGAATCATCATAGAGTATGGAAAAACCTAACTATCAGCAGTTATTGGAAGCAAATGTTCACTTCGGACATTTGCGCAAGAAATGGAATCCAAAAATGCGTCAGTATATCTTTAAGGAACATAAAGGTGTTCACCTGATTGATTTAAACCGTACCGCGGAGTGCCTGGACAAGGCTGCAGCTGCCATGAAACAAATTGCCAAATCAGGTAAGAAGATCATGTTTGTGGCTACTAAAAAACAAGCCCGCGAAATCGTTGCTCAAGCTGCCCGAAGCGTGAATATGCCATATGTAACAGAACGTTGGCTAGGTGGAATGATGACCAATTTTGCCACCATTCGTCGTTCTGTTAAAAAAATGAATAACATCGAGCGGATGCTGACGGACCAGAATGTAACCAACATTACCAAGAAAGAACGTTTAACCCTGAGTCGCGAAAAAGACAAAATGGAAAGAGTATTGGGTGGTGTGGCTAATTTGAATCGTTTACCCTCTGCGGTATTTATCGTTGACATTCTGAATGAACACCTTGCCGTTGATGAAGCCGATAGCCTTGGCATCAGAACCTTTGCCATGGTGGATACCAACAGCAATCCTACCTTGGTGGATTTTCCAATTCCTGCCAATGACGATTCCTCCAAATCCATTGCTTTGATCACTTCTTACATGGTACAAGCCATTAAAGAAGGATTGGAAGAAAGAAACGCCGAAGTAAAAGAAGAAGAGGCAACCGCTTAAGAGCAACCACGTTTTTATCAATCTAATTTAAAAAACATATGAGTTTCACATTGTCTGCAGCTGACGTAAAAAATTTAAGGGATTCCACCGGTGCCGGTATGATGGACTGCAAAGCAGCCCTCACGGAGGCCGAAGGTGATTTTGAAAAAGCGATTGAAATCCTTCGTAAGAAAGGACAAAAACTTTCAATTAAAAGGGCTGACCGGGAAGCAAAGGAAGGTGCCGTAATTGCAAAAGTCAACGGTGCAAAGTCAAAAGGTGTGGTGATCAAATTGTCCAGTGAAACGGATTTTGTTTCAAAAAATGAAGACTTCGTCCAGACTGCCAGAAAAATTGCTGATATAGCACTTGAAAATTACCCCTCCGGACTGGAAGCGCTTTTGGCTTTACCTTATGATGGTTCGGTCACCATTGGTGATAAAATCACGGACATGGTAGCTGCCATTGGTGAAAAAATTGAACTGACCAATTACGAAAAACTGGAAGCTGCTCAAGTCGAATCTTACATTCATATGGGCAATAAAGCTGGAGTATTGGTGGGCTTGAATAAGGCAGGAGATCAATTTACAGACGCAGGTAAAGATGTCGCCATGCAGATTGCAGCGATGAAACCTATCGCACTGGACAAAGGTGATGTAGATCCCAGTGTAATTGAAAAAGAAATTGAAATTGGAAAAGAACAAGCCCGCGCAGAAGGAAAGCCGGAAGCCATGTTAGAAAAGATTGCTTTAGGTAAACTTGAAAAATTCTATAAAGAAAATACTCTACTCCATCAACAATTTGTAAAAGACGGGAACCTAACCATAGCCTCCTATTTGAAAGGCTTTGACAAGGACCTCACTGCAACAGGATTTAAACACGTAAAACTTGGATAGTGAAAAAAAAAAAGGCGAATGATGTTTCATTCGCCTTTTTTTTGGCATTTTGCAAAAAAAATATTCCCAAACCTTTTGATTTGAAATAAACAATCAAGACAATTCATGAAAGCATACAACAGAATTCTGCTGAAACTAAGCGGAGAAGCGCTGATGGGAAAACAAGCCTATGGAATCGAACCCAAAATGTTGCAATATTATGCACATCAAATCAAAATGGCCGTTGATCATAAAGTGCAATTGGCTGTAGTCATTGGTGGCGGAAACATTTTTCGTGGAATGGATGGTGAAGGATCAGGGATTGAACGGGTTCAGGGGGATTACATGGGAATGTTGGCCACTTGTATCAATGGCATGGCGCTACAAAGTGCGCTTGAAATGATTGGCGTTTACACACGTCTGATTACCGCCATTGAAATGCGCCAAATTGCTGAACCCTATATTCGCCGGAGAGCCATGCGACATTTGGAAAAAGGTCGTGTAATCATTTTTGCTGCTGGAACCGGAAATCCATATTTCACCACCGATTCTGCCGCTGCTTTACGAGCCAGTGAATTAAATGTTGATGTAATTCTTAAAGGAACTCGTGTGGATGGTATTTATTCTAAAGATCCGGAAAAACATCCTGATGCAACCCGTTTTGAAAAATTGAGCTTTGATGAAGTCATTTCCAAAGGTCTGAAAGTCATGGATATGACGGCTTTTACCCTATGCAAAGAAAATCATATACCCATCATTGTGTTTGATGTCAACCAACCGGAAAATTTTGGTCGTATCATACGTGGAGAACAATTGGGAACTTTGGTCAGTTAATGTTTTGATTGAACATAACAAAAGCCATACGAAGTGGCTTTTGTCGCAGTGAACCGAAATATGAACTCCGGCCAGTAAAGCTGGCAAATTGCGATTGACGTCGCAATTTAGGAGCGTCCCGGTGACCACAGTCGTCGAGATACGAGCTCCTGCGAGCCACATCTACCTTAGCTAAGTAAACCCTTGGGTAGGTCTGTGTTCATCGATTTCTTGTATCCTTTGCCGAGTTAAACTTTTCCGTCAGAAGAAATCTATTTGACGAATTGGTTAGCCTTCTCCTAAATGCCCCCATTGTTCAAGCCGCTAAGGACAATTTCTAATGCAATAACCCTAATCATATTAATGATTTTATTAATATTTGGGTAATTTTGCGTTTAGCTTTACAGCTTTATGATTTATTCAATCCGAGGTAAACTATTGGAAAGGCACCCCACTTTTGTGGTTCTTGAAACCCATGGGGTTGCTTATCAAATCTTTATCAGTCTGTTTACCTACGGACAATTGGCCGAAGGAGAAGATCTTCGGTTATTGACCCATCAAATCATCAAAGAGGATGGTCATTACCTTTATGGCTTTTCCACTGAAGCAGAACGCCAACTATTTATTCACTTGATTTCGGTTAATGGGGTCGGCCCCAATACAGCCAGATTGATTTTATCATCGCTTGAGCCGGAGTCCATCCGTCAAGCTATAGCTGGTCGCGATGAATTGGTTTTCCGAAAAATTAAAGGGGTTGGTCCTAAGACAGCACAGAGAATTCTCATCGATTTATATGACAAGGTCTCCAAAGAAGCCACCTATGATGGGACTTCTATGGTTGCTTCAAAACACCAAACGTTAAAGGCTGAGGCCATGTCGGCTTTGATTGCCCTTGGTTTTGCCAAACCTTCCATCGAACAGGTTTTTAAAACAATGCCTGAGTTGACCGAACCAGATATGGGTCTGGAACACTTCATCAAGGAAGCCTTAAAAAAATTGGCCTGAACGCCCATTCAGCATACCTTTTACCCCA